>JAYVEB010000054.1:0-17303 GCA_043749095.1 Burkholderiales bacterium | reverse complement strand
CGCGCAGGAGCGATTTTCTCGAGCGTGCCAAGGGGTAAGGAACCCCTGAAATCACGAGTTTTCACGACAGCGGCCTTCTGCCGCCCAGACTCCTAGGGCTTGCCTGCACTGGCCGGTGCAGCAGCAGGCACCTCAGGGAGGCCGAGGTGCGCCGTCTGGAACAGGCGAACGGTTTCTTCGATCAGCTGATCGACCGGCGTGGCGCCGACCAGCCGGGCGTAAGCCACGAAAGCGACCTTGCCGTCGGTGAGGTAGTGGGCCACCGTGAGGTCGGAGCGTGCCTGCGTTTTCGCATGCGACTTCAGCACGAGGTAGTTGCCGCGCCAGCCAGATGTGGACTGATACTCGCCTCGCCTGCCGGTATCGACAACGGTGCCTGCGGCGCGCAGATCGCCCATCAGTTGTTGAAAGTAAGCCTGCGACTGCGGCGCATCGGCCGGCAGCTTTTCAACGGTGATCAGGTAGCGCAGCGTGTCGCCCTCCCACACCGCCAATACCTGCTTCTGCTGGTTGACCGAAGGCACGAGCTGCTGCGTGACGTCGATCGATTCCGGGGGATCGATCGCCAGCCCGCTGGGCAGCACCAGGGCCTGGCTGGGCCCGCAGGCGCTGATGCAAAGCGCTGCGAGCAGGGATCGAACGATGGTCATCACCAGCTCACCCGCGCAGGCCGCTCTCGCCAGGATGCTCAGGCAGCACCACCGGCGCGGCGGGTTTCCAACCCTTCTTTCGGTGCTCGGCGACCACATTGGTGTAGATGCCGCCGCGCACATACCAGCGGGCGGTGATGCGGGCGTAGCGCGGCTGCGTGACGGCGACGATCTTGGTCAGGATGTCGTTGGTGACCTTCTCATGGAAGGCGCCCTCGTTGCGGAAGCTCCACATGTACATCTTCAGGCTCTTCAGTTCGACGCAGCGCTTGTCGGCCACCATGTCGATGACGAAGTGCGCGTAGTCGGGCTGGCCTGTCAACGGGCACAGGCAGGTGAACTCGGGGATCTGGAACTGGATCGCGTAGTCGCGCTCCGGTGCCGGGTTCGGGAACACATGCAGCTCTTTCGATGGCGCGGTCGGCGGGTTCACTGGCATGGCGCGCTGTTTCGCCGGTTCGGGAGGGATGGTCTTTGCGTTTCGCGGCATGGCGGGTACTCGTGTGTGAAAAGTCAGGGGATGCCGACGGTCTTGTGCGTCTGCACGCTGAGCCGCCACTGCGGGTGCGCGAGGCAGTAGTCGATCGCAAGCCGCGTGTGGCGGCGCTGTTCAATGCCGTCCATCGGCTGCAGGAAGAACAGCCCGAAGTCCATCGTGGCAAAGCGCTCCGGCATCGCGGCAGGCTGCGGGTACACCAGCTTCAGCTCGTGGCCTTGGGTCAGCACCAGCGGGGCGTCGGCCTTCGGGCTGACGCAGATCCAGTCCAGCCCCGCAGGCGCAGGCTGCGTGCCATTGGTCTCGACCGCGACTTCGAAGCCCAGCGTGTGCAGCGCGTCGATCAACGGCTCATCGAGCTGCAGCAGCGGCTCGCCGCCCGTGCACACGACCAGCGGCCTGCCCGGCAGCACCGCCGGCCACTGCCGCGCGATGTGTTTGGCCAGCGCAGCCGGTGTATCGAACTTGCCGCCGCCGGGGCCGTCGGTGCCGACGAAATCGGTGTCACAGAAGTTGCACACCGCGTCGGCGCGATCGGCCTCGCGGCCCGACCACAGGTTGCAGCCGGCGAAGCGGCAGAACACCGCCGCGCGGCCGCTCTGGCCGCCCTCGCCTTGCAGCGTGTAGTAGACCTCCTTGACGGCATAACTCATCGGGCGGGTCTCGTGATCACATCGGCCCGGCGAGCGCCGCGTCGCCCATCGACACGATCGCGCCACAGCCGGGCGTCTCGAACAGGTCGACCCGGTCCAGCTGCGGCAGCTGAAGCCGCGCCCGCGCCATGATCCAGCTGGCGATGCTGGCCGTGTCGCCATCGGCCAGGTCAGCGATCTGATGAATGGGCTGGTGATCGAGCTGCTGGAAGATCGGGTTGAACGCTGATTTCACATCGCCGAAATCGACCGCCCAGCCCAGCAGCCCGTCGAGCGGCGCCGCCAGGTGCAGGCGCAGCGTGTAGGTGTGGCCGTGCAGGCGGCGCAGCCCGCTGCCATCGGGCGCGTGCCTGAGCTGCACCGCAGCGTCCAGCGTCATCTGCTTCCAGATGCGATGCAGCACGCCGTCGAACACCGCACCGCAGCTGCCGGTCTCGTACACGGTGACGGTCGCCAGGCCCGTCAACTGCGGCGCCAGGCGCTCCCACAGCCAGCTGGCCAGCAATTCGCTGGTCGGGTTGGCGAGGCCCGGCAAGTCGTTCAGGCAGCCGTAGTTCAGCTGGCAGTGCAGCGGCGCCCAAATGGCATCGAGGTCGTCGTGGCTGATGGAGGTGTCACCGGTTTCGTCACTCGCACGCACATGCAGCACCGCCTCGAACCCATGCCCATGCATCGTTCCGCACTTGTGGCCCCGCGGCACGTGCGGCAACCAGTGTGCCGACTGGAACGCATAGCGACGCCACAGCGTCACGCGACCCGCTTCATCGAGCTGGGCGCCTCGTTGCGCGGTGCTCTGCACACCGAGCTCGACCCCGCCGGGCAGATCGAGCCGCTCGCACAGCCAACGCGCCAGATGCGCATCGGTCGGGTTCGGCACCTGCTCATTGAGCAGCCGGTGGTCGAGCAGCGCAATGCGCGACTGAAGTTCGTCGCGCAGCCGATCGACCTCGCCACCCGGGAACTGCGCCCAGCCCGCAGACAGCGCGCAGCGCAGCTTCGCGACGAAGCCATGGCCAAGCAGCCGACCCGACGGGTGCCCGGCGGGCAGCGCGTCGAGCTGCCGCGCGGCGTCGAAACCGGCCTGGGCGCAGAACACCGTGCGTGTGGGCAGCACTGTCATCACGTTCAGACCAGACCGAACCGCACCAGCAACGGATCGCGCGCGCCCGCCTCGGCAAAGCCCTTGGCACGCAGCACGCAAGAGTCGCAGCCGCCGCACGGCCTGCCGTCAACGCCGGGGTCGTAGCAGCTGCTGGTCTGCGCATAGTCCACGCCGAGGCGCAAGCCTTCGTGAATGATCTGCGCCTTGCTCAGCGAGATCAGCGGCGCATGGATCTTCAGGCGCTTTGCGCCTTCAACGCCGGCCCGCGTCGCGAGGTTGGCCATGGTCTCGAACGCGGCGATGTAGTCGGGCCGGCAGTCCGGGTAGCCCGAGTAATCAAGCGCATTGACGCCGATGAAGATGTCGGTCGAGCCCAGCGTTTCGGCCCAGGCCAGCGCAAAACTGAGGAACACGGTGTTGCGGGCTGGCACGTAGGTGATCGGGATCCCATGCGACATCTCATCGGCACTGCGGTCCTTCGGTACGGCGATGTCCGCGGTCAGCGCCGAAGCACCGAAGGCGCGCAGGTCGATCTGCGCCGTGACATGCCGGGTCACGTCCATGGTGCGCACGATGGTGTCGGCGGCGTTCAGCTCATGCACATGGCGCTGGCCATAGCGAAAGCTCAGCGCGCAGGGCTCGAAGCCACGCTCGCGTGCGATCGCCAGCACCGTCGAGGAATCGAGCCCTCCGCTCAGAAGCACCACCGCTGGTGGCCGCTTCGACTGACTTGCGCACATCCCCACACTCCCGGACAACTTATCGATCGGACAACGTTCCAGTGTAGTGGGCTGCCCCTGGGATCGGGCCGCCGCCGGACCTTGCAGGACCCAGGTAAGCAGAAGTAAAGCCGATGTCCTACATCGCCAGCGTGTCGCCGCAGCGACACTTTCAATCGTTGTAGAGCCAAGAAAAACTCTCTTTGACCTCCATGAAAAAGACCTTCGCCCTGCTCCTGGCCGCCATCACCTCAGCCCATGCGGAAACCAGCATCGGCGTGTCGATCGGCATCAACCAACCCGGCGTTTATGGCCGCATCAACATCGGCGACGTGCCACGACCTGCCTTGGTCTACGCGCAACCGGTGATCATTGCGCCGCCGGCGATTCAATACGAGCGCCAACCGATCTACCTGTACGTTCCGCCTCCGCACCAGCAGGACTGGCGCCGCTACTGCGGCCGCTACAACGCCTGCGGTCAACCGGTCTATTTCGTGCAGGACCAGTGGGTGCGCGAGCGCTACCAGCAGGAACACCCGGGTTGGGACAAAGGCCGAAAGCGCGGCTGGGACAAGCACGATCGAGATGATCAGGGCGGTGGCAATGACCGGGGACGCGGACAAGACCGCGACGACGACCGCGGGCACGGTCACGGAAAGGGTCGCGACCACTGAGATCGCAACGCAGCACGCATCGACTATCCTCCGGAGCTACAGCTCATCCCCAAGGCCTTGATCTTCAAGGCCTTTTTCCGTGTCCGACACCCTGAACCTACCCAACCCGCGCCATGCGGCGCGCCTGCCTGCGCACATCGGCAAAGCCCAGTTCGAGCGCATCCGCCAAGCGGCCTATCGGCTGCCGCAGGTCGTCAAGCCGGGCGACTTCATCGCCGAGCGCAGCGCAGGTTTTGAGGAGCATCTCGACCGACTCGGCCTGGTGCTGCTGCAAAAGCCGGTGGCTGGTGCCAGGCCCAGTCGCTGGATCGCCCCCGAGTTGATGGACAGCGCGCTAGCTCACCTCGACGCGGTCGGCAACGGGCCCGATGTGCGTGCGCTGATGCTGGAACGCACCGCCGCGCTGGAAACCATGGGCGTGTCGCGCGATGCCGGCGTGTGGACGCGGCTGATCAGCCACGCGCTCGCGCTCGCGGAAGCCGGCTGGAAAGTGCCTGTGCTGTTTCGCGTGCCGGTCGACGCCACGGCCGTGTGGGCCTTCTACCGGGATGGCGACAAGGCCGCGCTGCTGGCCGCACTCGGCACGCCGCCGCCCTTCACGCATGCAGCTGAGCTGATCACGCACCTCGACGCCCTGGTGGCGCGCAGCCGCGCGTTCAAGCCGAACCACCTCGAATCGCTGCTGCCGCGCCTGCAGTCCGAATGCGCAACGCCACAGGCGCTGGCCGACCTGAAAGCCGCCCTGATGCGCGCGCAGGACCGCTGGGAACACCGCACCGCCGAACTCGACACGATCGAAGGCCTGAACAGCGAACTGGCTTTTCAGGGCTACCCCGACACCTTTGAGAAGGCGCGCCGCCTGCAGCGCAGCGTCACGCTGTATGTCGGCCCGCCGAACAGCGGCAAGACCCACGCGGCGTTCGAGCGGTTGGCGCAAGCGCACGATGGCGCTTACCTGGCGCCGCTGCGTTTGTTGGCCCTCGAAGGCCGCGACCGGCTGGTCGGCCGCGGCGTGCCGTGTTCGCTGCTGACCGGCGAAGAGAACGTGCCAGCCGACGGTGCACGGGTGGTGTCGAGCACGATCGAGATGGTCGGCACCAACAAGCCGATCGACGTGGCGGTGATCGACGAAGCACAGATGATCTTCGACCCGTCGCGCGGCTGGGCGTGGACGCAGGCCATCGTGGCGGTGCCGGCCAACGAGGTCATCATCATCTGCTCGGCGTATGCCGTGCCGGCCATCGAGAACCTGCTGGGCCTGTGCGGCGAGCGCTGCACCGTGCGGCATTTCGACCGCAAGCAGCATGTCGATCTGCTGCCGCACCCGATCGCCACCTCGGCACTGAAGCTGGGCGACGCGGTGGTCGCCTTCAGCCGCCGTGATGTGCTGACGCTGCGCGATCAGATCGCCGCCGACGGCCATCCGGTGTCCGTGATCTACGGCGCGCTGCCACCCGAAGTGCGGCGCCGCGAGGCCGAGCGTTTCGCGACCGGCGAGTCGCACATCCTGGTCGCGACCGACGCGATCGGCATGGGGCTGAACCTGCCGATCCGCCGCGTGCTGTTCAGCACGATGATCAAATTCGATGGCACCGCCGATCGGCCGCTGAATGAATCGGAAGTGCACCAGATCGCCGGCCGCGCCGGGCGCTTCGGCATCCACGAAGAAGGCTTCGTCGGCGTGCTGAAGGACGCCGAGCCGCTGGCCGCGCGGATGCTGAAGGAACTGCTGGCGAAGACACCGCGCGCCCCGCGCGACTTCAAGGCACCGGTGGCGCCGAACGGCTGGCACGTCGACACCATCTCGTCGCGCTTGCACAAGACCAAGCTGCGCGAAGTGCTGGGCGTGTTCGTCGAACAGCTGAAGCTCGACGACGCGCATTTCGCGGTGGCCGAGCTTGACCAGATGCTGGACCTGGCCGAACAGCTCGACCGCTGCGCGCCCGGTCTGACTCTGAAGGAGCGCTTCACCTACGCACAGGCGCCGGTCGACACCCGCACCGAAACGCAGGTGCAGGAGTTCCTGGACTGGACCAGCAGCCACGCGCTGAACGGCCAAGCCGGCACGCCGTGGTTCCTGAAAGACGTCGACGGCCACAGCCGCCTCGACCGGATGGAGCAGGCGCTGCGCGCCGTCACGCTGTGGCTGTGGCTGGACCTGCGCTTCCCCGGCGTCTACGGCCACCTCGACGCGGTGCTCGAACTGCGGCGCCAGCTCAACGACGGCATCGAGCGGCAGCTGAAGGGCAAGCGGCCGCTGGCGCAGGTGCGGCAAAGGGCGCGGCGGTGAAGCGCGTGGCAGGAAAAGATTGCCGTAGACGCCGAAGTCATGAGGTATTACCATTCAAGCTCGAGTAACACCTGTTGAACATGCCATGCCCACCAACCTGACGAGCAAGGGCCAGGTCACCATCCCAAAACACATCCGTGACGCCCTGCAACTGCTGCCGGGGGCCGCTGTTGAGTTTGCCGTCAATGCGCACGGTGATGTGGTGTTGACCGGGGCCACCCGACCCAAACGCGCCCGCGCTCCGCGAAAGGATCGCTTTGACGCCGTTCGAGGCACTGCCGACGTGGCGTGGCGCACCGACGACCTGATGAAGTTGCTGCGCTCCGACGCCTGAGGACGCACGCCCGTGCTGCTCGTCGACACCAACGTGCTGGTGGATGTGCTGGAAGACGACCCGCAGTGGGCTGACTGGTCGATAGGCCAGTTGCGGGCGCAGGCCAAAGTCCACGAGCTGGCGATCAACGCGATGATCTACGCTGAAATCTCGCTGTCGTTCTCGACCCTCGAAGCACTGGATCGCACGGTGGCAACCCTGGGCCTCGCGATGCGGGAGCTGCCGCGCCCGGCGCTGTTTTTGGCCGGCAAGGCGTTTGCGCAGTATCGAAAGCGCGGCGGCGGCAAGGCTCAGGTGCTGCCCGATTTCTTCATCGGCGCACACGCCGCCGTGGAAGGTTGGCCGCTGCTGACCCGCGACGCGAGCCGTTTCCGCACCTACTTTCCCAGCCTGCAGGTGATCGCGCCCTGATCCAGCCGGGCGCCCGGCTGGCCCACCACCCCGCCAATATCATCCGCCGATGGACCAACCGATCCACGTCGCCGCCTTCATCCAACGCTGGCGCGGCGTCGCCGCCTCCGAGCTGTCCACCTCGCAGAGCTTCGTCATCCAGCTTTGCGAATTGCTGGGCGTCGAGGCGCCGCACCCCACGCCCGAACAAAGCTACATGTTCGAGCGCCCCATCACCTTCCAGCACGGCGACGGCTCCACCAGCGCCGGCCGGGTGGACTGCTACAAGCGCGGCCACTTCGTGTGGGAGAGCAAGAAGCCCAAGGCGGGCGTGCAAGCCCAGCAGACCGGCACCACCACCAAGGCCTTCGACGACGCCCTGCTGCGTGCCCGCACCCAGGCCGAAAACTACGCCCGCGCCCTGCCCGCGGGCGAAGGTCGCCCACCCTTCATGGTGGGGGTCGATGTCGGCCACGTCATCGAGCTGTACGCCGAATTCACCCGCAGCGGCGCCACCTACACGCCCTTCCCCGACGCGCGCAGCCACCGCATCCGGCTTGATGACCTGCGCGACGCCGAGCTGCGCGAACGGCTGCGCCTGTCGATGACAGTTCATTGCTCATGAAACCATCCGTCGCCCTCCAAACCCACCGTGCTGCGATTCGTGGTGTCGTCCACGCGCACCGCGGGTTGAACGCGCGGGTGTTCGGCTCAGTCGCGCAAGGTGTGGACACGGAAGACAGCGACCTCGACATCCTGGTCGACCCGACCAACGACACCACGCTGTTCGACATCGGCGCGATGCGGCATGAGTTGCGCCAGTTGCTCGGCGTCTCCGTGGACGTGCTGACGTCGCAAGCACTCCCCGATAAATTTCGCGATTTGGTACTGGCGCAAGCGGTGTCGATATGAGCGGACACCCGCAACTTTGCGACCTGCCGCCACTGAAGCGGAACGTCGAGGCACTTGTGCAACGCCAGCCGGGCTCACACAGCGCCTGATCGATTTCAATCAGCTTCTGTTTCGCGTTGATCCGTTCAGACTGCTTCATCGGTGGCACGAGCGCTGCGGCGGGTCGCTGTGTGGAGCGAAGTAAAGAAGGAGGGCCGGTCTATTCCGGCCCGGATGACATGAGCGCAACACAGCGGCCCGGCGCAGCGCTCCTGCGCTGACCTCAGCAGCAAGATGGAACTGGGTGCGGCGCTGTCTGTTGATGAACAACCGACAATGCCCCGATGAAACCACCCGCCCGCGTGCAGCCGCTGATCGACGAAGGCCTGATCGACAGCGTGGTGCGCCAGCTGATGAGCGGCAAGGAGGCGATGGTGTTCGTGGTGCGCTGCGGCGACGACACGCGCTGCGCCAAGGTCTACAAGGAAGCGACGCAGCGCAGCTTCCGCCAGGCGGTCGATTACACCGAGAACCGCAAGGTCAAGAACTCGCGCCAGGCCCGTGCGATGGCCAAGGGCACGCGCTACGGCCGCGAATCGCAGGAAGCGGCCTGGCAAAGCGCCGAAGTCGATGCGCTGTACCGGCTGGCGGCGGCAGGTGTGCGGGTGCCCAAGCCGTACAACTTCCACGATGGCGTGCTGCTGATGGAGCTGGTGACCGATGCCGACGGCGACGCCGCGCCGCGCCTGAACGACGTGGCCTTCACGCCCGAGGACGCGCGAGCACATCACGCGAGCCTGCTGGTCGAGGTGGTGCGGATGCTGTGCGCCGGCGTCGTGCACGGCGACCTGTCTGAATTCAACATCCTGCTGGCGGCAGACGGGCCGGTGATCATCGACCTGCCGCAGGCCATCGATGCCGCGGGCAACAACCACGCGCCGCGCATGCTGCTGCGCGATGTCGCCAACCTGCGCAATTTCTTCGG
The DNA here is from genome assembly GCA_043749095.1 of Burkholderiales bacterium. Classification (GTDB taxonomy): domain Bacteria; phylum Pseudomonadota; class Gammaproteobacteria; order Burkholderiales; family Burkholderiaceae_C; genus PBB1. The sequence goes on along the minus strand of JAYVEB010000054.1, from coordinate 8,119 downwards.
TCGGTGCGCGCCGGAATTGCTGCACACCCAGTTCGGCCCCGAGATCTGGGCGCTGTATGAACGCGGCGTGCTGACGCCTGAGGTGGTGCTGACCGGCCGCTACGAACCGCAGCTGGGGGCGGTCGACCTGAGCAGCGTGATGCGCGAGATCGATGACGCACGGGACGAGGAAGCGGCGCGCCGGCTGCGCATGGCCACGGCCGGCTGAGGAGGCCAGCGGCGGTCAGATCAGGTGCTTCAGGAAATGGGAGCCGTTGTTCATGAAGTTGAACGCGTGCAGCCCCAGATCGTCGGCCAGGTCGCAGTAGGCCTTGATGCCGCGCACGCTGTTGCCGCGCGCATCGAGCCGGAGTGAGTAGGTGCCGATGCCGAGCTGCCGGTTGACGACGCCGAGGATGCCGCCGCCCACGCCGCTCTTGGCCGGGATGCCGACGCGAAACATCCACTCGCCGGCATAGTCGTACATGCCGCAGGTGGCCATCACCGACAGCACATCCTGCACGCTGGCCATCTCGAACACGTTTTCCTGGGTCAGCGGGTTGACGCCGAGGTTGGCCAGCGTGGCGCCCATCATCGCGAGGTTTCGCGCGGTGACGCGGACCGAGCACTGCAGGAAGTAAAGGTCCAGCGTTTGCATATTGGACGCCGGGTCCATGCGGTCGAAGTTGGTCACCAGCCAGGCCAGCGCGCGGTTGCGGTGGCCGGTTTCGGCTTCCGACGCGTACACCGTCTCATCGACCGTCAGCTCCCGGCCTGCTGCCGCACTGAAGCAGCGCAGCAGCTTGGCGCGCCGCTCGGCAAAGTCGGCACCTTCGATGAAGCCGGCGGTGGTGATCGCCCCGGCGTTGACCATCGGGTTGAAAGCGCGGTTGCTGGCGTCGAGCGCGATCGAGTTGAAGGTGTCTCCACTGGGCTCGATGCCAACGCGTTCCATCACCTTGTCGCGCCCGTGTACCGACAGCGCGTGCGCATAAACCAGGGCTTTGGAACACGACTGGATCGTGAACTCGACCTGGCTGTCGCCGACCTCGAAGGTATCGCCCCGGGTCGAGACGATGCAGATGCCGAAATGGTCGGGGTTTGCCCGCATCAGCGCCGGGATGTAGGAGGCGACCTCGCCGTCATCGACGCCTCGGTGACGAGCGTGGACCACCTCCAGCAGATCCTGAATCACAGAACCATCGGGCCGAGGTTGGGGCATGGGGTTCGGGCGGGTCGCGCACAGGCTGTGAACATCATCGCAGCCTTACGCAAAACGTATGCTGTGCAACCGCGGATGCGCGGCGTTCTCAGGCGCGCGGCGGCGGGAATGGCTGCAAAAATAGACGGCATGACCGACATGCTGATCAGGCTTTACGCGTTGCCTGCACCGACTCGGCCCGCGGCAGAGGAATGCCTGGCCAACCATGTGGTGCGCAAGCCGATCGGTTGCGAACACGAACGGGTCGTGGCCTGGGTGCAGGCCGAGTTCGGCGCGGGTTGGGCGAGCGAGGCCCGGGTGGCGCTGCAGAACCGACCTGTCAGCCTGCTGATGGCGGTGCAAGGCGGGCAGCCGATCGGCTTCGTCTGCTACGACGCCACCGCACGCGGCTACGTCGGCCCGATCGGCGTTGAGGCCTCGGCGAGAGGCACCGGCATTGGCGCTGCATTGCTGCGTGCCGCGCTGGAAGAGATGCGCACCGTGGGCTACGGCTATGCGATCGCCGGCGCGGTCGGTTCCGTCGAATTCTTTCGGCGCGTGGCCGGCGCCACTGAGATCGCCGATTCGACGCCGGGCCTGTATGCGGGCCGGATCAACGTCCGCCGCTGACGCGCTGTGGATGGACCGGCCGCGACGCTGCTCAGCCGGGAGCGCTGGCGGCGCAGTCGGACGGCAACGGGTCAGGGATGCGACCCGCCTGCGCCGCCACCGCACGCAGCGCAGCCAGTAGCTTCGCCCCACCCCGCCCGCTCGGCAACCAGCCCTGTGCCGCCTCTGCGGCGGCGATCGCCGCACGGGTGCGCGGGCCATCATGGCCGTCGGCAGTGACATCACAGTGGCCGAGGCGCAGCAGCAGCGCCTGCAGTTCGACGAATTCAGCACGCGACAGCGCCGCGTCGTCGGTCGGCCAGGCGGTGCGCGGCGCCGGGTCGCCACGCAGCCGGTCGGCCAGCAGACCGATCGCCAGCGCGTAGGCGTCGGCACGGTTGTAGCGCCACGCGGCCTGGAAGTTGCGCGTGACCAGCCAGGTCGGGCCGTCGACGCCGGCAGGCATCAGCAGCGCGGCGACGGTGTCGGCACGCCAGGGCGAACCGTTGCTGGCATCGGGCGGCAGCAGCGCGCTGCCATCGATGCGATGCACGCCGGCGGCCGCCCATTGCGCCACGCCGCGGCACAGGCCGTCAGCTGCCGGCGACTCCAGGCAGCCATGGTCGCGTTCCAGCGCGTTCCAGGGCGCGGCGTTTTCACGCGGCACACTGACCTCGACGCCCCACGGCAGGCCGGCCACCCAGCCCAGGCCGCTCAGGTAGCGCGCGGTGGTGGCCAGCGCATCGGGCACGCTGGCGATGATGTCGATGTCGCCCGAGCCATCGCCGTCGTCCATGTTCTTCAGGAAGGTGCCCGGCATGAACTGCGTCAGGCCGAATGCGCCGGCCCACGAGCCGCGAAAGGTGTCGGGCTTCACCAGCCCTTCTTGCAGCAGGTACAGCGCCGCGAAGAAATGCGCCTTGCGCTCGCGACTGCCCAGGTTCAGGCAGGCACGGCTCAGCGTGGCATCGACCACCGGATAGCGGCCGGGCACGCGGCCATAGTCGGTCTCGACGCCGAACACCGCCACCGCGGTGGCTGCGTCGACACCATGCCGATGCTCGATGTCGAGCAGCGCGGCGGCATGCCGTTGCAGCACCGCGCGCCCATCGGCCTCGCGCTTCGCATCGACCAGACGCGCGAGGTAGTCCCAGATCGGCAGCTTGAATTCGGGCTGAGCAGCGCTCGACTGATCGATCAGCGGACGCAGGTCTTCGACCGAGCGGGTGTAGCGGTCGAAGCTGTCGGCACGCACCGGTGGCTGGGCCGGCAATTCATGGCGCAGCACGCGCAGGCAGGTAGGCAGGTCAGGTGCCGGCTGCGCCTGCGCCGCAAAGGCCAAGGCGCCACCGGCGAAAAGCCCGCAGCACCAGCGGCGCAGGCGGCTTGCCGCCATTTCGACAGCCGGCCGATAATTGTGGGGTTGCATTCGGTGACGGTACTCCAGCGGACATGCACCGCCATCCCATTCCATGTTCTCCACACGTCTGATTCTGCTGTGCTCCACGGCCGCCGCCTTGCTGGTCGCATGCGGTGCCCCCGCCGTCAAAGCCCCCGCACCCAGCATTGCCCCTGAACCCAAGGTCGAAGCCCCGGCTGCGCCTGCGGCCCTGCCACCGCCCGCCACGCCGCAGCAGGCACAGAAGCTGGCGATCGCTGCGGCCGACCTGCTCGAAACCGGCAACGAAGAACAGGCCCGGGCCGAACTGCAGCGGGTGCTGGCAGGCGACCCGAACAACAAGCTGGCGCAGAACCTGTTGCGCCAGATCACCGCTGACCCGGTCGCCCTGCTCGGCCGCGAATCGTTCCCGTACACCGTGCGGGCGAGCGATACGCTGTCGCGCATCGCCGGGCGCTTCCTCGGCGACATCTACGCGTTCTACATCCTGGCCCGCTACAACGACATCAAGATCCCGCGCCAGGTGTCCGGCGGTCAGGTGATCCGCATCCCCGGCAAGGCACCGCCGCCCGGCACGCTGGAGGCCGAACCGCGCCGCACCGACAAGCCGGCCGCTGGCGTGTCGACGTCGCCAGCGACACCATCGCCACCAGCCGAACCGAGTGCCGCGGAAAAGGCGCTGGCCAGTGCCGACGCCGCCGAAAAACGCGGCGACCTGGAGCGCGCCTACACCGACTACCGCGTGGCCACCGGCGGCGAACTGAGCAGCGACGCGCAGGCCAAGGCCGAAGGCCTGCGCCGCCGCTTGGTGCAGCGCTACACGCTGAACGCCCGCAGCGCCTTCGCCAAGCAGGACCTCGACGGCGCGATCCGCCATTGGGACCGTGTGATGCAACTCGACCCCGGCAACGACACCGCCCGGCTTGAACAGCAGAAGGCGATGGCGCTGAAGGAAAAGATCAAGTCGCTGAAGTGAGCGGCCCGGGTTTTCGGGTCCACGGCTAGCGGCTCTTCAGCTCGGCAGGCTTCGAGGCGGCAGCAGCGCGCAGTTGCTGCAGGCGCTCGGCGACGTGCGCATCGCTGGGATCGAGGCGCAGGCTTTTCTCCAGCAACGCGATCGCGCCTGCGGTGTCTCGCGCGGCCAGCACGTCGTCGGCCTTGCGCTCGTAAAGATCGGCAAGCATGTTACGCGCCGCGCGGTCATTGCGGTCGGCGGCGAGGCGCCGTTCCAGCAGGCCAATCGCGCTGTCGATCTCGCCCTGCCGCGCGAGGATCGTTGCATGCTCGAGTTCGTTGCGATCGACCCCTGCAGGCGCCACCAGCTTGTCGTTGGGGCCCACCGCCTCGGTGCCGCGGCGCATCAGCGTCAGCCGCGACAGCCGCCCGAGCTGCTGGCGTTTCACGCGCGCGCGCTCGATGCTGCGCAAGGCGTCTGCGGCGGGCGCTGAATCCGGCTGCAAGGCGAGCACGGCCAGATAGCCCTGGGTCGCCGCGTCGAGGTCGCCGCGACGCTGCGCCTGCGCCGCACGCGGCAAGCGCTCGGCCACGGCGGCATCGATCTGGCGGCGGGTGGAGTCCAGCGTATCGCGGTACTCGCGCGACTCGGGACGCAACACGGTCAGCACCTCCCAGGCGATGGCCGCATCGGCCAGATGGCCCTGCCGCTGCGCGCTGCTGGCCCGCTCGCGGTACTGCTGCTCGAACGCAGACGACGATGTCGTCGTTGCACGGGTTGACGATGCCACCGCCGCGCCTGGGATCGGCGGTGTCGCCGCACAGCCAGCCAGCGCGGCGACACACATGGTCGCGGCCAGCCGCCTCATGGCGCCACACCACCGCGGCTGATCTGCAACTTGGCCTTGAACGCCTCGATGTCGATGTCGCCGAAGATCATCGTGCGACGCAGCATCAGCGGCATCGAGAAGAAGGCGTTCCCGCCTGGCGTCACCGTCACCGCCAGCTGGTACTGCTGGCGCGTCAATGCGTCCAGCACCGCCTCGTTGGCGTCGCCGAAGGGATAGGCGTACTGCCGCACCGGCCCCGACAGCCGGCGTTCCAGCAGTTCACGCGGCGCGCGTGCTTCAACATCCAGGCTCTGCCGGTACTGCTCGTCGGTCTCACCGGGCAGTCGTTCAATCAGGTTGCGGTGGGTCTTCGAATGGGCCTGGATGTCGACCAGGCCCGAGGCTTTCAGCTCGGTCAGCTGGGCCCAGCTCAAGCCGTCGGCCGCGCCGATGAAATCGGAATAAACGAACAGGGTGGCGGGGTAGCCGTGCTTGCGCAACTGCGGCAGCGCATGGCGGTACACCGACTCATAGCCATCGTCCATCGTGATCACGACCGAGCGCTTGGGCAGCGCCTCGCGCCCCTGCAGAAACCCGAGCAGCTTCGACAGCCGGATCACGCGGTAGTCGTTGCGCGCCAGCCAGTCGAGCTGGGCGGCGAAGTTGGCGGGTGACACCGCCATCTTGTTGCTCGCGCCACCGAAACGGTGGTAGCACAAGATCGGCACGGTCTGAACGCGGTCATCCTGCACGCCGATCGGGTTCAGCGGCTTCAGCGGCACCACCAGCGGCTGATCGGGCACCACGCTGCTCAGGCGGTTGAAGTCACCGATGACCCAATCGCGCTCGTCGTCGCCGAGGAACTGCGCGGCGATGGAACGCAGCGTGTCGTCGCGCCCGGGCAGGTAGATCAGCAGGCGATCGCTGCGCCCGATCACGACACCGGCCGCCTTGTCCGACCCCGCAGGCGCATCGGCCGATCTGGGCGGTGAACTGGAGCAACCGGCCAGCAGGCCCAGCAACGCAACGACGATCAGTGGCAGCAACTCCCTATGACGCATCGGCCGCGCCGCCTTCTCGTGCTGCGCCCGTGTCGGCAGTGGACGTTGAGGGCCCGACGGTTGGCATTGGGGTCGGCAGTGATATCGAGGTGCCGTCGAGCCCCTGCACGTGCCGGTCGGCCAGGGCCTGGGCCATCTGGTCGAAGCCCATGTAGAGCAAGCCGAATTCGTCCTTGCGCTGCTCGGCGATGCGGTGATCGAAACGGCCTTGGGCGATTTCCTGCATTGACTCGCCCAGCAGCTTGATGGGCTGAGCGAACCAGTTGACAACGAAGTACATCGCCACCGCCACCGCCAGCACCGTCACCACCACCAACGCCACCATCAGCGCAATCGACAACCGAGCCACGCCGAGCAGCGGCCGCTCCGGCACGCCGAGTGCCACGGTGCCAACCCGCTTGCCCTGGAAAGTGATCGGCGCCTCGAAGCCGAGCACCGGCTCACCATCGGCGGTGAAGCGCGTGACCGCCACGCCGCCCTTGCGTTCGTCCAGCGATTCGCTGGCCGGCGCGCGGTAGGCCTGGCCGACGTTGTCGCCGCTGGTGGCACGCACCACGCCCTCGCGGTCAATCACCGTGATGCCCTGGAAGTCCTTGGCCTTCATGATTTCCTGAATCGCGACCTCGACCGATACCCAGTCCTCCGACAGCGCCGACACCGCGTTCTGCGCCGCAATAAAGCGAGCCAGCGAGGCGCCGTAATCGGTGGCCTGGTTGATCATCGCGGCGTACTGGCGCTGGGTGATCACGGTTGCGGTCAGCGCCATCACGAGGGCTACGATCAAGGCCATCGTGGCGGCCCACTTGACCCGCAGCGGCACGATGCGCTGGCGGCTCTTTTCGAGCTCGGCGGCATCGATCTCGGCCAGCACCTTGCTCAAGGCCTCGGCCAGCTCCTTGCCACTGCGGTATCGGCGATCGGGCGACTTCGCGAGACAGCGCGCCACGATCCGGCGCACGGCCGCCGGCACCTCGGGTCGCAGCTGCTCGATCGGCTTCGGGTCGGCGTTGGTGATCTGCATAGCCAGTGACACCAGGCTGTCGCCCTTGAACGGGCGCTGGCCAGTGAGCGTCTGGTACAGCACGATGCCCGCGGAGAACAGGTCGGAGCGGCCGTCGAGGCGCTCGCCCCTGGCCTGTTCGGGCGACATGTATTGGGGCGTGCCCAGGATGTCGCCGGCCCGGGTGCGCTGTTCGACACCGGCCGACTCGATGTGGGCGATGCCGAAGTCGGTGACCTTCACCGTCTTCGTGCCTTTGACTCGCATGATGTTGCCGGGCTTGATGTCGCGGTGCACGATGCCGCGCGAATGGGCGTAGTCGAGCGCGCGCGCCAGCTGGACGCCCATCACCACCACATCGCGGATCGGCTGCGGCGGGCCGCTGGCGATCACCTCGCTGAGCGTCTGGCCGTCGAGCAGCTCCATCGCCATGTAGGGGCGACCGTCGATTTCGCCGACGTCGTGCACCGTGACGATGTTCGGGTGCGACAAGCCACCGGCCGCACGCGCCTCGCTCAAGAAGCGCGCGCGGTACTCGGGCTCCTCGCACAGCGACGCATGCAGGAACTTGATCGCCACATCGCGCCCGATGCCGGGGTCGTGCGCCTTGAAGACGGTGGCCATGCCGCCTCGGCCCAGCCGCTCGTGGATGCGGTAGCGCCCGACCTGCCGCAGCGTTTCTCCATCGACCGACGACCGACCCGGCAGCGTGGCCGCCACCTCCGGCGCCGGTTCGTCGGCACCGCTGACCTTCGTTGGCTCGCGGGGCGTCAGCAGCGTGGGGGCATCGGCGTCGAACAACGGAGGCAAAGCGGAGGACGATCCTTCGGCAGGATGCGCAGACATCGTTTCGGGCTCCTTGTGAACTTCTCGGGCTGTCGGGTCGGCGAACACGCGACAGCCGGGGCACAACCACTTACATTCTCGATTCTGGCACCGGTTTTGCATCGGACTTCACGGTCAAAACCAGCCCATTTGCGTCGGTTCTGTTTAGGGTTGTCTGATACCTGCCCGGCGCACGCCACGGACGCGCGCATGCCACCGGCCCGAGGGCAGGTGTTGGACAAGCCCCAAGGGAGGAAACCG
>JAYVEB010000053.1:0-17350 GCA_043749095.1 Burkholderiales bacterium | reverse complement strand
CTGCTGTGGGTGGTGTTCTCCATGTCGCTCGTCCTGTTGTGGGATGCCTGGAACAAGCACAACGGTCAGCCGTCGATGTTCAGCCCGCCGAAGGCCAGCACCCCGGCGGCAACCGGCCCGGCACCGGCGAACCCGCCGGGCAGCCAAGCCGCAACGGCCAGTGCCGTGCCCAACGCCGCCGGTGTGTCCGCGGTCGCGCCCGGCGCGGTGCCCGCCAATGCGCCGGCGGCGACCGATGGGGTAGCCCTGTCGCAGAAGATCGACATCACCACCGATCTGGTCAAGGCCACCGTCGACACCGTGGGCGGCTCGATGGTGCGCCTCGAACTGCTCAAGCAGGTCGACCACGTCAACCACGACAAGAACGTGGTGCTGTTCGACGAGTCCAGCAGCCGCTTGTACAAGGCCCAGACCGGGCTGATCGCGGCCGCAGGTGGCCCGGCATTGCCGAACCACCTGACGGTGTTCAACCTGCTGCCTGGTGATCGCACGCTGAAGGACGGCCAGGACAGCCTCGCGGTGGTGTTCGAGTCGCCCGCGATCGGCGGCGTCAAGCTGCGCAAGAACTACACCTTTCACCGTGGCAGCTACGTCGTCGACGTGAAGCACGAGGTCGTGAATGACGCCACCACGCCGGTGACGCCTCAGCTGTACTTCCAGTTCCTGCGCGACGGCAATGCGCCGGCCGGCGAGTCGAGCTTCTATTTCACCTTCACCGGCCCGGCGATCTACACCGACGCGGCCAAGTTCAAGAAGATCGATTTCAAGGCCATCGAAAAGCGTGGAGCGAGCGACAAGCCCGACCACGAGACAGCCGCTGACAACGGCTGGATCGCGATGGTGCAGCACTACTTTGCCAGCGCCTGGCTGCTCGGCGCCACCACCGACGACAAGCGACCGCGCGAGTTCTTCACCCGCAAGGTCGACACCAACCAGTACGCGGTGGGCATGATCGTGCCACTGGGCGAGCTGGCACCGGGCGCCGCGCAGACGCTCGACGCGCGCCTCTTTGCTGGCCCCCAGGAAGAAAACAAGCTGAGCCAGCTGGCGCCAGGGCTGGAGCTGGTCAAGGACTACGGCTGGCTGACCATCCTGTCGAAACCGCTGTTCTGGCTGCTGACCCAGCTGCACAAGCTGATCGGCAACTGGGGCTGGGCGATCGTCGGTCTGGTATTCCTGCTGAAGATCGCCTTCTATTGGCTCAACGCCACGGCCTATCGCTCGATGGCGAAGATGAAGGCCGTGGGCCCGAAGGTGGCCGAAATGCGCGAGCGGCTGAAGGACAAGCCGCAGCAGATGCAGCAGGAGATGATGCGCATCTACCGCGAAGAGAAGGTCAATCCACTGGGCGGCTGCCTGCCGATCTTCGTGCAGATGCCATTCTTCATCGCGCTGTACTGGGTGCTGCTGGCCAGCGTCGAGATGCGCAATGCGCCGTGGATCGGTTGGGTCACCGACCTGTCGGCCAAGGATCCGTACTTCATCCTGCCGGTGCTGATGACCGCGACCAGCCTGCTGCAGACCTGGCTGAACCCGACCCCGGCCGACCCGATGCAGGCCAAGATGATGTGGATCATGCCGCTGGCGTTTTCGGTGATGTTCTTCGTGTTCCCAGCCGGCCTGGTGCTGTACTGGTTGACCAACAACATCCTGTCGATCACGCAGCAGTACCTGATCAACAAGCAGCTGGGCGTGCTCGGCAAGTAGCCCTCGCCCAGCGCGGCCCCGGCAGCGTAGGCATCACAGAGAATGCCGCGCATGCTGCCGCGTCACCACGACCCGATCGTTGCCATCGCTACCGCGTCCGGGCGTGCGGCGGTGGGCATCGTGCGGGTTTCGGGCCGTGACCTGCGCCCGCTGATCGCCGCGATATGCCCGCGCCCGCTGGCGCCCCGCCACGCGAGCTACGGGCCGTTTATCGACGCGCAGGGCACACCGATCGACCACGGTCTTGCCATCCACTTCCCGGCGCCGCAGTCGTACACCGGCGAAGACGTGCTGGAGCTGCAGGCGCACGGCGGGCCGGTAGTGCTTCAACTGCTGCTGGCGCGTTGCCTCGAAGCGGCCGCTGCGGTCGATGCCAGCACCGGCCGCGCCGCGCTCCCCGGCCTGCGGCTCGCGCTGCCCGGTGAGTTCACCGAACGTGCATATCTCAACGACAAGCTCGACCTGGCGCAGGCCGAGGCGGTCAGTGACCTGATCGAGGCCAGCACCGAAGCGGCCGCCCGCTCTGCAACGCGCTCGCTCAGCGGCGGCTTCTCGGCCGAGATCCGCGCGCTCGACCAGCAGCTGATGCGCCTGCGGATGCTGGTCGAGGCGACGCTGGACTTTCCCGAAGAGGACATCGACTTCCTGCAGCAGGCCGATGCAGACGGGCAGCTCGGCGCGATCACCGAGCGGCTGCGCCGCATCGAAGACACCACCCGACAAGGCGCGCTGCTGCGCGATGGCATCACCGTGGTGATCGCCGGCCAGCCGAATGTCGGCAAGAGCTCGCTGCTGAACGCGCTGGCCGGCGCCGAGCTGGCCATCGTCACGCCGATCGCCGGCACCACCCGCGACAAGGTCAGCCAGACGATCCAGATCGAGGGCGTGCCCGTCCATGTGATCGACACGGCCGGCCTGCGTGACCCCGCAGACACCAGCGATGCAATCGAACGCATCGGCATCGAGCGCAGCTGGCACGAGATCGAGGCCGCCGACGCGCTGCTGTTCCTGCACGACCTGACTTGCTTGGGCGACGCTGACCACGCCGCCGGCGATGCAGCCATACGCCTGCGCTTGCCACATCCATTGATCGCGGCGCAGCGCGTGCTGGATGTCTACAACAAGGTCGATCTGCGGCCCCACCCGCCCGCCGATGGGCCGCCAGGCTTGTGCCTGTCGGCTGCGACCGGCGCAGGACTCGACGAGTTGCGCCAGCGTCTGTTGCAGATGGCCGGCTGGCACGAGCATCCGGAAGGCATCTACACCGCCCGCGCCCGCCATGTCAGCGCGCTGGCGCACACCCGCCATCACGTCGATACCGCGACGGCGAAGTTGCGCAGCCACCCGCCCGCGCTCGACCTGCTCGCTGAAGAGCTGCGCCTGGCGCAACGCGCGCTCGGCGAGATCGTCGGGCAGTCGACGCCGGATGAATTGCTCGGCGAGATCTTCAGCCGCTTTTGCATCGGGAAATAAAGTCGCCAAACGGCTCCTTCACAATCAGACGTGGTTCGCGGAGGCAGGCGCCTTGCCGAAGTGCACGGCGCACGGCGCAACGGCCAGCTGCATCGCCACCGGTGTGAGTGGCATCAATACAGAAGAAAGACCGGAGACAAATCATGATCAAGCTCTACAACATGCCATTGGCGCTCAATTGCTACAAGGTGAGATTGCTGCTCTCGCTGCTGGGCGTACCACACGAGAAGCATCCCATCGATCTCGCAAACGGCGAGCACAAGTCGTCCGCCTTTCTCAAGCTCAACCCCTTCGGTCAACTGCCGGTGGTGGTGGAAGGCGATCTGGTCCTGCGGGACTCGCAGGCCATTCTTGTCTGGATCGCTCGAAAATTTGGCGGCGACCAGTGGATGCCTCAGGATGTGAATGACGAGGCACTGGTCAACGCTTGGCTGTCAGCCGCTGCTTTCGAAGTGCGGCTGGGGCCGTATGACGCACGATTGGCAACGCTGTTCCCGACACTTTGCATCGACGCCACGGGCGTGGTGCAGCGCAGTGCCCATGCATTGAAACTGTTCAATGATCGATTGACGGGGCGGGAATGGGTGGCGCTGAATCGACCCACCGTTGCCGATGTCGCGGCGTTCCCAGGCATTACGCAGGCCGGGGACGGCGGCATCTCGCTGGCGCCTTACCCCGCGGTGCTCGCCTGGGCAGATCGGGTGCGGCAACTGCCCGGCTTCGTTGCGCTGCTCGACCCCAACTGAGCGAGGCGGCAACGGGCCGTTGCCGGGATCGGATTTTTGCAACGAACGGACCGTGGCCATGGCGTTCGACTATTTCCTGGACAAGATAGCAAAGGCTGAGTTTCGCAGCGACCCGTTCCGCCACAGCTGAATCGACGATCTCTTCACACCAGACCGTTTCGCGGCCATCACCGCAGCGCCTGAAATCGATGTGTCCGCCCCGACCGATGAGGCCGTGCTGGAGGCGCTGGTCGCGCAGAGATTCCAGATCATCGATTTCCCCGGATGCGTCACCGACAAGAACGAGTCCCTGCGCTGGCGCCGCGATGCGCCATCCCAGCGAGAGCCTAAGCACACCGCGGGTGAAAGTTTCGGGATCGCGCTGCGGCTGACTGCACCGCCCTCTGCTCGCTGAACTGGATGCGTTCCTGAAGGGGGACCGCTTTCTGGGCGCGCTCGCCTACATCGTGAACATCAACCCGCCGGGGACGCGGCGACGCGGCAGCATCACACCCATCATCTTGCATCGGGTGAAGGCGCGGTACGACCACCGCGCTGCCGATCCCGGGGTGATCCGCGACCGACTCAAAACCGGCAAACGGTAAGTGGCGCCGCGCAGCTCAGGGGTCGACATCCGTGAACAGCAACATCGGCAGCACCCGGCGCTCCTGCGTCGGGCCGAATCCGCAGTCCACAGCGCGGGTGGAGTTTTCAAAGGTGCCGAACAGCATGTCCCACACGGGGATGCCGTAGTTGCTGCGGTGCCGGTCTATCTCGTGGTGCACGCGGTGCATCTCGGGTCGCACCACCACATAACCCAGCCAGCGCGGCGTGCGCAGGTTGGTGTGTTCCCACAGGTCGAACGCGCCGACCCAGAACGCCGTCCATGCCGCCGCGTCCAGCCCGTAGCCGAGCAGGCCGTACGACACGCTGCTGACGATCAGCGCATTGCTGGCGAAATCATTCGGATGGGCATAGAACGCCGTGGCGGCTTCCAGCCGGTAGGTGCTGTGGTGCATCTGATGGAACATCCGCCACAGCAGGTCGCTGTGGTGGCGCCAGCGGTGCCACCAATAGACGAAGAAGGTCACACACGCATAACCGACAAAGCCCTGCAGCCACGCCGGCAGCGCGGTCAGCGCGCTGTCCCGCTGCAGCAGCCCGGGCGCGCCTACCAGCCGGTCGATCACCGTGCCCATCAGCAGCGTCAGGCCGATGCCCACGCTGCCCAGCATGGCGACGCGCAGCACCCAGGCCGCATCTGAGGAGTAAGGTCGGTTCGGGCGCACGCGCTCCAGAACCATCAGGCCCAGTGCCACGGCCACGGTGAGCAGCAGCGTCAGTGTCGAGGCGGGTAAATTCATGCCCCCGCATTGTCGTCAGATCGCATTCGGAGAGTCGATCCAACGTGTTTGAAAAGAACTTCCCATGAGGATCGCCGTCATCACCGACGTGCACGCCAACCGCCAGGCGCTGGAAGCGGTGCTGGAGCACGCGGTGAGCCAAGGCGCCGAGCATCACGCCTTTCTCGGCGACTTTGTCGGCTACGGGGCTGATCCAGCCTGGGTGGTGGATTGCATCCGGTCGCACGTGAAGCGTGGAGCAATGTCCGTGATGGGGAATCATGATGCCGCGGTCGCACATGAGGCGGGGCCCACGATGCGTGCCGAAGCGCGGGCGTCGATTGACTGGACGCGTACGCAGCTCGACGAGGAGCAGCTCGCATTTCTCGCGCAGCTGCCGTTGATGCAGCAACTCGGCGAGGCGCTCTTCGTGCACGCGAATGCCTTCGACCCAGCAAACTGGGCTTACATCGAGGGCAAATCGGAGGCCGTACGCAGCATGGAAGCCACCCGGTGTCGGATCACTTTCTGCGGCCATATGCACGATCCGATGCTGTATCACCTGTCGATGCTGGGTAAATCCGGCTCGTTCGTGCCAGCGGCAGGTGTGGCCATCTCTTTGCTGCCCAGCCGCCACTGGCTGGTGATCCCTGGCGCGGCCGGCCAGCCGCGCGATGGCAACCCGGCGGCTTGTTACGCCGTCTTCGACGACTCAGTGGCAGAGCTCACCTACTGGCGCGTGCCTTACGAACACGCGGCAGCAATGGCCGCGATCCGTGCCACCACTTTGCCCCCTTCATTCGCCGAACGCTTGGCCGATGGACGCTGAACCCGACCGCCAGCCAGAGCTTGCGCCGCAGGAGCCCCTCGCGCCCGGCCGCATCATCGATGGCTGGCGGCTCGAAGAGAAGCTGTACACCGGCGGCATGGCGCACCTGTGGCGCGTGTCGGTGGTGTCCTCGGCCGACCACCCCGTCCCCGCCGCGGCGCAGGCCAACGGCGAGTTGCTGCCGCTGATCATGAAGGTGCCGCGGATCAAGGGCGGTGAGGATCCGGCGTCCATCGTCGGCTTCGAGGTCGAGCAGCTGATCCTGCCGGCGCTCCACGGCCCGCACGTTCCGCGCTTTGTGGCGCGGGGCGACTTCAGCCACCAGCCCTACATCGTGATGGAGCGCATCGTGGGCCCCTCGCTGCGCCCGCGACTCGACGAGGCGCCCCTGCCGTTCGACGAGATCATCGAGATTGGATCGCGCGTCGCCACCGCCTTGCACGACCTGCACCGCCAGCACCTGGTGCACCTGGACGTGAAGCCCAGCAACATCGTCTTCAGGCCCGACGGCACGGCGGTGATGGTCGACTTCGGCCTGTCGCACCACGACCGCTTGCCCGATCTGCTGGAGGAGGAGTTCACGTTGCCGATGGGCCCCGGGCCCTACATGTCGCCCGAACAGGTCCAGTTTGTGCGCAACGATCCGCGCTCCGACCTGTTCGCGCTGGGGGTGATGCTGTACTACTTCGCCACCGGCCAGCGACCCTTCGGTGCGCCGGAGTCGGTGCGAGGCTTGCGGCGCCGGCTGTATGTCGACCCGATTCCGCCACGCGCCTTGCGCGCCGACTGTCCGCCATGGCTGCAGGAGGTGATCCTGAAATGTCTGGAGGTGAAGCCTGAGAGCCGCTGGCAGAGCGGCGCTCAGCTCGCGCTGGCATTGCTGGATCCATCCCAGGTGCCGCTGACGTCCCGTGCGCAACGCCAGCGCGTCAGCGGGCCCGTCAAGCGGCTCAAGCGGTGGTTCCTTGCTGCAGGCGCGGAGCCCGAGGCGGCACCGGTCGATGGTGTGACCAGCCGGGTGGCGAAGAGCCCGATCATCATGGCTGCTGTCGATGTCGAGCACTCTCCTGTGGAGCTGCTCGAACAACTGCGTGAGACGGTGAGGCGCATCGTGGTGGCCGAGCCGGGCGCCCGGCTGGCCTGTGTCAGCGTGATGAAGACAGCACGCATCGGCATGGACGAACTGGTCGACGCGGCGGGGCAGAGTCGCCACGTCAAGCAGTTGGTCGGCCTCAAGCACTGGGCGCGGCCCATCAGCCTGCAGCTGAAGCTCCAGGACGGCCGCTTGACCTTCCACGTGCTAGAAGCGCCCGATGCCGCGGTGGCCATCATCGGGTTTGCCTCACGCAACCAGGCAGACCACGTCGTCATGGGCGCGCGCGGCAACTCGACGCTGCGACGCTATCTGGGCAGCGTCAGCTCGCAGGTGGTGGCCCAGGCCCAATGCACCGTCACGGTCGTGCGAGCCTGATCCAGGGGTCCCGTGTGGCCTGGCAGCCCGTCAGTAGAACGCGTCGACCCGCGTGGCTCCCATCAGGGGCTCGATCAGCCGCGCCAGCGGGCCCAGGCCTTCGTAGCGGATCGCCACCTTGTGCGCATACGCGAAGAAGCGCGGCAGGTCGGCGCTGTAGGCGGGCTTGGCATCGCGGTGCTTCAGCCTGCAGAAAATGCCCAGCACCTTCAGGTGGCGCTGCAGGCCCATCCACTCCAGCGGCTTCCAGAACTCCCCGAAATCGGCCGGCACCGGCAGACCCGCCTTGCGCGCCTGCTGCCAGTAGCGGATCGCGAAGTCGAGTTCCTGTTCCTCGTCCCAGCTGATGAAGGCGTCGCGCAGCATCGAGGCCACGTCGTAGCTGATCGGCCCACGCACCGCGTCCTGGAAGTCGAGGATGCCGGGGCTGCCCAGCGTTCCATCGCAGACCATCAGGTTGCGCGGCATGTAGTCGCGGTGCACCGCCACCGTGGGCTGGGCCAGGGCACTGGTCACCAGCAGGTCGCAGGTGCTCGCCCAGGTGGCTTGCTGGTCGGCGTCCCAGGTGATGCCGAACTCGCGTTGCACGCACCACTCGGGGAACAGCGCCAGTTCGCGGCGCAGCAGGATGTCGTCGTAGGCGGGCAGACTGGTGGCATCGACGCGGTGCTGCCAGGCGACCAGCGTCGACATCGCAGCACGCATCAGGCGATCGACGCCGGCGGTGTCGGCTGCGGCCACCGCCGCTTGCAGCTCGGCGAGGTAGAGACGTGAGCCCAGGTCGCTCAGCAGCAGAAAGCCGTTCGTCGCATCCTGCGCCAGCACCTGCGGTGCGTGCAGCTGGGCCGCAGAGATCAGGCCGGCCACGTGCACGAAGGGCCGCACGTCCTCGTGTTCGGGCGGCGCGTCCATCACGATGTAGCTCGCTCCCGCGCCGGCGATGCGCAAGTAGCGCCGGAAGCTGGCGTCGCTGGACGCGGCGCGCAGGGTATCCGGCTGCAGGCCGTGTATCGGCACGAGCGCACCCAGCCACTGCTCGAACGCGACGCGCCGGCTGTCGTCGGGCCAGGCCACGGCGGGGGAGGGTTTGTTGCTGACGGTGTTCATCGTGGGGCGGTGCCTGAGGTCTCGGGTGGCCTGCGGGTTTGTGCGCACACACCCTCATGGATAATCGATTTTACAAATCGCCGCTCGCGCTCGTGGCGCACGCCACCTCTCCCGTCTGCTACTCGCCTTCTTTGTTGCTCCGCTCATCTGCCTGTTCATCGCGTTCCGGCGGCCCGGCTGTTGTCGCGGGCCGCTGCTGCGCATGGCCTCGCGCCCTGTGGGCCACCGTGCTCGTCACCGCATTGAGCCAGGCTTGTGCACAGTGGGGCCGCCCGCCGATCGGCTCGACCCCGTCACCGACGTCCACTCCGACGGCAACACCAGATCGCTTGTCGACCGTCGCCCCGACCGAGCCGTCGGGCACTACCCCGCTGCCGCAGTGGGGCACGCCGTTGCGTGGCGCTGCGTCGGCCGGCAAGCCACTCGCTGGCGGCAAGCTTCCCACGGCGCCCGCTGCGACGAGTTCACCAGCGCCGCTTGCACTGACCGACTCTGGCATCGCGCTGAAACTGTCGCGCGGCCTGCAGCCGCCACCCACTGGCGAGGGCGCGAAATTGCTGCCCATCGTTGTGCAAGGCCAGTCCCTGCGAGGCCGTCCCGATCTCGACGCCGTCGTTGACGGCGACGCCCGACTGCGCCGTGGCAACCTGGCGATCACCACCGATCGCTTGACCTACGACCAGGCGGAGGACTTGGCCGTCGCGCGCGGCCACGTGACCATCACGCAGGACAAAAACCACTACAGCGGCGCCGAGTTGCAACTGAAGACGCAGCGCTTCGAGGGGTACTTCCTCAACCCGACCTATTTCTTCGGACGCACCCAGGCGGGCGGCACCGCGGAGCGCATCGACTTCATCGGTCCGCAGCACTCGGTGGCCACCAACGCCACCTACAGCAGCTGCCCGGCAGATGGTAGCGGCGGCCCGGCGTGGCTGCTCAGCAGCGACCAGATCGACACCAACTTCGATACCAACACCGGTGTCGCGCAGGGTGCGGTGCTGCGGTTTCTGGGCGTGCCCATCCTGTGGGCGCCGGAGCTCAGCTTCCCGCTCACCAATGAGCGCAAGTCCGGCTGGCTGCCGCCGAGCGTGGCGATCGACAGCAATGCCGGTGTGCGCGTCGAGGCGCCCTGGTACTGGAACATAGCGCCTAACCGCGACGCTACCTTGACGCCGTCGGCCAGCCTGCGCCGCGGTGTCGGCCTGGACAGCGAGTTTCGCTACCTCGAACCCACGTACAGCGGGCAGTTCAACTTCAACTTCCTGCCCTACGACAGCGTTGCCAGCCGCTCGCGCTATTCGCTGAGCGCCGTGCATGAGGCGGATTTTTCCGAAGACACGCGCCTGTCCATCAGCATCAAGCGCGTGTCCGACGACAACTACTGGAAAGACTTCCAGCGCGAACACGGCACAGTCACGCCGCGCCTGCTGCTGTCGGACATCCAGGCCTCGCATGAGCTGGGCGACTGGACCACCTATGCGCGCGTTCAGCGCTGGCAGGTGCTGCAGGACCCGGATTCAAAAATCATCACGCCGTACCAGCGCCTGCCTCAGATCGGCGTGCGCACGCTGCAGACGGTCGGCAACGGGTTTGACGTCAGCTTCGAGGGCGAATTCAACCGCTTCACCAACCCGGCTTCGACCATCGAGGTACACCGTCTTGACGGCGACCGGCTGCATGCGCTGACATCGATCAGCTACCCCTGGGTCACCACGCCGGGCTGGACGCTGACGCCGAAGCTGGCGCTGAACGCCGCGGCGTATTCGCTCAGTCGCGCTGCAATGGGCGGGGGCAACAAGCAGGCCTCGCGGGTGATCCCCACTGTCAGCCTGGACAGTGCCTGGGTACTGGAGCGCGAGTCCAACTGGTTCGGCACCGATCTGCTGCAAACCCTGGAGCCCCGGGTGCTCTACGTCTACACCCCGTATCGCAAGCAGGACAGCTTCCCCATCTTCGACTCCGCGGCGCGAGACCTGAACTTCGAGACCGCGTTCAGCGAGAACGCGTTTTCCGGCATCGACCGTGTGTCTGACTCCAACCAGGTGATTGCCGGAGCGAACACTCGCCTGATCAACCCACAAACTGGCGCGGAACTGATGCGCCTGGGCGCAGTGCAGCGCTACCTGTTGGCCGACCAGCGCATCACGCCGCTGGGCACGCCCCTGACGCAGCGCGTGTCCGACCTGCTACTGCTCGGGTCGACCAGCGTGATTCCACACTGGTCTTTGGGCGGCACCCTTCAATACAACCCCCAGGTTGGCGCGGTGATCAGCTCGACCACTGGCGTCACCTACTCACCTTCGCCTTTCCGCACGGTGAGCCTGATCTACCGGCAAGTCCGAGGCGCCAGCCAGCAGGTCGAGACGGGCTGGCAATGGCCGATCTACGGCCGCACGCCGGACCTCACCGGCCAGGCCGACGATGGCCGCGGCAACCTCGGTACCTGCACCGGATCGCTGTACACCGTCGGGCGGATCAACTACAGCACCCGCGACAGCCGGATCGTCGATGGGATCATGGGCTTTGAATACGACGCGGGTTGCTGGATCGCCCGCGTGGTGGCCGAGCGGCTCTCGACGGGGAGCAGCAATGCGACCACCCGGCTGCTGTTTCAAATCGAATTCGTCGGTTTATCTCGCCTCGGCTCCAACCCGCTTCAGGTGCTGAAGGACAATGTGCCGGGGTATCGCCTTTTGCGCGACGGGCCGCAAGCCACGCAGTCCTCGAATCTTCTGTATGAGTGAACCGTTGAAATCGATCATGGCCGCCTTGCTCACCGCAGGGCTGATGACCTTGGCCGTGGCGCCGCCGCTAGCTCAGGCGCAGTCCGATCGCCGTGACGAGCAGGCGCCGCTCGCGGGCGATTTCATCGTGGCCGTGGTCAACCAGGAACTGGTGACAGCCATCGAAATCGAGCAACGTCTGGCGCGTGTGCGCGACAACGCGGCGCGTGCAGGACAGCGGCTGCCTCCGGAAAGCGTGCTGCGCAAGCAGATCCTGGACGGTTTGATCGACGAACGTGCGCAGATGGCGTACGCGCGTGAGAACGGGCCACGCATCGATGATGCCGAGCTCGACCGAGCGGTTGCCAACGTGGCGGCACAGAACAAGGTCACGATGGCGCAGATGCGCGAGCAGTTGGCCAGAGAAGGCATCGACTTCGCGCGCTTCCGCAAGAATGTGCGCGAGCAGATGCTGGTCGAGAAGGTGCGCGACCGAGAGGTTCAGTCGCGCATTCGAATCACCGACGCCGACATCGATGCCTTGCTGGCCAAGCAACGCGCCGACAATGCGGCAGCGCCCTCTTACAACCTCTCGCAAATCCTGATCCCTGTGCCTGAAAACGCCAGCGAGGCGGAAGTCGCGCGGCTCAAGGGCCGCGCAGAAGCGGCCCTCGCCAGGATTCGGGGCGGCGAAGCGTTCGAGGCAGTGGGCCGCGACGTGGTGGCCGGGGACGCTGACAAGGCCAGCAGTGGCGAGCTGGGCATGCGCCCGGTCGACCGCCTGCCGGATGCGTTCATCGAGCATGTGCGCGGCCTGAGCGCCGGCCAGACGGCCGCCACCGTGCTGCGCACCGGCGCAGGCTTTCATCTGCTGAAGGTCGTCGACCGACGCGACGTTCAGGCTTTCTCGCTGATCGAAACCCACGCGCGCCACATCCTGCTTCGCCCCAACGCGCAGCTCGATCAGGCGGCCGTCATTCGACAGATGATCGAGATGAAGGCACAGATCGTGACCGGTGCCGCGACCTTCGAGGCGCTTGCAAAAGAGCGTTCGGAAGACGGCAGTGCGGCACAGGGCGGTGACCTCGGTTGGGCCATGCCAGGCACCTTCGTGCCGGAGTTCGACGACGCCATGACCGCGTTGCCCGTCGGCGAGGTGTCCGACCCGGTGATTTCCCGCTTCGGCATCCACCTGATCCAGGTTATCGATCGGCGTCAGGCGGCACTTGACACCCGGCAGGAGCGCGAACAGGCGCGCAACGTGTTGCGCGAGAAGAAGTTCGATGAGGCGTATGCCGAATGGAACCGCGAGCTGCGCCAGCGTACCTACATCGAAATGCGCGAGCCACCGTTGTGACGACGTGCCGCGCCAGCCGTGCCCGGTCCCTGTGAGCGCGCGCGGGCCGGGTCGCAGACGCTGATGGCGCACATCGCGCGCAAGCGCTTCGGACAGCATTTCCTCAGCGATCGCTTCGCGATCGACGCCATCGTCGATGCGATTGCGCCACTGTCGACCGATGCGCTGGTGGAGATCGGCCCCGGTCTGGGCGCGATGACCTTCCCCCTGCTCGACCGGTGCCAGCACCTCACGGTGATCGAGCTCGATCGCGACCTGGCCGCGCGCCTGCGGCACCGTACGGAACTGACAGTGATCGAGGCCGATGTGTTGAACGTCGATTTCGATGCCTTGGCGACCACAGCGCGCCAGCCACTGCGGGTGGTGGGAAATCTGCCCTACAACATCTCGACCCCGATCCTGTTTCACCTGCTGCCATCGGCATCACGAGTGGTCGATCAGCACTTCATGCTGCAAAAGGAGGTCGTTGAGCGCATGGCGGCGGCCCCCGGCAGCAAGACCTACGGCAGGCTGTCGGTGATGCTGCAATGGCGCTACGACATCGCCTCGGTGCTCGATGTCGAACCCGAGTCGTTCGACCCGCCACCGAGAGTGCGCTCGGCGGTGGTGCGCATGCTGCCCTTGCCAGCCCGCACCGACATCGACGCGGCGCTGCTGGGCGAGCTGGTCATGGTGGCCTTCTCGCAGCGCCGCAAGGTGCTGCGCAACACGCTGGGGCGCTGGCTCGAAGAACGCAGCTACAGCGGAACGTTCGACCTGCAGCGCCGCGCCGAAGAGGTGCCCGTCTCCGAGTACATGGCGCTCGCGAGCGCGCTGGGTCCACAATGACCAAGGCGGCTACCGGGCCGCCTTGTTATTTCAAACCACCGACGGGTCGGCAGTCATCTCAGCCAAGCCCTGCGCGCATCACGCTGCGTTCAACCACATCGAAGTGTCGAAGGCGCTGCTCATCAGCGGCATGTTCATGCCGAAGCTGGCGTTGGCCGCGCTTTTTGCGGCTGGCTTGGCGGGCTTTTCGCAGGGGCTGGTCGATTCGGTAGCCCGCTCCCAAGAACCAAGTTCTTGAGAGCGGGCTACTGAAAAGAATAGAAGCACCTGAAAGCGACTTTTCGCTCGGCCCAGAAATCGGCCGCATCGCGAAACACATCGAGCAACTGCTCACGCGCCTCGCGATCGAAACGCGGGTTGTCGGGCAACTGTTCCAGCACCACCACGAAGCCGGGTTGCGAACCCGCCTTGTGCACCAGATCGGTCATGCAATCGTAGAGGGCATCGAGGTTCTTGCCGAAATGCAGCGGGAACAGGAACGCCTCGGCGATGGTGTCGAGAACCTCTTGTTTCGACTGGGCCGTCGTCAGGTTGGCGTAGAGGAAATGCTGGTCGGCGTTTTGCGCGGCCAGCATCAGATCCTCGACGCGGTAAGCGCGTATCGATTGGACGATGTTCGATCGGACGGTCTGCAAGAGCATGGACTCGTTCCTCCTGTGGTCAAGTAACTTGCGCGCCATTCACTGCACGATGCGTCTGAAGCTCGCGTAGTGATCGGCGCTGTAAAAACAGCTTTCAGGTGACTGCCGTTGCAGCCCGCCGCACACGATGCGCCGGGCGCCTCTGTCCCGCACCCCGGGCGACGGCACGGTGTACTCGCGGTAAAAGCCGCGGGCGTGGTCAGGCAACAAATGCTCCCGGTTGCCGAACACGACGCCGTCCTTGCGGAACGGAAACGGACCGCCGGAATGAATCAACGCATGGGTTTGTCTCACTTCCGGTGGCAGTTGTTTCAGTTCAATGACCGAAATTTTTGCTTCGGCGTCTCTGGCCCAGGACGTGCTGGCCGACAAACAAACGCTCATCAGACAAACCGCCATCAGCGAGCCGACGACAGAAGCAAGGCGTTTCTGGGGAGCCCGAAACAGGCCAGACAAAAACACGGGTTATCCCTAAATTGTGAATGGGAGATGGTACCGAATTGGGCGCAAAACCTCAAGCCGGTGCATCAATTCAGGGCGCGACCTCTCCAGTATAAGTGTTCACTCACATTCAATAAGACGCCATCGAGCGTGGAGAAGTTGAAACGAGACCCCGCCGGGCTGCTGCGCCGAAAGATGGCCTCGAGATCGTCATAAAGCCCTTGGAAGGGCCCCGCACGGCACTTGTTGAGTGGCCCGGACGGGCAGATGCCCAGCCTCCACCGGCACTGGCTGGGGGTTTTGAGCCTCAGCGTGCCGCGTTGGCGTCCGCCACGGCCAGCGCCGTCATGTTGACGATGCGTCGTACCGTGGCGGAGGCAGTAAGGATGTGCACAGGCTTGGCCGCACCAAGCAGCAGCGGGCCAATCGCGATGCCGCCGCCGGCGGCCGTCTTCAGCAGGTTGTAGGCGATGTTGGCGGCATCGATGTTGGGCAGCACCAGCAAATTGGCTTCGCCGCTCAGCGTGCTCGTGGGCATCAGACGCCGACGGTAGTCCGCATCGAGCGCGGTGTCGCCGTGCATTTCGCCATCGACTTCCAGCCACGGCGTGTTTTGGCGCAGCAGGGCCAGGGTGTCGCGCATCTTGACCGCCGATGGGTGGTTGCTGGAGCCGAAATTGCTGTGCGACAGCAAGGCCGCCTTCGGCCGCAGACCCAGACGCACCATCTCTTCGGCGGCCATCGTCGTGATTTCGGCGAGCTGTTCGGCCGTCGGGTCATAGTTGATGTGGGTGTCCACCAACATGACTTGGCGATCCGGCAGCAGCAGGGTGTTCATGCAGGCGTAGGTGTTGGCCCCTTCTCGTCGGCCAATCACCTGATCGATGTAGTTCAGGTGATAAGCGGTGTTGCCCCAGGTGCCGCACAGCATGCCGTCGACTTCCCCCTTGTGCAGCAGCATCGAGCCGATCAGCGTCAGGCGCCTGCGCATCTCGATCTTGGCGATCTGCTCGGTGATGCCTTTGCGCGCGGTGAGCTGGTGGTAGGTTTGCCAGTAGTCGCGGTAGCGGTGGTCGTTGTCGGTGTTGACTAGGTCGTAGTCGCGGCCGGCATCGAGGCGCAGACCGAACTTCTCGATGCGCGAGGCGATGACATCCGGGCGCCCGATCAGTGTCGGGCGCGCCAGCTCTTCGTCGACCACGATCTGTGCGGCGCGCAACACGCGCTCTTCTTCGCCTTCGGCATAGGCGATGCGCTTTTTCTGCGCGCGCTTGGCCAGGTTGAAGATCGGCTTCATCGTCGTGCCCGAGGCGTAGACGAAGCTCTGAAGCTTGTCGCGGTAGGCCTGCATGTCGCGCACCGGCCGGGCCGCGACGCCGGACTCGGCCGCGGCCTGGGCCACGGCAGGCGCAATCTTGATCATCAGCCGCGGGTCGAACGGCTTCGGGATCAGGTATTCGGGGCCGAAGCTCAGGTTCGCGCCAGCGTAGGCGGCGGCCACCACCTCGCTTTGTTCAGCCTGCGCCAGCTCGGCGATCGCATGCACCGCCGCGATCTCCATCTCCACGGTGATCGTCGTCGCACCCGAATCCAATGCGCCGCGGAAGATGTATGGGAAGCACAGGACGTTGTTGACCTGGTTCGGGTAGTCGGTGCGACCGGTCGCGATGATCGCGTCGCTGCGCACTTCCTTGATCTCCTCGGGCAGGATTTCCGGCGTCGGGTTGGCCAGCGCGAAGATGACCGGGTTCGCGTTCATCGTGGCGACGACCTCCTTCTTCAGCACGCCGCCTGCGCTCAAGCCGAGGAAGACGTCGGCGCCGCGCATCACATCAGCGAGGCTGCGATGCGACGTCTTCTGCGCGAAGACGATCTTGTCCTCGTCCATCAGCTCGGTGCGGCCTTCGTAGACCACGCCGGCCAGGTCGGTGACCCAGATGTTCTCGCGCGGCAGCCCCAGCTTCACCAGCAGCGTCAGGCACGCCAGCGCGGCAGCGCCCGCCCCCGAAGTGACCAGCTTGATCTCCTTGATGTCCTTGCCGGTCACCCGCAAGGCGTTCAACACTCCGGCGCCGACCACGATGGCCGTGCCGTGCTGGTCGTCGTGGAAGACCGGAATCTTCATCCTCTTGCGCAGCGCGCGCTCGACGTAGAAGCAGTCGGGTGCCTTGATGTCCTCGAGGTTGATGCCGCCGAAGGTCGGCTCGAGCGCCGTAATGATGTCGATCAGCTTGTCGAGGTTGCGCTCGGCCAGCTCGATGTCGAACACATCGATCCCGGCGAACTTCTTGAACAGCACCGCTTTGCCTTCCATCACCGGCTTGGCCGCCAGGGGCCCGATGTCGCCCAGCCCGAGCACTGCTGTGCCGTTGGTGATCACGGCGACCAGGTTGCCGCGCGCGGTGTACTTGTAGGCGTTGGCCGGGTCGGCGACGATCTCTTCACAGGCGGCTGCGACGCCGGGGGAGTACGCCAGGGCCAGGTCATGCTGGTTGACCAGTTGCTTGGTCGGCGCGATCGCGATCTTGCCGGGTGTCGGAAACTCGTGATATTCAAGCGCCGCACGGCGCAACTCGGCGTGCTTGATGTCGTTGGATGTGGTCATGGAAAGTCCCCTCAGGAGCCGGCCTGTCCGGCGTATCGGTTGGCCCAACGATACGCCCGTGCTCGCGGCGAGAATGCGCTGATGTCGCTCGGCGAATTCG
>JAYVEB010000052.1:0-6063 GCA_043749095.1 Burkholderiales bacterium | reverse complement strand
ACCAGCGCTGCAATTCTGGTGCGTCCAGATGCACCGACGGCGTGGTGTCGGCGTCGAGCTCCATCTCGGTCAGGTTAACGAAGGTCTCGGAGTGCTCCTCAGCGCCCGACGGCACCACGCCGCGCAGCGTGGCACCGCAGGTTGTGCAGACGCTGGCGTCGGGCAAATTCAGCCTGACACATGCCAGGCACACGTTGAACGGGGTCATACACCATTCTGGCCGAGCCGTTGTTCAGCGCAATCCCCCTTTTAGCAAGCCCTGCCGCGCGTTTGCGGCCTGCGCACCGGTGCTACACGATCAGGCAGGCGCTGAGTTGCTGTGGCTGGTCCACACGCCACGGGTTCAGCCCGGCCGGGACCGCGTGCGCCCCATAGCCCCAGTTGACCAGCGCGGCCGGGCAGCCGGCGGCCAATGCGGCCAGGATGTCGGGCGGCGCATCGCCGACCATCAGCAGCTTCGATGGCACGACGCCCAGTTGCGCGGCCGTGGTCTGCAGCATCAGCGGCGAGGGCTTGCGCTGCGCTGCCGAATCGGCGCCCTGCACATGCGAGAGCCAGGGCAGCAGGCCGGCCGCCTCGACGACCGCCCGTGCCAGGTGGGTCGGCTTGTTGGTGACCACCGCCAGTGGGTAGCGATTAGCGCTCAGCTGGCGCAGCAGCTCAGCAATGCCGGGGAACACATGGCCATGCGCGAGCGGCGCGGCCAGCGTCGCCGCGTCGAAGCCGGCGCGCAGTGCCCGTCGCAGGGCCAGGTCGTCCGGTGACACCCCTTGGGCTTCCAGCGCGCGGGCGATCAGCGCGTCCGGCCCGTCGCCGATCCAGCTGCGCACTGTCGACAGATCGAAGCGCCTGAGCCCTGCCGCCGCCAGCGCGGTATTGACCGCGTGGCCGATGTCGGGCGCGCTGTCGATCAGCGTGCCATCGAGATCGAAGGCGACAGCGCGGATGCAACGGAGGTCGGCCACTCGGGCTGTGCCGGCGTCAGCCTCGCCGAGCCTGTGCGCCCGCGAGCGCATTCGCACGGATCGCGGCGATAGCTTCGGCGTAGCGCCCGCCACTGAACACCGCCGAGCCGGCGACCAGCGTGTCGGCGCCGGCGTTGCCGACGCGCTGGGCGTTGTCGGCCTTGACACCGCCATCGACCTCGAGCCAGATGTCACGGCCGGTCGCGTCGATGCGCTTGCGCACCGCGTCGATCTTCGGCAGCACATGCTCGATGAAGCTCTGCCCGCCGAAGCCGGGGTTGACCGACATCAAAAGCACCAGGTCGAGCTGATCGAGCACGTGGTCGAGGCAGTTCAGCGGCGTCGCCGGGTTCAGCACCAGGCCGGCCTTCAGCCCGAACGAGTGGATCAGCTGGACCGTGCGGTCGACGTGTTCGCTGGCCTCGGGGTGGAACGAGATGATCGACGCGCCGGCCTGCGCGAACATCGGGATCAGCGCATCCACCGGCTTGACCATCAGGTGCACATCGATCGGCACCGGCTGGCCGCCGTTCACCGCGTAGGGCTGGATCGCCTGGCAGACCAGCGGCCCCACCGTCAGGTTGGGCACGTAGTGGTTGTCCATCACGTCGAAATGGATCACATCGGCGCCGGCGGCGATCACCGCCGTGACTTCCTCGCCGAGGCGTGCGAAGTCGGCGGACAGCAGGCTGGGCGCAATGCGCATGGTCGGGCTGGGCATGGGGACTCTTTCAAGGTCGGGAAGAGGCAGCGGCGTCGTGCACCGGGGGATGCCAACGGGGTCAGGCCCTGATTTTCCCGCCGTTCGTGCGGTGGCGCGTCAGCTTTTGTATCGAGCCAACGCCGGTGCGTCAATGCGCCTGCGCGCGGCAGCCTTTGACCAAGTCCAGCGCCGGCTCGTAGACACTGGTCTGCACGTCGAGCAGGCCCAGCATGGTGTGGAACAGGTTGTCGTGTGTGGCGCGCTGTGTGGCGCGGGTGCGCAGGCAGGCGAGGTCGATCTGGCGGCTGTAGGCGAACGACGGCGACAGCCACATCACCATCGGCACCTGCGTCTGCTGGATCGGTGCGATGGCATAGGGCAGGCCGTGCAGGAACAAGTTGTTCTCGCCCAGCGACTCGCCGTGGTCGGACACGTACAGCAAGGCGGTGTCGTAGCGCGCACTCTGCGATTGCAGGAAACGGATCGCGTCGGCCAGCACATGGTCGGTGTAGGTGAGCGAGTTGTCGTAGGAATTGACGACCGCTTCCGTCGTGCACTTGCGCAGCTCGGCGGTGTCGCAGGTGGGCGAGTAGCGCTTGAATTTCTCGGGCGCGCGCCGGTGGTAGGCCGGGCCGTGGCTGCCCATCTGGTGCAGCACGATCAGGTGGTTGCCCTTGCTCTTGTCATCGGCCAGCTGCGCATCCAGGCCCTTCAGCAGGATCTCGTCCATGCATTCGGGGCCGCTGCACAGCGCGGGGTCGGCCGTGTCGGCCATCTTCTGGTTCGGTAGCCCGGCACACACGCCCTTGCAGCCGGACTGGTTGTCGCGCCATTGCACGTCGAAGCCGGCGCGGTGCACCACGTGCAGCAGCGACTCTTCGCCGCGGATGCGGTCCTCGTCGTAGTCGCGCCGGCCGACCCGCGAAAACATGCAGGGCACCGACACTTCGGTGTTGGTGCCGCAGCTGCCCACATCGGTGAAATTGACGACACCAAGCGCCGCCAGTTCAGGCGTGGTCTGCCGTGCATAGCCGTTGAGCCCCCAGTTCATCGCGCGTGCGGTTTCGCCGACGACCAACACGAACAGCAGCGGCTTGCTGCGCCCGGCCCAGGCGGGGCCGGCCACAGCGTCCACGCCGACGGGCACCAGCGGCTTGGTCGCTTCGACCGCGTCGGCGGTGGCCACCCGGGCCAGCGAATACACATAGTTGGCCGGGGTCACCAGGTAGCGCATCGATTTGTTCGACCGCATCAGCGACGACAGGTCTTGCGACACCGCCATGAAGGCGCCGATGCCGACCAGCACCGCGGCAACGAACGCGCCCAGGCGCCAGGGAATCGCCGCCCGCCAAGGCCTCTCGCGCACCTGCGTGACCCACACCAGTGCGGCCGGCAGCACAGCCTGCCAGGCCAGGTGCGTCAGCATGTCCCAGGCCAGCAGGTCACGCGCTTCGCCGACATCGGTGTGCACCAGGTTGCGCAGCATCGTCGGGTCGAGGAACACCGAGTACTTGCCCATGAAGTAGGTCGCGAAAGCGGTGCACACCAGCAGCAGGATCAGCACTGGCTTGGCGGTGCGGCGGGTGACGACGAGGCACAACAGGAGGAAGTGCACCATCACCAGCAGCACGAACACGCCGACGCCGAAGCGCCACGTACCCGGGTCGCTGGGCGATCGATCGGTGAGCGCGCTGGCCCAGAACGAGCGGTTGCAGACCGCAACGAAATACACGCTGATCCACAGCGCCAGCGCTTCGGTCGACAGCGTCCAGGTCTTGCGCGCGCCTTGCGGCGTGCTGGTTGATGAGCGCATGATCATGACCAGGAAGCGTGGGAGGGGAAGGCGAGCCTGTCAGCACAGCCGGCGCGCCAAGCAGGCACTATCGGCCAGTGACCCGCCTGCAAGCAAACGATCGTGAAGGCCGGTGCTTAATTCTGGATGAACGCCCGGTGCGCTGGACGCTCAGTTGCTGAAGGCCGCGATCCCCGTCATCGCCCGGCCCAGGATCAGCGCATGGATGTCGTGCGTGCCTT
The DNA here is from genome assembly GCA_043749095.1 of Burkholderiales bacterium. Taxonomy (GTDB): domain Bacteria; phylum Pseudomonadota; class Gammaproteobacteria; order Burkholderiales; family Burkholderiaceae_C; genus PBB1. The sequence goes on along the minus strand of JAYVEB010000052.1, from coordinate 2,361 downwards.
CATAGGTGTTGACGACTTCGAGGTTGACCAGGTGCCGCGCGATGCCGTACTCGTCGCTGATGCCGTTGCCGCCCAGCATGTCGCGCGCCAGCCGCGCGATGTCGAGTGACTTGCCGCAGGAGTTGCGCTTGAGCATCGAGGTGATCTCCGGTGCGGCCGTGCCCTCGTCCTTCATCCGGCCGAGCCGCAGGCAGGCCTGCAGGCCGAGCGCGATCTCGGTCTGCATGTCGGCGAGCTTCTTCTGGATCAACTGGTTGGCCGCCAGCGGCCGACCGAACTGCTGGCGGTCCAGCACGTACTGGCGGGCACGGAACCAGCAATCCTCGGCCGCGCCGAGCGTTCCCCAGGCGATGCCGTAGCGCGCGCTGTTGAGGCAAGTGAACGGGCCTTTCAGCCCGCGGATGTCGGGGAAGGCGTTTTCTTCCGGACAGAACACCCCGTCCATCACGATCTGACCGGTGATGCTGGCGCGCAGGCCGACCTTGCCGTGCAGCGCCGGCGCGCTGAGGCCGGCCGTGCCCTGGTCGAGGATGAAGCCGCGGATCTCACCGGCATCGTCTTTCGCCCAGACGACGAACACGTCGGCGATCGGGCTGTTGGTGATCCAGGTCTTGCATCCGTGCAGCCGGTAACCACCGGCAACTCCGCGCGCCCGCGTGACCATGCTGCCCGGGTCGGAGCCGTGATCGGGTTCCGTCAGTCCGAAGCAGCCGATCGCCTCACCTGAGGCCAGTGTCGGCAGGTAGCGCTGCTTCTGCGCTTCGGTGCCGAAGGTATAAATCGGTAGCATCACCAGCGAGCTCTGCACGCTCATCATCGAACGGTAGCCCGAGTCGACACGCTCGACCTCGCGTGCCACCAGGCCGTAGCAGACGTGGTTCATGCCCGCGCCGCCGTATTTGGGCGGGATCACGATGCCGAGCAGGCCGAGCTCGCCCATTTCGCGGAAGACGCCTAAGTCGGTGGTTTCATGGCGGAAGGCATCGAGCACGCGTGGGGCCAGGCGATCCTGGCAGTAAGCGGCAGCCGCCTCGCGCACGGCGCGTTCGTCGTCAGACAGTTGCTCGCGCAGCAGCAAGGGGTCGTCCCACTCGAAGCGGGCGGAATGGGGGTGGGTCATGCGGATACTCCGTGCGGCCTGGCGCCGTGGCTGCCGATCATGCCTTTGAAAAGTGCATATCGATCTTTGCTGCGCGCGACGACCGGAGGGTGGGAAATTAGCGGGAAAATACGTGTTTTGTCGATCCTGCCCCACCCATGAGTGCATTCAACGAAGAGCGCGTGCTGAGCGTCCACCACTGGACCGACCGGCTGTTCAGCTTCACGACCACGCGCGACCCGAGCCTGCGCTTCAGCAACGGCCATTTCACGATGATCGGCCTGCGCGTCGACGGCAAGCCCTTGCTGCGCGCCTACAGCATCGTCAGCCCGAACCATGACGATACGCTGGAGTTCCTCAGCATCAAGGTGCCTGACGGCCCGCTGACCTCGCGGCTGCAGCACATCCAGGTGGGAGACACCATCATCGTCGGCAAGAAGCCCACTGGCACCCTGCTGATCGACTACCTGCTGCCGGGCAAGCGGCTGTACCTGATCGGCACCGGCACCGGCGTGGCGCCGTTCCTCAGCATCGTCCGTGACCCGGATACCTACGAGCGCTTCGAGAAGGTGATCCTGGTGCACGGCGTGCGCGAGGTGAAGGAGCTGGCTTACCACAGCTACCTCAACGAAGACCTGCCGGTGCACGAGTTCCTGGGCGAGATGGTGTCCAGCCAGCTGCTGTACTACCCGACGGTGACCCGCGAGCCCTTCGTCAACCAGGGCCGCATCACCACGCTGATCGAGACCGGCAAGCTGACCACCGACCTGGGCCTGCCCGCGCTCGATCCCGAACACGACCGGGTGATGCTGTGCGGCAGCCCCGAGATGCTGCGCGACTTGAAAGCGCTGCTGGAAGCGCGCCACTTCAAGGAGGGCAACACCTCGAAGCCCGGCGATTACGTGATCGAGCGGGCCTTCGTCGAGCAGTGACGCCTGCCTGACGGGCGACTCACCACGGCAGCGGTTCGCCGTGGTGGTTGAAGAAGCCGCCGGTGTCCTTGGCGCTCAGCCCGTCGATCACCGCCAGCAGGCGTGCAGCGGCGGCCTCGGGTGTCTGTACTTCCAGGCCGGATCTTGCGAACCGTGACGACAGCCGCGTGTCGACGGTGCCGGGGTGCAGCGCGACGCAGATCGCCTGTGACTTCTGGCGCGCCAGCTCGATCGCCGCGGTGTGCACCAGCTGGTTCAGCGCTGCCTTCGACGCGCGGTAGCTGTACCAGCCGCCCAGCCGGTTGTCACCAATGCTGCCGACCTTGGCCG
>JAYVEB010000051.1:0-17509 GCA_043749095.1 Burkholderiales bacterium | reverse complement strand
TGTGCGGCGCGAACTCGCGGGCCAGCGAGCGCGTCAGGCCGATCACGCCGGCCTTGGCGGCACAGTAGGGCGCAAATTGCGCGCGGCCCAGCACGCCGAGGTCGGAGGCGATGTTGAGGATCACCCCGGCATCACGGGCGACCATGCCGGGCAGCACCGCCTTGCACATCAGGAAGACCGATTTCAGGTCGGTGTCGAGCATGCGATCCCAGTCGGCTTCGGTCGTGTCGAGGAAGGGCTTTTCCTGCAGGATGCCGGCGTTGTTGACCAGCGCATCGATCGGTCCGAAGGCAAGCTCCACCGCATGGACCATGGTGCTCGTCGCGACAGGCTGGGTCACATCGGCCTCGAAGGCCAGGGCCGAGGCACCGACCGCGGTCAGTTGCGCCACGACGGCCTCGGCCTCGGCCGCCCGGCCCAGGTGGTTGACCGCGACCGCTGCACCGGCGCGACCGCAAGCGAGTGCGATCGCACGGCCGATGCCGGTTGCCGCACCGGTGACCAGCACGACGCGGCCGGCGAGGGTCAGCCGAAGGGCATCGGCGGGGGCTTGTTCATTTGCCATCAGTTCATCACCTCCCCATGGCTGGCGCTGATCGCCTGGCCGGTCAGCGAGCGCGCATCGCGGCTCGCCAGGAACAGAAACACGCCGGCAATGTCGGCCGCATCCAGCATCGTCGGGTTGGCCTGCCGCGACAGGATCTCGCGTTCGACCTCGGCTTCGCTGCGCCCTTGCGTGGCAGCCATGCTGGCCAGCGAGCGCAGGGCGGCCTCAGTGCGGATCCAGCCCGGACAAACCGCGTTGACCCGGATGTCGCGCGACGCCAGCTCCCAGGCCAATGACCGCGTCAGGCCGATCACCGCATGCTTGCTCGCCACATAGGCCGAGAAGTCGGCGACGCCGGTCAGGCCCCAGATCGATGACTGGTTGATGATGCTGGCGCCCTTCGGCATCAGAGGCAGCAGCGCACGCGTCAGCCGCACCATGCTGCCGACGTTGTTGTCGAGCAGTGCCGACCAGCGCGCTGCGGCGTCCGGCGCCGCATCGGCCAGCGGTGTCGGGTACTCGGTGCCGGCGTTGTTGACCAGCACATCGACCCGGCCGTGGCTGGTCTGCACAGCGGCCGCGAAGGCGTTCAGGTCGTGGTCCAGCCCGAGGTCGGCGGCGATCGCTGTCACCTGTGCGCTGGCCGCCAGCCCATCGGCCAGGCGGTGCAGGGCTTGCGCATCGCGATCGGTCAGGATCAACCGAACGCCCTGTCCGGCAAACGCCGTTGCCAGCGCGCGACCGATGCCGCCGGCCGCACCGGTCAACACCACGGTCAGGCCTTGCAGGCCGTGGCACGGCTCGGTCCGCGGGCCGGCCCGCGCAGCAGTGTCGCCCGTCACCTCAGACCGCCGTCAGGAACGACACGCCCACCGCCCCGATGAAGCCATCGGCGCGGCCAGGCACCTCGAGATCGCGGACCTCGCCGTAATCGCCCGACAGCACGCGGGTGACGCGGTGGCGGTGAAACGCCTTCAGCAGCTGCATCACCGGCACCACCTGCCGGTAGCCGTCGCCATAGAGCTCGCGGTGATAGGCCGGCAAGCGGTGCCAGGGCACGGTGGGGCGCTCGTGGTGCGCGTTGTGATATCCGAAGTTCAGCCACAGCAGGTTCAGCCAGAAGCTGTCGAGCCCGACGACGTTGCTGAAGGTGTTGGCCTGTTCGTAGGCGCGGTCACGCACCTTGTCGTTCGGGATCGGCGCGTCACCCAGGATCGGGTAGGAGTCGTAGGTGTGCTGAAAGCAGTCGGCGAAGCGCAGCACCGTGACGAACGCCAGGTAGGCGATGAAGTACAGCACCAGAGCCTTCGGTGAATACCAGCCGAGCGCGGCGAACGCGCCGAATCTCAGCAAGGCGATGCCGACGATGCGGGCGCGTTTCGCGTTCGAGCCGCCCGGCTTGAACGGCAACGCGACCACGAAGCCGCGCATCAGGAATTCGACCGCGGGGAAGTAGGCCCACTCCAGTGCCACCACGGCGCGGCGCAGCCAGGAGGGTGCGGCCAGCAGAAAGCCGCGGGAATCGAAGGTGATCACGTCGGCCCGCTCGACGTGATGGCGCATGTGCTTGCGTCGCAGGTCAGCGAACCGTGCGTAGCAGCTGCCGTTGAGCCAGCTCATCAGCGTGCCCCAGCGTTCGTTGAGCGCCGGGTTGCGGAAGATGGCCTGGTGAGCGAACTCGTGGATGTAGTACGCCGACCAGACGAGGGTCAGCGTCGCCAGCACGAATCCGACCGCGTTGAGCGCCCAGGACGGCACCGTCAGCAAGGCGATGCCGACCGGGTAGCCGACGAGGGTGAAGGCCAGCGCCGCGATGTTGGGCGCGGCGCCGTCCGGGGCGCGGAAGCTCACTTCTTCACCAGTGCGGTGACGAATTGCGCGTCCATGGTCGCCTCGGTGGCAGGCACCGTGGTGATCTGGCCCTTGGCTTTCAGAATCGAGGAAATGATGTCACCACTGGCGTAGTACGAAGTGGTCTCGGTTCCCTTGGTGAAGGCCTTCGGCATCTCGGCGAGCGGGATGTTGTAGACACCCGACCACTGCTCCTTGACCTCTTTCGCCGACACGCCCATCGCCTTGCCGATGATCTTGGCCGCCTCGTCGGGCTTGGCCTTGATGTAGGCCAGGCCATCGAGGTAGGCCTGGATGACGCCGGAGATCTCGGTCGGCTTGGCCTTGATGACCTTCTCGTCAAACACCAGCACGTCGGCGATCAGGCCCGGAGCGTCCTTCGACGAGAACACCACCTTGAATTTCTTGCCGCCACCCTGGCTGACGATCTGCGACAGGCTGGGCTCGTAGGTAACGCCGATCTGCATCTGGCCCGACGCCATCGCCGCCGGCACCGCTTCAGGGGTCATGTTGACCGGCATGATGTCCTTGTCGGTCAGGCCGTTGACCTTGAGCGCGTACGACAGCAGGAAGTCTGACGGCGACAGCGGGTTGAAGCCGATCTTCTTGCCCTTGAAGTCGGTCACCTTGGCGATGCTCTTGTCGGCCACGATCGCGTCGCCGCCGTTCGAGTAGTCGATCGGCATCACCACCTTCTGCGACCGGCCGGCTGCGACCTGGCCGATGACCTGGTCGTAGGTCAGCATGCCACCGTCGACCGCGCCGCTGGCGATGGCCGCCGGAATCAGCGCCGGGTCGGTGAAGACCTGCAGGCTGACCTTCAGCTTGTATTTCTTGAACAGGTCGAGCTTGTCCGCCACGTAGAACGGCCCGTAGCCGATCCACACCACGGTGCCGATCTTCATCGGCGCCACGTCGGCCGCGTGGCCGGCCATCGCGAATGCAGCCAGTGCCAGACCCGCCACCGGCTTGGCCAGCGAGTTGCCAAGACGACGCATCAGCGCCGCAGGGGACGAAACGGAAGAGCGAAGGGGACGGAAGGATTCCATGTCGAGAGCTCCAGGTGAAAGAAACGGGCGCAGGAGAAGACGTTTTCGATGCGTCAATCTCCCGGGCTTTTATCCCTCCGTGGAGCCTCTCCGGTGCCGTTGTCACGGCAGCCCTCGAAGCCGGGCCACTCTCGGACCAGCACCGGCATTGCTGCCGATCGGAACCCTAGTGACCCTGAGTGTGAGGAGTGCATGGTCTGACTCTGCGAACTCGCTCCACCTGCCCACGATTCAATGCAATCCACATGCCAATGGTTGACCGTCAAAACGCACCAAGTTGAGCCATGCCGGTATCACACCAGCATCGCCAGGTAGGCGCGCCAGCCACCGAGCGCGGTGATGTCCCTCGCACCCGCCACGGCGTGGCTTTCGCAGACGAAGCCCTGCACCGACGACCCGTCTTCAAGCAGCACCGTGCCGATTCCCAACGGCGCCGGGATGCCCGCGACGAACGAGCCGAACTCGCGCGCCGGCAGCTCCCACACCTCCAACTCGATCGCGCCGCCGCCTTCCGCCACGCGAACCATGCCCGGGCGAAACGGCGGGCCGCCCGGCAAGGCATAGAAGCGGTAGACCGGCGCGCTGCTCACCGTGCGCACCAGCGTGGCCCCGCGCTGCGTCAGCTGCCCGTTCAACGGCAGCCCATTCAGGTGCGCGCCGCACACCGCGACCCGCACCTGGCCCGACGGGAAGGCGGCTTCGCTGGGCGCGCCCGCAGTCACGTGCGGCGCATGCGAGGTGGCGCCCACGGTGGCGACCGTGCGCGCATGCAGCCGCGCGGCCAGCGTCAGCAAGGGCAGGTCCTGGCCGCAGCGGCCGATCAGCGTGACGCCGTGCGGCAGACCACGGGCCGGGCCGTCGGCGGCGAAACCGACCGGCACCGCGACCGCCGACAGGTCGAGCAGGTTGACGAAGTTGGTGTAGTGGCCGAGCTGCGAATTCAGCGCGATCGGGTCGGCTTCAACGGCCGCGATGGTGTGGATCGTCGGTGCGGTCGGCACGACCAGGCAGTCGATGTCGCCCCAGGCAGCGCGCGCCTCGTGCTCGAGTGCCTTCAGCCGGTACAGCGCCACAAAGGTGTCCACGGCGGAGAGACGCGCACCGGCTTCGGTGATCGCACGCGTGACCGCGTGCAGCGCCTCGGGCTGCGATTCGATGAACGCGCGGATCGCCGCATAGCGCTCGGCCACCCACGGGCCTTCGTAGAGCAAGGTCGCCACGCTGCGAAACGACGTCAGGTCGATCTCGACCGGCACACCGCCGAGGGCTTGCAAATGCTCGACGGCCTGCGCGTAGTGCGCTGCACCGAAGGCGTTGGCATAGAAGAGCAAATCCTGAGCGCGCGGCACGCCGAAGCGAAACGTTGCTGCCGCACCGAAGTTGCGCCCGTGGGGCGGCATCGTGCGCGAATAGGCATCCCTCTCGTCCGGCCCTTGCGCGGCGGCCAGCACCGTGGCCGCATCGGCAGCGGTCAGCGCGAACACCGACACCACATCGAGCGTGCGGCAGGCTGGCACCACGCCGGTGGTCGGGATGCGGCCCAGGCTGGGCTTCAAGCCGATAAGGTTGTTGAACGCCGCCGGCACGCGGCCCGAGCCTGCGGTGTCGGTGCCGAGCGAAAAACTGGACAGGCCCAGCGCCACGGCGACCGCCGAGCCCGACGACGAGCCGCCGGAGATGAACGCGGGATCGATCGCATTGCGACAGGCGCCGTAGGGCGAGCGCACGCCGACCAGGCCGGTGGCGAACTGGTCGAGGTTGGTCTTGCCGATCGGAATGGCACCGGCGTCGATCAGCCGCTGCACCACCGTCGCGCTGTGCTCGGGGGTGTGGGCAAATGCGGGGCACGCCGCCGTGGTCGGCAGGCCGGCGAGGTCGATGTTGTCCTTGATCGCGAACGGGATGCCATACAGCGGCAGCGTGGCCGGGTCGCGGTCTTCCAGTGCGCGCGCGTAACGCGTCAGCGCCGCAAGCGACAAGCGGTGGATCCAGACGTGGCGCGGCCAAGCCGCCTCCTCGGCCTCGATCTGCGCGTGCAGTTCGGTGACGAGTTGCACAGGCGTCAGCGCGCCGCTGAGGTAGCGCGCCCGCAGCGCGGACAGGGACAGATCGAGTCGCATGAAAGCCATCCTTCGGATTCGATGTCAGCGCAGCAGGACCAGCGGCTGACCCGCGGTGACCGGCTGCCCTTCGGCACACAGCACCTCGTGCACCACGCCATTGCGCGGCGCCAGCACGGTGATCTCCATCTTCATCGACTCGACGACGATCAGCGTGTCGCCCGCCTGGACCGCACTGCCCTTCGCCACCGGCACCGACCAGACGCCGCCCGACACCTCGGAGGTGACGACCTCGCCGTCGAACGCACTGGCGGCCGCGGCGCGCGCTTCGGCATCGTTGTCGGCGGCGTCATCCACCGTCTCGGCGACACCGGCCTCGCGCCAGCGTTCGCGCTCGGCCTCGAACGCGGCCTGTTGTCGGGTCTTGAAGGCGGTGATCTCCGCCGCGTTGTCGACCAGGTAGCGCTGGTAGTCGGCCAGCTTGAAGCTGCCCTCCTCGATGCGCAAGCTCGCACGCCCGGCCACGAAATCCTCGCGCAGCGTCAGCAGTTCATCGGCACCGACCGGATAGAAGCGCAGCCGGTCGAAGAAGCGCAGCAGCCAGGGCTTGCCGGGCTCGAAATCGGTGGTGCTTTTCCATCGATTCCACATCTGCACCGTGCGGCCGACGAACTGGTAGCCGCCCGGGCCTTCCATGCCGTAGACACACAGGTAGGCGCCACCAATGCCGACCGCGTTCTCCGGCGTCCAGGTGCGCGCCGGGTTGTACTTGGTGGTGACCAGCCGGTGCCGCGGATCGAGCGGCGTCGCCACTGGTGCGCCGAGGTACACATCGCCCAGGCCCAGCACCAGATAGCTCGCCTCGAACACCGTGTCGTAGACGGCCTGGATGTCGTCCAGCCCGTTGATGCGTCGGATGAACTCGATGTTGCTCGGGCACCAGGGCGCATCGGCGCGCACCGACTGCATGTACTTGTCGATCGCGAGCCGCGTCGCCGCGTCGTCCCACGACAGCGGCAGCCAGACGGTGCGGCTCGGCACCTCGATGTCGGTGGTCGAGACCACGCCGTGCTGCGCTTCAAGCAAGGCGTCCATCAGCGTGGGCAATGCGATGCGCGACGGGTCGTAGTGCACCTGCAGCGAGCGGATGCCAGGCGTCAGGTCGACGATGCCATCGAGTTGTCCGTCATCACGCCAGGCCTGCAACCGCTGCATCAGCGCATGCACATGGAAGCGCAGCGTCAGGTCGAGCTTGAGCTCGCCGAACTCGATCAGCACATAGGCATCGCCGGCGCGGCGGTAAACGATCTCGATGCCGTCGTCGCCGGCAGCGCGGCGATGCAGCACGGCCGCGTCGGCGAGCGAGGTGCGGGCGGGCGGTACGGCGGCGCGCGGCGGGGCCTCGGGCGCCAGCACGGCGTCCTGTGCGTCGGCCAGTGTGCGTGCCTGCGCCAGCGTCAACGGCTTGAAGCGCACGGTGTTGCCGGGCGATAGCTGGCCCAGCTTCCACAGCTCGGCCTGCACCACCGTGGCGGGGCAGACAAAGCCGCCGAGGCTCGGGCCATCGGGGCCGAGGATCACCGGCATGTCGCCGGTGAAGTCGATCGCGCCGATCGCATAAGCGTTGTCGTGGATGTTCGACGGGTGCAGCCCGGCCTCGCCGCCGTCCCGGCGCGCCCAGGTTGGCTTCGGGCCGATCAGCCGCACACCGGTGCGGCTGGAGTTGTAGTGCACCTGCCAGTCGGTCGCGAAGAAGGTGGCGATGTCGTCGGGCGTGAAGAAGTCGGGCGCCGCGTGCGGGCCGATCAGCACGCCGATGTCCCAGTGCGTGGCGCAGGCCGGCGTCAGCGCGGCAGCAGTCGCGGCTTCGAGCGGTGCCACCAGCGCCGACACAGACCCGATGTGCAGCACATCGCCGCCGCGCAGCACGCGCCCGCCGTGGCCGCCGAACTGGCCCAGCGTGAAGGTCGACGCGCTGCCCAGGTAGTCAGCCACATCGAGGCCGCCGTGCACTGCAAGGTAGGCGCGGCTGCCGCCGGCCGGGCCCACACGGCCGATGCGCAGCGTCTGGCCCGCCTCGATGGTTAGCTCACAGTTCATCGACACCGCCGTGCCATCCAGCGTCAGCTCGATCGGCGCACCACACACCGCGACACGCGCCGCGCAACGAAAGCGCAGCGTCGGCCCGGCGACGGTGATCTCCAGCCCGGCCGCGCCCTGCGCATTGCCGACCAGTCGGTTCGCCAGCCGCAAGGCCAGCGGGTCCATCGGACCGGACGGCGGCACGCCGACATCCCAGTAGCCGAGCCGGCCCGGCCAGTCCTGCACCGAGGTCTGCACGCCGGGGCTGATCACGTCGAAGGCTCGGCTGGGCGCGCTGAAGGACGCGAGGCTGCGCGTGGTGTGCGTGCCTTGCGCGAACGGCGCGAATGACATCACGCCGCGCAGGTAGTCGAGGTTCGATTCGAGACCATCGACGCGGGTCTCTTGCAACGCGTTCGACAGCTTGGCGATGGCGTCATCGCGGTCGCTGCCATGCGCAATCAGCTTGGCCAGCATCGGGTCGTAGTGGGCGCTGACCTCGGTGCCGCGCTCGACCCAGGTGTCCACCCGCAGGTCATCGGGAAACTGCACGCGCGTCAGCACACCGGTGGCCGGCTGGAAGTTCTTGTACGGGTCTTCGGCGTACAGCCGCGCCTGCACCGAATGGCCGGTGGTTTTGATGTGCAGGCTGTCCAGTGCCGGCATGTCGCCTGCGCCGAGCTTTACCATCCATTCGACGATGTCGACACCGGTGACCGCCTCGGTCACGCCGTGCTCGACCTGCAGCCGCGCGTTGACTTCGAGGAAATAGAAGTCCTGCGTGCGCGCATCGACGACGAACTCGACAGTGCCGGCCGATCGGTAGCAGGCCGCCTGAGCCAGTCGGCGCGCGGTGTCGTGCAGCGCAGCGCGCACCTCGGGCCGCAGGTTCGGCGCGGGCGCTTCCTCGACGACCTTCTGGTTGCGCCGCTGCAGCGAACAGTCGCGGTCGCCCAGCGCCAGCACGCCGCCTTTCCCATCGCCGAACACCTGCACCTCGATGTGGCGCGCGTCGGTGATGTAGCGCTCGATGAACACGCCCGCGTCGGAGAAATTGCTTTGCGCGAGCCGCCGCACGGTGTCGAAGGCCGCGCGCAACTCGTCGGCTGCAGTGCACATCTGCATGCCGATGCCGCCGCCGCCGGCGCTGCTCTTGAGCATCACCGGGTAGCCGATGCGCTCGGCTTGGGACAGTGCGTCGCCCAGGTCGGACAGCAGGCCGGTACCGGGCAGCAGCGGCACGTTGCTGGTGGTGGCCAGCGCGCGGGCGGTGTGCTTCAGGCCGAACTGCCGCATCTGCTGCGGCGTCGGCCCCAGAAAGACCAGGCCCGCGGCTTCGCAGGCTTCAACGAAGCCGGCGTTCTCCGACAGGAAGCCATAGCCCGGGTGGATCGCCTGCGCGCCGGTGGCGAGCGCCGCTTCGATGATCCGCGCGTGGTTCAAGTAGCTGGCCGCGACCGGCGCCGGGCCGATGCACACCGACGCATCGGCCATCGCCACATGGCGCGCACCGGCATCGGCTTCGGAATACACCGCGACCGAAGCGACGCCGAGGCGCTTGAGCGTGCGGATGATGCGGCAGGCGATGGCGCCGCGGTTGGCGATCAGGACCTTGGTGAACATGGCGGGCTCAGCGGGAAAGCAGGTCGTCCTGCGCTCATCGAATGCACGCGCCGGTCGTCCGGCGCGGCGTGGCCGTCAGGCCGGGTCCCACACCAGAAAGCGCACCGGCGTCGGGTTGTAGCCATTGCACGGGTTGTTCAGCTGCGGGCAGTTCGACACCAGCACGACCACATCCATCTCGGCACGCATCTCGACGTACTTACCCGGCGCGGAGATGCCGTCCTCGAAGGTCAGTTTGCCTTCGGGCGTGACCGGCACGTTCATGAAGAAATTGATGTTGGAGACCACATCGCGCTTGGTCAGGCGCGGCACGCCTGCCGTCGCCTCGCTGCCTGCATCGATCTGCGCCAGCGCCAGCATGAAGCTGTCGCGGCAGCTGTGCATGGTGCGCTTTTCCAGTGCGTAGCGCACGGTGTTGCTCTCGCACGAACAGGCGCCACCCAGCGTGTCGTGGCGGCCGCAGGTGTCTGCCGTGATCGTCAGCATCGGGCGCGCCTCGCTCGACATCAGCACCGAGCCCGCCGTCAGGTACACCGCGCCCTGCGCCTGGATCGTGTGCGTCAGGCTGTAGCGCTCGCCGACATCGGCGGCGCTGTAGAAGATCGTGTCGACGGCCTGGTTGCCTTCGAGGTCGACGATGCGCAATGTCTGCCCGCGTTGGAGCACCTTGGCCCACGGGTCTCCTGCCAGGCACACCTCATCGATCACGGCGTCGACGGGGTCCAACTTGCTTTCCACGGTGGCGTGCATCACAGGAACCCCCGCTCGGTGTTGATATAGCCCCGGTCGTTTTCGGGGCACAACAGGCGACACACATCATCGGCACCGGCGGTGCCGGAGCGCCAGGCGGTCAGCTGCACCGGGGTCGGCGCATAGCTCGTCGCAGGATCGAGCGGGTGCGGTGCGGCCGACAGCACGACCAGCACGTTCATCTCGAAGCGCAGATCGACATGCTGGCCGGGCGCGCGGTGCGCGGTGTCGAAGTGCAGCCGGCCGGCCTCGTCGGCGACCGCCTTACTGAAGAAATTGACATTGGCGACCACGTCGCGCCGGTCCAGTCCCCACTTGGCCAGCTCGACGAGAAAGCCGTCGTGGCCATTGCGGTACATCGCGTTGCGATGGGCCTGGTAATTCGCCTCGCCGTAGCGGCGGCGCACTGTCTGCGCATCGATCACGCCGCACACGGTGTCGTGCCAGCCGCAGCTGTCGTCGGGAATCGAGCACAGCACACGGCCCATGTCGGAATACAGCGCATGGCCACGCGTCAGGTGCGCGGTGTGCTGCGCCTTCAGCGTGTCGGGCATGTTGTAGCGCTCGGTCTTTTGGTCCTGGTTGAAGAACAGCGCCGACACATTGGCGCGACCCTCGAGGTCGGTCAGCCGCAGCGTGGTGCCGCGGCGCAGCACGCCCGACCAGTGGGCGCCGCCGGCCAGGGTGTCTTCCCACAGCACGAGCTCGGGCGAATATGGAGTGGAATGGTCGGGCACGGCGGCGCGGGCCAACGGCGTCAGGGTGTTGAAGTTCGTTTGCATGGGTGTGGCGGCGTCAGAGACGGTGTGTCAGACCGGCTCGCCCTGCTGGGAAATCTGGTCCAGCAGATCAAGGTCGGTGGCAATTCCAGAGCTGACGCGGATGTGTTTCAGGATCTCGGCCTTCAGCTCGCGAAACGGTGCACTGTGCTTCATGTCCTGCTGGCGCCGGGCCGGCAGCGGCACCGGGTAGATGCTGTGGATACGGCCCGGGCGTGGCTCCATCAGCACGACACGCTGGCCGAGGTAGATCGCCTCGTCGACATCGTGGGTGACGAAAACGATGGTGGTCTTCTCGATGCGGTGGATGTGCAGGATCAGGTCGTGCATCACCTCGCGGGTCTGTGCGTCGAGCGCACCGAAGGGTTCGTCCATCAGCAGGACCTGCGGGCGGCCCATCAGCGCGCGGGCGATCGCCACCCGCTGCTGCATGCCGCCCGACAACTGGCTCGGGTAGGACCTGGCGACCTTAGCCAGGCCGATCAGGTTCAGCAAGGCATCCGCACGGCCCGATGCAGCCTCGACGTCCGACGAGCTCAGGTCTTCGCGGTTGACCTTCAGCGTGCGGCTGAACTTGATGTTCTCCATCACGTTGAGCCAGGGGTACAGGCTGTAGTGCTGGAACACCATCGCCCGCTCGGCGCCGGGGCCGGTGATGGCGCGCCCGCTGCAGATCACCTCGCCCGAGGTGTGGTGTTCGAGCCCGGCCAGGATGCGCAACAGCGTGGACTTGCCGCAGCCCGAGGCGCCGACCAGCGTGACGAACTCGTTGTCTTCGATCGACAGGTCGATGTCCTGCAGTGCGGCCGGCGTGCCGGCCGCCACGCCGCCGAACACCTTGCCGAGGCGGCGGATCTCCACCTTCGGGACGCTGATGGGGGGGACGATGGAAAGCATGGTGGCGCTCCGGCTCAGCGTTTGAAGTGCATGTAGGGGAACGCCCGGCGGTGCAGCCAGCGGAAGGCCTGGTCCATCAGCAATCCGATGACCCCGATCAGCAGGATGCCGCCGAAGATCGTGTCGGTTTTCAGGAAACGCTGTGCCTTGAGGATCGCATAGCCCAGGCCCGAATTGCTGGCCACCAGTTCGGCCACCACCAGATAGGTCCAGGCCCAGCCCATCGTGATGCGCAGCGTGTCCAGGATCGCCGGCTTGGCGGACTGCAGCAGCACCAGCCGGATGATTTCGTCGCGTGTTGCGCCCATCGTCTGCGCCGCTTCGACCTGTGCGGTGGGCACCAGCCGCACGTTTTCCGCCACCATCAGCACCATCTGGAAGAAGGTGCCGATGAAGATGATCGCGATCTTGGCGCTCTCCTCGATGCCGAACCACAGCATCACCAGCGGGATGAAGGCCACCGCCGGCATGTAGCGAATGAAGTCGGTCAGCGGCTCGAGCAGCGCCTCGACCGGACGGAAAGCCCCGATCAGCAGCCCGATCGGCAGCGCCAGTGCAGCCGACAGCACGAAGCCGGCGAGCACCCGGTAGACGCTGATGCTGGTGTCGGCGAGCAGGTCGTCTTCCATCAGCCAGGTGGCCAGCCGCCTGAACACGGCAGCCGGGCCCGGCATGAACACCGGATCGATCCAGCCCGAGGCCGACAGTGCCGCCCAGGCCACGAACGGCAACACCAATCCCAAGGCGGCAAACAACCAGTATTGGGTGCGGGAGAGTCGTCCGGCGATGTCCCAGATGCTGGGCGTGGGCGGCGTGGTAACTGCTCGCGCAGAGGCCAGGAAACTGGGGCCGACGGGGGGTGCTGTGGCAGACATCGATCGCTCCAGGACAGTGGCACAAAGCGAGAGGGGCAGCCGCCGTCCGCTGACGACAACTTCCTCCCGGGCTTTTGTCCCTCCGTGGAACCGCGATGCATTGCGGCCGACCGCTCTCGGACCAGTCCACCCGGTGCTCGACCAGGCACGGAACCCTAGCTGTCTTGCAGATCAAGCAGTGCCGCTGACGCAACTGCCACTCTCGCAGCGGAAGACAAGCAAAGTCAGTGCCAGACGTCGTTATCCTGGGCGACATGGCCGTAAACCACGCCAACGGCAGGCCGCACCTTGACCCGAAGACGACGGGCGCCCTCAAAGGGGACAACTCCGCACCGCAGTGGGGCGCCAGCGCCAGGCGCCTCCCTTGCACCACAGGGCGATGCGCCAAAATATTTTCTTCTCCTACACTGCGTCGCAGATCTGGATTGATCTAACGCCGTACCAAGGAGGGCGTGGATGCTGCCGACCGCAACCGAACAGAAGCGCCTTGCCGTGCTGCATTCCTACGGCGTGCTCGACACGCCGCCGGAACCCGAATTCGACCGCATCACCCAGCTGCTGGCGCACCTCTGCGAGACGCCGATCGCGCTGATTAGCCTGGTGGACAGCGACCGCCAGTGGTTCAAGTCGGTGCACGGCATCGCCTGGACGTCGACCGATCGTGCGGTCTCGTTCTGCTCACACGCCATCGAGCAACGCGAGTTGCACGTGATCGAGGACATGCAGGCTGATGCGCGCTGCAACGGCAACCCGCTCGTCTGCGGCGAACCTCATCTGCGGTTTTATGCCGGCATGCCGCTGGTGACGCCCGGCGGTCACGCGCTCGGTGCGGTGGCGGTGCTCGATCGGATCCCGCGGCGACTCAACAGCCTGCAGGTCGAGGCCCTGCAGACCCTGGCCTTGCAGGTGATGGCACAGATCGAATCGCGCCGTCAGCGGACCCTGCTGACGGAAGCGATGGCCGAGCGCGAGCGCGGCCATGCGGCGCTGCGCGACAGCGAAGCCAGCTGGCGGCGCCTTTTCGCGTCCAGCGCTACCGGTATCGTCTCGGCCGGCGCCGATGGGCGCTACCTCAACGCCAACCCGGCGTTCTGCGCGCTGGTCGGTCGCAGCGAAGACACGTTACGGGGTGTGGAGATCTTCGCATTCACCCATCCCGATGATCTCGCGCCGTGCGTCTTGGAGGTGCGTCGCCTGCTGGCCGGCGAGATCGACAGTTTCAGCATCGACAAGCGCTACTTGCGCCCCGACGGCCAAGCGATCTGGGCGCGTGCCACGGTCTCGTTGATGCAGGCGGCGGCCGCCTCCGGGGAAGCCCAGCTGGTCGCGGTGGTGACGGACATCAACACCCAGAAAATCGCGCAGCTGCGGCTGCAGCAAAGCCACCAGCTGATCGGGCTGGCAGGACGCATGGCCGGCCTCGGCGGCTGGGCGATCGACGCGCCGAGCGAAACCTCGAAGCCGGTGGTGCGGTGGTCCGATGAGCTGCGCACCATCCTCGATTGCGCCCCCGAGCACTCGCCGCAGCTGGAGATGAGCCTGAACTGGTACCCGTCGCCGTGGCGCGAGGCCTTGAGCCAGGCGCTCGAGACGGCTTTCCAGCACGGCACGCCGTTCGATCTGGAACTGAAGCTGGTCACGATCCAGGGTCGCCCGCTGGACGTGCGGGTAATCGGCGAGGCGGTGCGCGGCGAGAAGCAGCAGGTGGTGCGGGTGCAGGGCGCGCTGCTCGATCAGACCGAACAGAAGCGCGCCGAGCGCACGCTGCGCGACAGCGAGGAGCGCTTTCGGAACGTATCGCGCGCGACGGTCGACGCCGTCTGGGACTGGAATCTGGGCGATGACACCATGTGGTGGAGCGAGGGCATGCAGGTGCTGTTCGGGCACTCGCCGGACGCGCTAGAGCCGGACAGCCTGTCGTGGACCCGGCGCATCCACCCCGACGACCTGCAGCGCGTGCTGGGCAGCATCCACGGCGTCATCGATGGCGGCGACGAATACTGGAGCGCCGAATACCGCTTCCGGCGCCACAGCGGCGATTTCGCCACCGTCTCCGACCGGGGCTTCGTCATCCGCGATGCCGACGGCCATGCCCTGCGCATGGTTGGCGGCATGACCGACCTGACCGAACAGCGCCAGACGGAGGCTCGATTGCTGCAGCAGGCCGCGCTGCTCGATGAAACCGAGGATTCGATCGTGGTGCGCGACCTCGACGACCGCATAAGCTACTGGAGCCGTGGCGCCGAACGCATGTTCGGCTGGAGCGCCGCGGAAGCGGTCGGCCGCCGCCTGTCGGAGCTGAACCTGGTGAACGGGCCGGGCGCGGACGCCGCGCGCGCGATCCTGATGACCACGGGCCGGTACACCGCCACCTTCAAGCAACGCTGCAAGGACGGGCATTGGGTCACCGTCGAGGGCCGCTGGACACTGGTCCGCGATGCCGGCGGCCAACCCAGCGCGATCTTCGGCGTCGGCACCGACGTCACGGCCCGGCTCGAACTCGAAGCGCAGCTGCAGCAGGCGCGCCGGCTCGAAGCG
Source organism: Burkholderiales bacterium (assembly GCA_043749095.1). Taxonomy (GTDB): domain Bacteria; phylum Pseudomonadota; class Gammaproteobacteria; order Burkholderiales; family Burkholderiaceae_C; genus PBB1. The sequence continues at coordinate 2,458 of JAYVEB010000051.1, read as the reverse complement.
ATCGGCCAGCTGACCGGTGGCGTCGCCCATGATTTCAACAACCTGTTGACGGTGATCCTCGGAAACGCCGACCTGCTGGCCGAGCAGTTGGCCGATCAGCCACTGCTGCTGCCGCTGGCCGAGATGACGCGCGCGGCCGCCGAACGCGGCGCCGAGCTGACGCAGCGGCTGCTGGCCTTCGCACGCCGGCAGGCGCTGCAGCCGCAATCGGTGGACGCACACCAGTTGCTGGCCAACATGGATGCCTTGCTGCGTCGCACCCTGCCGGCGAACATCGAGCTTGAGCTGGTGCGTGGCGCCGGCTTGTGGCCTGCGCTTGTCGATCCGGGTCAGCTCGAAGCTGCGGTGCTGAACCTGGTGATCAACGCCCGCGATGCCATGCCGCCGGGCGGCAAGATCACGCTGGAAACGTCGAATGCCTGGATCGACCAGCATTACGCCGAACGACATACCGACGTGGCGCCCGGCCAGTACGTGCTGCTGTCGGTGTCGGACACAGGCGGCGGCATGAGCGCCGAACACCTGGCGCGGGTGTTCGAGCCGTTCTTCACCACCAAGGGCGTCGGCAAGGGCACCGGCCTGGGCCTGAGCATGGTGTACGGCTTCCTCAAGCAGTCGCGGGGTCACGTCAAGTTGTATTCCGAGCCCGGCCACGGCACGACGGCGCGGCTGTACCTGCCGCGCGCCGATGGCCCGCCAGAAGCACCCGCCGCCGTGGTGCGCACCGAGCATGATTTCCGCGGCACGGCCAGCCTGCTGGTGGTCGAAGACGACCCGCTGGTGTTGCGCCATGCCTGCGACGTGTTGGTCGGGCTGGGCTACCGCGTCACGGTCGCCAACACCGGCGTGGCGGCACTCGCCATCCTGCGCGAACGCAGCGATTTCGACCTGCTGTTCACCGACGTGGTGATGCCCGGCGGGCTCAACGGGCGGCAGCTCGCCGAGGCGGCCGTGGCGCTGCACCCGGCCCTGAAGGTGCTGTACACCTCCGGGTACACCGAAAACGCGATCGTCCACCATGGTCGGCTCGACCGTGGTGTGCACCTGCTGCCCAAGCCGTACCGCAGCATCGATCTCGCGCGCAAGGTGCATGCGGTGCTGAAGACCCGCTCGCAGCCATGAGTCCCACGGGCGAGCGGCGGCTGCTGATCCTCGACGACGACGCGCTGGTCGGCATGCTGGTCGAGTCGGTCGCGCGGCTGGCGGGCGTCGCAACCTGTCTGACCCGCGAGGCCGACGAGTTCTACGCGGCGGCGGCCGACTGGGGTCCGACCCATGTCGTGCTCGATCTGACGATGCCCGAAACCAGTGGCGAGCAGGTACTCGCCGAGCTGGCGACGCGCGGTTGCCGGGCCCGCATCATCGTCACCAGTGGCGCCGAGGCCGAACGACTGGACCGTGCCGTGGCGCAGGCCCGCGCCGACGGGCTCGATGTGGCCGGCGGTCTGCCCAAGCCTTTCGTCGCCGCCGCGCTGCGCGCCCTGCTGGTGTGACGGTAGGGTCGACGGAGACTGCACAGGTGGTCGTGCCGAAGGAGCCATCCGGGCGCCTTGTCAATGGATGCTTAGCGAGTCTGCGGCCGCCTGACTTCCCCCTTGACGGGGAGGGACGCGGCATGGAGATTGCATGGACAATTCACCATCGCGGATAACTTCGTCGCCCGTCGCGGGCAACATGACCCTCTGCTTGCCATGACCACACGCAACGCCAAGACCGTCAAATCCACAGACTCCGCCCAGAAGCTGCGGCAGACGCAGGCCGAATATTCGGCCGCCAGACCGCCCGCAGAACCCGGCGCCAAGACGATGATGTCGAGTTCGAAGATGTACGTCTGCCGACGCTGCCAGGCCAATTTCAAGACCGGGGACGGCCGGCCCGATGTGCGCATGGCCGGACTGGGCAAATGCAATCCCTGCCTGGCCCAGGCCGCAGCCGCCGCATCGGCGGCCTCCAACGCTTCGTTGGACCCGGCATCGACCTGACGCAGGCGACCGTGCCGCCAGACCCCGCCACGGCTGGTGACTCTGACGGGCTCAACTTTTCCGGTGGCCTGGCGCTGGTGATCGGTGCGAGCGGCGGCTTGGGCGCGGCGCTGTGCCAGCAGCTGCGCAGCGACACCCGTTTCCACCAGGTGCTGGCCGCAGGTCGACGCGGTGACCCAGCGATCTCGGCTGACACCGACCTCGATCTCGACATAGCCCTCCCTGACGAGTCCAGCATTGCCGCCGCCGCTGCACACGTCGACAAGCTGACGCGTGCAGGCCTGCCGCTGCGCTTGGTGATCGACGCCACCGGCTTCCTGCATGGCAACGGTTTCGAGCCTGAAAAATCGTGGCGCCAACTCGACGCGGCCCACATGGCGCACGCCTTCGCCATCAACGCGATCGGCCCGGCGCTGCTGATGAAGCACTTCCTGCCGCTGCTGCCGCGATCGGGCAAGGCGGTGTTCGCCACGCTG
>JAYVEB010000050.1:0-6091 GCA_043749095.1 Burkholderiales bacterium | reverse complement strand
ATCCGTCTGGGCCTGAAGGGCAACGTGGGCTGGGACGGTGCCGCATCAGCGATCGATGCCCAGGCGCTGCAACTGACGCTGGCGGCGACCGCCGGCGGCATCAAGATCGACAACAGCACGCTGGCCGTCGAGCGCTTCGCCTTCAACCCGGCGGCCAAGGACATCGCGCTCACGAAGCTGAGCGTCCAGCTGAAAGGCACGCAGGAGGCACAACCGCTGAGCCTGACGCTGGACTGGCCCGAGCTGGCCGCCACCGGCGATCAGATCAAGGGCAGCGCGTTCAACGGGCGCCTGCAGCGCGGCGGCGCGGCGCCACTGGACGTGGCCTTCAAGAGCGCGGCACCGACCGGCAGCTTCGACGCGCTGCGCCTGCCCGGCTTCGAGGCGACGATCGCAAGCACCGGTGCACAGCGCAAGCTGGCAGCGACGATCAAGGCCAACCTGCTGATGAAGCAGGCGCAAGCCGCCACCAGCGGCAAGAACGGCACGGCCACGCCGGCATCCATCGCGCTCGATGCGCTGACGCTGCAAGGCCTGATCGAGAACCCCGGGCTGCAGCCCTTGAAGATCGACGCCAAAGGCAGCGCGAGCGCGTCCGCCGAGCGCGCGGCGTGGACGCTGGCTGGCGACATCAACGGTGGCGCCTTCAACACCGACGGCGCGGCGCTGCTCGGTGGCGCGGTGCCCAAGGTCAATGCGAAAGCCCGCTTCGACACGCTGGACTTGAATCGCCTGCTGGCCGACGCGCCGGCCGAAGCGGCCACCGGTGCGTCGACACCGCCAGCCAAAGCTGCCCCGGGCACCCCGGCGGCCGACACCCCGGTCGACCTGAGCGCGCTGCGCAGCCTCGATGGGCAGTTCAGCCTGCAGGCCGCCAACTTCGCCGTCCAGCGCTACAAGGTCGCCGCCGCCCGCATCGACGCCACGTTGAACGGCGGCTTGCTGCGGGTGACGGCGCTGCAGGGCAAGCTCTGGGGCGGCAGCATCGATGCATCGGCACTGGCCGAGGCCGCGACCGGGCGCGTCGGGTTCAAGGGCACGGCCAACGGCATCAACATCAACAGCGCGCTGAAGGACGTGGCGGCGAAGGACTGGATGGACGGCACCGGCCGCGTGACGATGGACGTCGAAGCCACCGGCCGCAGCGTCAACGCGCTGAAGTCGCACCTGCAAGGCCAGCTGGCGCTGCAACTGCGCGACGGCGCGATCAAGGGCATCAACCTCGCGAAGAGCCTGCGCCAAGCGAAGGCGGCGATCGGCCTGCAGCAGGACGCGGTGCAAAAGGCCAGCGAGACCGAGAAGACCGACTTCAGCGAGATGAGCGCGAGCTTCCAGATCGCGAACGGCGTGGCCCACAACAAGGACCTGGATTTGAAGAGCCCGTTCCTGCGCCTCGGCGGTGAAGGCACGATCGACATCGGCCAGAGCCGCATCGACTACCTGGCGCGCGCCACCGTCACCGGCACCGCCAAGGGCCAGGACGGCGCCGACCTCGCCGCGCTGAAAGGTCTGCAGGTGCCGGTGAGGCTCGCCGGCCCGTTCGACGCGCTGGGCTGGAAGATCGAATGGTCGTCGGTGGTCGCCGGCGCGGTGACGAAGGGTCTGAAGAACGAGGTGCGCAGTCGGCTCGAAGAAAAGCTCGGTTTGAAACCCGCCGAGCCTGGCGCATCGGCCGCCAGCACCAAGCCCAAGGATGCGCTGAAAGGTGTGCTGAAGGGCCTGTTCAAGTGAGCGACGAGGCCGCGTTCAACGTCGAGGTGCGCCTCACCACGCTGTACGTGCACCCGGTCAAAAGCTGCGGCGGCACCGTGCCCGATGAAGCGCTGCTGATCGAGACCGGCCTCGAATTCGACCGCGCGTGGATGGTGGTCGATGCGCAGGGCCGCTTCGTCACGCAGCGCCAGGTGCCGCGGATGGCGCTGATCCAGCCGACGCTGAACGCGCTCGACATGGTGCTGCGCGCGCCCGGCATGCTGGCCTTGACGGTGCCGCTCGGTGAGGTCGGCGCCGCGGTGCGGGTGACGGTGTGGAACGACGAGGTCGCGGCCTACGACATGGGCGATGCCACCGCGCAGTGGTTCAGCGACTTTCTGGGACAGCCCTTGCGGCTGGTGCGCTTCGACCCCGCGCAGAAGCGCCTCGCCAGCGCTCAGTGGACCGGCGAGATCGAGGCCGCGGCGGCGTTCTCCGACGAATACCCGCTGCTGGTCACCTCGCAGGCCAGCCTCGATGAGCTGAACCGCAGGCTCGCGGCCAGCGGCGCAGTGCCGGTGACGATGCAGCGCTTCCGGCCGAACCTGGTGCTGGAGGGCCTCGACGCGCATGGCGAAGACCACCTCGACGAGATTCACTTCCACACGCCCGACGGCCCGGTGCGGCTGAAGCTCGTCAAGCCCTGCTCGCGCTGCAGCATCCCCGATGTCGACCCGCTCACTGCCGAGACCGGCCATGCGGTCGGTGACGCGCTGGCTGCCTACCGCGCCGATGCGCGGCTGAACGGCGCGCTGACCTTCTGCATGAACGCGGTGATCGCCGAAGGCTTCGACTGCACGCTGCGACCGGGCATGGTCGGCGGCTCGACGTACCGCTTCGATTGAAGCGTCTCGTTCACCCATCATGACCCGCTTCAAGACTTGGCAGCTGTTCGCTGTCTGCGTGCTCGCCTGGGGCACGACCTGGCATGCGATCACCTACCAGCTGGGCCACACCACGCCCGAGGTCGGCGTCGCGCTGCGCTTCGGGCTGGCGTCGGTGCTGGTACTGACCGTCTGCGCCCTACGCGGCATCCCGCTGCGCTTCGTTCCGCGCGACCATGCGGTGCTGGCGCTGCAGGGCGCGCTGATGTTCGGCGTGTCGTATGTGTGCGTCTATCACGCCGAGCGGCACCTGCCATCGGGGCTGGTCGCGGTCGGCTACTCGGCGTCGCCGCTGATCGCAGGGCTCGGTGCGCAGGTGCTGTTCGGACAGCGGGTGTCGCCACGCTTCATCGGTGGCGGGCTGCTGGGCCTGCTCGGCGTGGCGCTGATCTTCTGGCCGGAATTCGGCAAGGCGGCGGCAGGTGTGGCCTCGCCAGCGCACGGGGCCGGAGCGTTGGGCGCTGCGGCCTCGGTTGGCATTGGCGCGGCGTTCACCGTGGGTGCGGTGCTGCTCAGTTCATCTGGCAGCCTGAGCGCCAGCCGCAACCGCCATCGCGGCCTGCCGTTCTGGCCGTCGATGGGTTTCGGCATGGGCTACGGCGCCATCACCACGGCAACGATCGCGCTGGCGATGGGCCACAGTTTCGCGCTGCCCGCGCTGCTGTCGTGGTGGGCGTCGCTGGTCTACCTGGCACTGGCCGGCTCGGTGCTGTCGTTTGCCTGCTACCTGACGCTGCAGGAGCGCCTGGGCCCGGGCCCCAGCGGCGCCATCGGCGTGATGACGCCGCTGCTGGCGCTGGTGGTGTCGATGGGCTTCGAGGGCTACCGGCCCGACACGATCACCGGCGCCGGCGTGCTGCTGGCGGTGGCCGGCAATGTGCTGATGCTGCGTCGCGGCCAGGTCGGGCAGCCTCCTAGAATCGCGGGCTCGTCGTCGACGCCCGCAACATCCCCTGTGAGACCTGCACCATGAGCCTGAAATGCGGCATCGTCGGTTTGCCCAACGTCGGCAAATCCACCCTCTTCAACGCGCTCACCAAGGCTGGCATCGCGGCCGAGAACTACCCGTTCTGCACCATCGAGCCCAATGTCGGCATCGTCGAGCTGCCCGACCCGCGGCTCCAGGCGCTGGCCGCCATCGTCAAGCCGGAGCGCATCGTGCCGGCGATCGTCGAGTTCGTCGACATCGCTGGCCTGGTGGCCGGTGCGTCGAAAGGCGAAGGCCTGGGCAACCAGTTCCTGGCGCACATCCGCGAAACCGATGCGCTGGTCAATGTGGTGCGCTGCTTCGACGACGACAACGTGATCCACGTGGCCGGCAAGGTCGACCCGATCTCCGACATCGAGGTGATCCAGACCGAGCTGTGCCTGGCCGACCTGGGCACGGTGGAGAAAGGCCTGCACCGTTATAACAAGGTGGCGCGCTCTGGCGACAAGGAGGCGCAGAAGCTGGTCGCCGTGCTCGAGAAATGCCAGGCCGCGTTGAATGAAGCGAAGCCGGTGCGCAGCATCGCCTTCAGCAAGGAAGACATGGTGCTGGTCAAGCCGCTGTGCCTGATCACCGCGAAGCCGGCGATGTTCGTCGGCAACGTCGACGAAGGCGGCTTCGAGAACAACCCCTACCTCGACAAGCTGCGGGCCTATGCCGAGGGCCAGAAGGCGCCGGTGGTCGCGATCTGCGCGAAGACCGAAGCCGAGCTCGCCGACATGAGCGACGAGGACCGGCTGATGTTCCTGTCCGAAATGGGCCAGACCGAACCGGGCCTGAACCGCCTGATCCGCGCCGCGTTCGGCCTGCTCGGCCTGCAAACTTACTTCACGGCCGGCGTGAAGGAAGTGCGGGCCTGGACCATCCACATCGGCGACACCGCACCGCAGGCCGCCGGCGTGATCCACACCGACTTTGAACGCGGCTTCATCCGCGCGCAGACCATCGCCTTCGACGACTTCGTGGCCTTCAAGGGCGAGCACGGCGCGAAAGAGGCCGGCAAGACGCGCGCCGAAGGCAAGGAGTACGTGGTCAAGGACGGAGACGTGCTGAACTTCCTGTTCAACGTCTGACGCCGCATGCGGACTTGGCAGATCAGCGCCAAGCGTCGGCTCTACTTCCTGCTGGCGGCGGCAGTCGCCGCTGCCAGCGCCCCACCGACCTTGCCATTGTTTGGCTAGCTAGCTATATTGCAGACCTGTCCACCATTGGAGGTCAGCGCCATGTCTGCTGTTGCCCTGTTCGAAGCCAAGAACCGCCTGTCCGAGCTGGTGGACCGCGTGCTGGCCGGCGAGGTCATTGAAATCACGCGCCACGGCAAGGTGGTGGCCCGGCTGGCGCCGCCCGAGGACGACGCCACTCGCCAGCGCGCCGCGCAGGATGCGGTCGCCCGGCTGCAGGCGGCCAGCCGCGGCGTGAGCCTGGGCACGCTCAAGAGCCGCGACCTGATCCGCGCAGGTCGGCGCTGATGGCGCTGAAGGCTCCGGCAAAGCGCGCGCCGCGCGCGCCGGCCGCCACGCGGCTGGTGGCCCGCGAAAGCCCGCCGCCCACTGTCACCGCGTCGGTCGCTTTCGTGGTGGATGCATCCGTCAGCGCCGCCTGGTTCCTGCCCGACGAAGCCACGGACTACACCCAGGCTGCTCTGCACGCCACTGCCACCGGCACCGTCTGGGTGCCCACGCTGTGGCTGCCGGAGATGGCCAATCTGCTGCATGGCGCGCAGCGTCGTCGCCGCATCACTGCGGCCCAGCGTGCCGAGTTGGCTGCGGCTGCCACGGCCCTTCGCTTGCAGGTTTGCCGCGAGCCGGTCAGCCTGCTGACGCTGGACACCCTGGCCGCCGATCACACCCTGAGCGCCTACGACGCCTGCTACCTGGAGCTGGCCTTGCGCCGGCGCCTGCCCTTGGCCACGCTCGACAAGGCCCTGCTCGCCGCCATGAAGCGCTGCGGCGTGCCCGCCGCCGTGCTGCTCACTTGAGCATTCCTCACGGATTGCACCGCGAGCAATGCCGCGGCTCCGCCACGATGCAGTCGGTCCGGGCGCGTACCTCCCGGTGCTGGCACCTCCCGCAGGTCCACACCTCGCTGCGGTAACTGGCGGTCGGCAGGCCACAGTCGGCACAGGGCAGCCCGGCTTGTCGCTCGGTCACCCAGTAGCCTGGGCTGTCGCAGGCGGGGCAACAGGACTGGATGCGCGCCAGCAGGTCAGTGGCGGCCTGCTCGATGTGCCGCATGCGGCTGGGGTTGGCGAAGGCCCGCAGGTCGGTCTCGGCGAACACCTGCCGGTTGCGGGCCAGTGCGATGCACTCGTTGAAACAGGCCTTCAGGCGATCCGGGTCGGCGATGCCCTTGTGAATGCGTGGGTCGTCTGGTTGACGACAACCATCTTGGCCGGTTGAAGGCCTGCGCCGGGCGGGTCGTGGAGGCGGGGCTACCGTGAGTCTTTCGACGACAGATCGAAGGCGAG
>JAYVEB010000049.1:0-42268 GCA_043749095.1 Burkholderiales bacterium | reverse complement strand
CGCTGCGCGAGCGCATCAGCAGCTGGTATGCGCAGCGGTTTGCACTCGACATCGCACCCGAACGCATTGTCATCACCGCCGGTGCGTCGGCGGCCTTGCAGCTGACCTGCCTGGCGTTGATCGACCCGGGTGACGAGGTGCTGATGCCCGACCCCGGCTACCCGTGCAACCGCCATTTCGTTGCCGCCGCGGATGGCGTCGCGGTGCTGCTGCCGACGACCGCCGCCGATCGCTTCCAGCTCAATGCCGACGCTGTCAGCCAGGCTTGGGGCGGGAAGACCCGAGGCGTGCTGCTGGCCTCGCCGTCGAACCCCACCGGCACCTCGATCGCCCCGGCCGAGATGGGCCGCATCGTGGACGTGGTGCGTGAACGCGGCGGCTTCACCATCGTCGACGAGATCTACCTGGGCCTGAGCCACGACGCGCGCTACGCAGACTCGGCACTGCAGCACGGCGATGACGTGATCTCGATCAACAGCTTCTCGAAATACTTCAGCATGACCGGCTGGCGGCTCGGCTGGCTGGTCGTGCCCGAGGCCCTGGTACCGGCCATCGAGAAGCTGTCGCAGAACCTGTTCATCTGCCCGTCGTCGATCGCACAGCATGCAGCGCTGGCCTGCTTCGAGCCCGACTCGCTGGCCGAATACGAGCGGCGCCGGCTGGCATTTCGCGCGCGCCGCGACTACCTCGTGCCGGCCCTGAACGAGCTCGGCCTGACGGTGCCGGTCGAACCCGATGGCGCGTTCTACGTCTGGGCCGACTGCTCTGTGCACACCGCACATCTGCCCGGTGGCAGCTGGGATTTCGCGTTCGAGTTGATGCAGCGTGCGCAGGTCGCGGTGACGCCCGGACGCGACTTCGGTCGCCACGAGCCAGAACGCTTCCTGCGCCTGTCGTACGCCAGCTCGATGGAACAGTTGCAGCAGGCGATGGCGCGCATTCAACAGCTTTTGTGACGCTTCAGCCCCGGCCATTCGGATCGGCCACGGGTGGCGCACACCGTCAACTGAACCGGCCGAACCAGGCTTTTTCGGCTTTTCACCGCGACGGTTCCTTTTAATCTCGTGGCGTGAATGCGCCCGACAAATTCCCCAGGCATCTGCACCCGGACGCGTCCGTTGATCCACAGGGCGCCGTGACCCGTGCCGCGATTGCGTTGCCTGACCTTCTCCTTGACGGCGACAGCGTGTCGCCATCAACGCTGGGACTGCCGAGTGGCTTCGACGGCGAAGCCACGCAGTTCGAACACACCCAGTTCGGTCTGACCCAGGCCGCACCATCCGTTGCGGGCGACGCCGTCCCGTTCGCGGTGGATCCCGATCTGCCCGTCGACGATGCAACGCCTTCGATCGGTCACATCAGCCGCTATGCGCTGAAACAGCAGATCGGCAAGGGCGGCTTGGGCACGGTGTATGCCGCGCACGACCCGCTGCTGTCGCGCGTGATCGCGATCAAGACCCTGCACCTCGACATCGCTGCCGAGCAGCGCGAGTCGTTCAACGCGCTGTTCCTCAACGAAGCGCGCGCGGCTGCCGCCCTCTCGCACCCCAACATCGTCACGGTGTACGACGCCGGCATCAGCGAGGGGCATGCCTACATCGCGATGGCGCTGCTGAAAGGCCGGGATCTGCGCCAGTTGCGCGAGTCCGGCTGGCGACCGACGCCAGGACACGCCGCGATGCTGGTGGCGCGGGTGGCGGATGCACTGGCCTATGCACACCGCAAGGGCGTGGTGCACCTCGACATCAAGCCGGCCAACATTTTCATGGTGGGACGCGGTCAACCATGCGTGCTGGACTTCGGCATTGCGCGCATCGCGCACCGCCACGACGCGCAGCTCGGTGGCGACATCGCCGCCGGCTCGCCGTACTACATGTCGCCGGAGCAGGCGCGCCAGCAGGCGGTCGATCGCCGGTCCGATGTGTTCTCGCTTGGCGTCGTGCTCTATGAGCTTTTGACGGGGGTCAAGCCGTTCACCGGCGATGGCCTCGACGCGATCATGGCGTCGGTGGTGAGCCATTCCCCTCCACTGGCTGATGAACTGAATCCGGCCGTGCCTCGGGCCTTGGCCCAGATCGCTGCCCGCGCCATGGAAAAGGATGCGGCACTTCGATTCGATTCAGCCTCCAACTTTTCGCGCGAGCTTCGTCAACATTTCGCGTCTACCGACCTGCCATCCGCGGAGCGCGAGTCCATCGGACGGCATCGCCGCCCGTGGATCGCGGCCATCGCTGTCGCGGGCGTGCTGGGCATCGGGGCGGCCGCCCTGCGGATGCGAGACGAGCCTGCGGCTGCGCGCACTGAGCCACTGGCAGTTCCGAGCGCCGCGCTGGTGTCGACCCATAAAGAGGCACCACCCGTCGTTCGGGACCCAATACCGTCGTCAGAGATGCCGACCCGCAAGGCTCAGGCGCGCGTCACACCGACTGCGCTGGCATCGACGCTCAAGGGTCAGGTCAATCTGGCCATCAGCCCGTGGGGTCAGATTGAAGTCGATGGATCCAACGTCGGAACCACCCCGCCACTGAACCAACTGACCTTGTCTGCGGGTCCGCACCGCATCACGATCCGAAATGCCGACTTTCCGGCTTACAGTGCGACGATCAATGTCGCAGGCAGTCAGCCAGTGACAATCAGGCACAAATTCGGATCATGAAACTGTTGGTTGTCGCGGTGATGACTTGCTTGCTCTCTGCCTGCACATCCGGCCCGCTCGCTCCCAAGGGCGCCCTCGATGTGATGGACCGGCCCGCCGAGAACGCCTTGCTGACGGGTCTGCGCGCCTACGACGATGCCCATTACGCAGAAGCTGAAAAGCAGCTCGGCTTGGCACTGAAGTCCGGGCTGGTATCGACCCGTGATGTGGTGGCTGCGAACAAGCATCTGGCCTTCATCTATTGCAGCACCAACCGGATCGTCGACTGTGAAGCTGCGTTTCGCAATGCAAGGCGCGCCGATCTCAGCTTTACCCTGAGCAAATCAGAGGCAGGTCATCCGCTGTGGGGGCCCGTCTACAAGCGGACCTTGCCGTGATGTTGCAGGTCGTTCGGCGCATTGCCGCGGCCCATCAAGCGCGATGACCCCCGACTTCGAGATCACGCTGCGCATCTACTGGGAAGACACCGATGCGGGCGGCGTGGTCTTCTACGCCAACTACCTGAAATTCTTCGAGCGCGCCCGCACCGAATGGCTGCGCGCGCTCGGCCACAGCCAGGAACAGCTGCGGCTGCACGACGACGCGATGTTCGTCGTCAGCAACACGACCATGCGCTACCGTCGCCCGGCACGACTCGACGACCTGCTTCGGGTCACCGTCAAGCTCTCCGAGGTCCGGCGCGCGTCGATCACACTCGCGCAGCAGGCCTGGCGTGGCGACGAGTTGCTGACAGAAGGCACGATCCGCATCGTCTGCGTCGAGCCCGAAACCTTCCAGCCGCGCAGCATTCCGAACGCCATCGCCACTGCACTTCCACAGAAATAATCCAGCGCACACATGAACCAAGACCTCTCGATATTCAGCCTCGTGCTGCACGCTAGCCTGGTGGTGCAGCTGGTGATGGCGGGCCTGCTGATCACCTCGCTGGCGAGCTGGACGGTGATCTTCGGCAAGCTGTTCGGCCTGCGCAAGGTGCGCGCCGAAAACTAGGTCTTCGAGCGCGACTTCTGGGCCGGCAAGAACCTGAACGATCTCTATGACGACGCCACCAAGCGCGGCACCTCGTCGGCCCCGATGGAGCGCATCTTCGCCTCGGGCATGCGCGAATTCATGAAGCTGCGCGAGCGCCGCGTCAGCGACTCGGGCGCGCTGCTCGACGGCTCCCGCCGCGCGATGCGCGCCAGCTTCCAGCGCGAGCTCGACACGATCGAGTCGAACCTGTCATTCCTCGCCTCGGTCGGCTCGGTGTCGCCCTATGTGGGCCTGTTCGGCACGGTGTGGGGAATCATGCACGCCTTCATCGGCCTGGCCAACCTGACGCAGGTGACGCTGGCCACCGTCGCACCAGGCATCGCCGAGGCGCTGGTCGCCACCGCCATCGGCCTGTTCGCGGCGATCCCGGCCGTGATCGCCTACAACCGCTTCGCCCGCGACATCGACCGCATCGCGATCCAGCTGGAGACCTTCATCGAAGAGTTCTCGAACATCCTGCAGCGCAACCTGGGGCAACCCATGGCGCAACCATCCAACACGACCGCAGCGTCCGCGATGGCCGGAGGCCGCTGACATGGAACTTGGCTCTTTGATTCGTTGCTTGCTGGTTGATGAGGGGCGTGATCACGCCGACGGCGTGCACTGCTCCGCTCATGCCCAGGGCTTACGCCCTGGGCGTTCGCCAGGCACAAACAGTCCACTGGACTGTTTGTGTCCGGGCTCACTCCCCCGGCCTGCGGCCTCCTTCTTTATTTCGCTGCGCAGCGCACACCGTCGACGTGATCCATCAGCACCGTGGTTGTTCGACCGACTGGCGACAGCGTCACCGGTGCCGGGGACGCTGGGTATCTCACGCAGCGAAATAAAGGAGGAGGCAAAGCCGGGGGACATTCGCGGAAGGAGGTACCCAGCGTTCCCGGCAAGCGCGCCCAAATCTCACGCCCGTTTCATGGGCCGTGGGTCACGCCACGCGCGGTGGAGCCACTGAGATGCCGGCCGTCAGCCACCGGGGCGGCGGGCGCCGCCGCACGATCAGCGAGATCAACATGGTTCCGTTCATCGACGTGATGCTGGTGCTGCTGATCATCTTCATGGTCAGCGCGCCGCTGATCACCACCGGCGTGGTCGATCTGCCCACGGTGGGCAAGAGCAAGCAACGGCCCGAGCATGTGGTCGAACTGATCGTCGGCAAGGACGAGCGGGTGCGCATCCGCCTCGACAGCAAGGACGAAGGCCAACCCGTCGCACTCGACCGCGTGGCTGCCCGCGTGCGCGACCTGCAGGCGGGGGATGCGAACACGCCGGTGGTGATCTCGGCCGATCAGTCGGTCAAGTACCAGACCGTGGTCGATGTGATGAACCGATTGCAGAAATCGGGCGTGCAGCGCGTCGGTCTGTCGGTGAAGAACGGCGCATGAACTGGCCGCGGGGTCGATGCTGATGGTCGCAGCGACCCTCGACCGCGACGCCTTCCTGCCGCGCGCGCCAGCCGGGCTGGGCGGAGGTCTCTTGCTCGCGCTGGTGGCGCATGCGCTGCTGATCGTCGCGTTGTCGCTGGGCGTGAACTGGCACGCCAGCCCGCCCGAGGGCGTCGAGGCCGAGCTCTGGGCCGCGGTGCCACAGATCGCTGCGCCGCGCGCCGCCGAGCCGGAACCGCCGCCGCCACCACCTCCGCCGGTGAAGCCCGTGCCGACACCCGAGCCGGTGAAGCCGGTGGTCAAGGAAGCGCCGGTCCCCGATGCCCAGATCGCGATCGAGAAGGCCAAGCGCCTCGAAGACAAGCGCAAGAAGGCATTGGCCGAGCAAGCCGCCGCCGACAAGCTCGCCAAGCAGCGCAAGGCCGAAGCCGACAAGGCGAAGGCTGAAAAACTGGCCGAGCAAAAGCGCAAGGACGAGGCCGACAAGGCCAAGGCCGATGGGGCCACGAAGAAGCAGGACGCCACGCTGGCCAAGGCACGCGAGGCACAGATGCAGCGCATCGCCAGCCTGGCCGGGGCCACCGGTGACGCCAATGCCACCGGCACTGCCTTGCAGAACGCCGGCCCCAGCGCCAGCTACATCGGCCGTATCAAGGGCCGCATCCGTCCCAATGTGTCGTTCCCGGACACCCTTCCCGGCAACCCGAAGGTCGAGGTCGACGTCCGGCTGGCACCCGACGGCCGCATAACGTCCAGCCGCATCGTCAAGGCCAGCGGCGTGCCCGAATGGGACAACGCGGTGCTGCGCGCCATCGAGCGCACCGAGGTGCTGCCGCGCGACGAATACGGCAAGGTGCCGCCGGAGATGGTCATCGAGTACCAGCTGCGCGAGTGAGTCCGACCGGTTCCTGAGCGTCGGAACTGCGGGCCTCCGACCCGGCTTATCAGGGCATCGATGGCCCCCCGAACAGGCAGCATCTGTAGGCAGGCTCCCTGTTCGACGAAACCGCCCAGGTCGTTGTGGTCGATCGCGAGGCCTTCATGCCTCACCGCCCCGCGACCGACCGCGCTTTTCGAGAACCCCATGGCCGACATGCTGACACCGCTGCAATGGCGCAGCGACGAGCACCCCGCGGGGAGCGCTCCGTCGGCCTTCTGCTGGCCGATGCCGCCGTTCGCGATCTACCCGCCGGCGCTGCCGCAGACCGCGCCGCTGGGCTGCACGATCACCGGCCTGAACGACAAGCTGATGCCCGGGCAGCTGACCGCTCTGAAGCCCGATCAGGCGATCGCGATGGTGCAACTGCCGCCATCGCGCAGCAGCGTGCCGCTGCGCTTCAACCAGTTCCACTCGATCGCCTTGACCGCGCCGATCCAGGCCCTGTCGATCGACGACGCTGAGGCCGCGGCGCCAACCCCGACCGCCGAACCGACACCGTTTTGTCTGACGTGGGCGACAGGCGGCGAATGGCGAGGCCTGACGCAAGGCCACGTCGCCACGCCGTTCGGCGTGTTCCTGTTTCCACCGGTGCCCGACGAGGAGCACGGCGCCGTCAGCCGGGTGTTCGTTCCCGCAGCGGCCTACAGCGCATTCAACATCGGTCCGCGCATCGGCGAGGTGCTGATCGAACAGCAGGCGGCCACCCCACAGCAGGTCGAGCAGGCCGCGGCGCATCAGGCGCAGATGCGCCAGCAGAAGCTGGGCGACATCCTCGTCACACGCAACATCGTGACACTTGAGCAGTTGCTCACCGCGCTGGACGAGCAGTCGCGCATGCCGCTGGTGCGCATTGGCGAGGCGCTGCTGTCGCTGGCGCTGATCACCGACGCCGAATTGCAAGCGGCACTGGCGCAGCAGCAACAAGATCGCAGCGTGCCGCTGGGCGAGATCCTGGTGCGCAGCGGCGTCATCACACGGCCGGAACTGCAAGTCGCGATGGCGCGCAAGATGGGGTATCCGCTGGTCGATGTGGATTCCTTCCCGATCGACACGCAGGCGCTGCGCAAGCTGCCGTTCGCCATCGCCGCACGGCTGCGGGTGCTGCCGCTGCTGGTGCGCGACGGCCGGCTCGTCATCGCCCTCGAAGACCCGGAACGGCGCCGCGCAGTCACTGAGGAGGTCGAGTTCTCGGCGCAGATGAAGGTACTGCCGGTGCTGGCGCAAAGCCGCTCGATGGCAGCCCGCACGCACGCGGTCTACGAGCAGATCGGCGCGGTGGACGTGCCCCGGGCGCGCAACGACGACTACGACAGCGTGCTGCCGCCCGAGCTGATCGGCACCGACCAGCTGGTCGAGACACTGGAACGTGAAAACGACAGCAACGCGCCCGACGACCGGCCAATCGAGCAGTCGGACAACTCGCTGGTGCGGCTGATCAACAACATGATCATCGAGGCGCACAAGGAAGGCGTCTCCGACATCCACATCGAGAGCTACCCGGGGCGCGAGAAGATCCGCATCCGCTTCCGCAAGGACGGCGTGCTGCGCACCTACCTCGAACTGCCGCCGAGTTACCGCTCGTCGCTGATCGCGCGCATCAAGATCATGTGCGACCTCGACATCTCCGAGCGCCGCAAGCCGCAGGACGGCAAGATCAATTTCGCCCGCTTCTCGGCCCAGCACAAGCTCGAACTGCGGGTAGCCACGATCCCGACCAATAACGGTCTCGAAGACGTGGTGATGCGCATCCTGGCCTCGGCCCGGCCGATCCCGCTGGAGCAGATCGGCATGTCGGCGCGCAACCTCGCGCAACTCAGAACGGCAATCGGCCGCCCCTACGGCATGGTGCTGTGCGTCGGCCCGACCGGCTCCGGCAAGACGACGACGCTGCACTCGGCACTGGCCTCGATCAACGTGCCCGGGCGCAAGATCTGGACGGCCGAAGACCCGGTCGAAATCACCCAGGCCGGCCTGCGCCAGGTACAGGTCAACCCGCGCATCGACTGGACCTTCGCGAAGGCGCTGCGCGCCTTCCTGCGCGCCGACCCCGATGTGATCATGGTCGGCGAAATCCGCGACGAGGAAACCGCGCACATGGCCATCGAGGCCTCGCTGACCGGCCACCTGGTGCTGAGCACGCTGCACACCAACAGCGCTCCTGAAACGGTGACCCGTCTGCTCGACATGGGCATGGACCCGTTCAACTTCGCCGATTCGCTGCTGGCGGTGCTGGCGCAGCGGCTGGTGCGCCGCCTGTGCAGCGCCTGCCGCCAGAGCCGGCCGGCCACCGACGCCGAGGTCGATGAATGGCTCGATGACTACCTGCATGCCTTCAGCGGCGACCCCGAAGGCGGCCCCGACCGGCAGGCGCTGCGCGCCGAATGGACCGAGCAACACGGCAGCGACGGCCGCCTGCTGAAGCACCACAGCCCCGGCTGCGCCCACTGCGATCACAGCGGCTACAAAGGCCGCGCCGGGCTGCACGAGCTGATGGTGATCTCGCGAGGGCTGCGCCGCATGGTGCAGACCGGCGAGCGCGCCGAAGCGCTGCAGCAGGTCGCGCTGCGCGAAGGCATGCGCACGCTGCGCCAGGACGGCATCGCCAAGGTGCTGGCCGGCATCACCTCAATCGAGGACGTGCACGCGACCAGCAACCACTGAATCGGTGGCGAAAACGCCAGCCTGATCCAGTGAACTGGGGGCGCCGGCGGGTGGATATCGGGCTTTCGGCCGATGCCACCCACACCATCATTGCGCTGACGAAGGGTCGCGCCGCTTGCGCCTGTGCATGGGCGCATCGGCACATTCCCTGGAACGCACATACCACCGAGACCACCGAGTACCGCCATGGCCGACATGCTGACCCCACTGCAATGGGCTGCGACCGAGGACCTCACTGCCTCGGCCCTCGCCTCGGCGGCCACGCCTGCTGCAACCCCGGCACCGATGCCGGCCTCCGCCCCGGCGCGGCGCGAGAAGTTGCGGCTGGGCGACGTGCTGGTCAAGCAGATGCTGATCACCGAAGAGCAGCTGCAGAAGGCGCTGGAGATGCAGCGCGGCACCGGCAAACGGCTGGGCCGCCTGCTGATCGAAGCCGGCTTCGTCACTGAAGAATCGGTGGCACACGGTCTCGCGCGCCAGCTGCGCGTGCCGGCGGTCAACCTGAAAAACTACACGCTGAACAGCACGACCGTGCGGCTGCTGTCCGAGTCGCCGGCGCGCCGTCTGCGCGTCATCGTGCTGGAAGACCAGGGCGAACACCTGCTGGTCGGCTTCGTCGATCCACTCGACCTGGTGGCCTACGACGAGGTGAGCCGCCTGCTCAAGCGCCAGGTGCGTGTGGCCGTGGTGCCCGAGAGCCAGCTGGTGCCGGCACTCGACCGCCACTACCGGCGCACCGACGAAATCACCGGCCTGGCCAAGGCACTGGAAATCGACGTCGGCGCCGCCGCCGACACCAGCACGCTGGACGCCAGCGCCGCCGCCGAAAGCGCGCCCGTGGTGCGCTTTCTACAAAGCGTCTTCGAAGACGCGGTGCAGATGGGCGCATCCGACATCCACATCGAGCCGCAGGAGGGCGGGCTGGTGATCCGCAGCCGCGTCGATGGCGTGCTGCAGACGCAGACGCAGGCCGACAAGCGCATCGCCGGTGCGCTGGCGCAGCGGCTGAAGCTGATGGCCGGGCTCGACATCTCCGAGAAGCGCCTGCCGCAGGACGGCCGCTTCACCGTGCGCGTGCGCGACAACGGCATCGACGTGCGGATCTCGACGATGCCGTCGCACCACGGCGAATCGGTGGTGATGCGGCTGCTGGGCCATGGCAAGGGCATGCGCCGGCTCGACGAGATCGGCATGCCGCAGGACTTGCTGATCCGCTTCCAGGAAATCCTCGGCCGCACCTCGGGCATGGTGCTGGTCACCGGCCCGACTGGCGCCGGCAAGACCACCACGCTGTATGCGGCGCTGGCCGAGATCGACGCCGAGCGGCTGAAGGTCATCACCGTCGAAGACCCGATCGAATACCGGCTGCCCGGCCTGACCCAGGTGCAGGTCAACGACAAGATCGAACTGAGCTTCGCCCGCGTGCTGCGCGCCACCTTGCGGCAGGACCCGGACGTGATCCTGGTCGGCGAAATCCGCGACCCCGAAACCGCTGACATCGGCCTGCGCGCCGCCATCACCGGCCACCTGGTGCTGTCGTCGCTGCACACCCGCGATGCGCTCAGTGCGCCGTTCCGGCTGCTCGACATGGGCGCCCCCGCCTTCATGGTCGCCAGTTCGCTGCAGGCGGTGATCGCGCAGCGCCTGGTGCGCGCCAACTGCAGCAACTGCGCCGAAACCCACATTCCCACCCCGCAGGAAGCCGGCTGGCTGACCGCGATGGGCGGCGACGGCGCGGCCAGCGAGCGCACGCTGCGCGGGCGCGGCTGCGCGGGCTGCAACGGCTCCGGCTATGTCGGCCGCATCGGCGTCTACGAAATGCTGGAGATGAACATCCAATTGGCCCAGGCGGCCACCCGCTCCGATCCGGTCGAGTTCTCGAAGCTGGCCCGCGAGCAGATGCAAGGCCGCACGATGGCCCACCGCGCACTCGCGCTGGTGCGCGCCGGCTCCACCTCGGTGGCAGAAGCGATGCGCCTGGCCACGGAATGCGATTGACATGACAACTTTCAGCTGGCAAGGGAGGCAACCAGGTGGCGACGCATTGCGCGGCGAAATCGAGGCCGACAGCGCCGATGCAGCGGCCGCGCTGCTGCAGGCCAACGGAACCATCCTGGTGTCGCTGACTGCGAAGCAGGCACCTGCGGCCAGCGCTGGCGCCAGCATCAGCCTCTGGCCCGGCATGGGCGGCGCACCGATCAAGGACGAGGACATCCTGATCTTCTCGCGCCAGATGTACACGCTGCAGCGCGCCGGCGTGCCGATCCTGCGGGCGCTGTCCAGCCTGCAGGCGTCGGCGACCAAGGCATCGCTGGGCACGATGCTGGCCGACCTGCGGGCGAACCTGGAACAGGGCCACGAACTCGGCACCGCGATGAAGCGCCATGCCGACGCCTTCAACGGCTTCTATGTGGCGATGGTGCGGGTCGGTGAAATGAGCGGCCGACTGACCGAGGTCTTCGACCGGCTGGCCAAGCACATCGAGTTCGAGCTGGACGTGCGCGCACGCATCAAGCAGGCGCTGCGCTACCCGACGATGGTGTTGATCGCGATCTTCATCGCGATGATGGTGATCAACCTGTTCGTGATCCCGACCTTCGCCACCGTCTTCGCGCAGTTCAAGGCCGAGTTGCCGCCGGTCACCCGGCTGCTGATGGCGATCTCGAAATTCACCGTCGACGCCTGGCCGCTGCTGCTGGCCGCTGGCGTCGGCCTGTGGTGGGGCGTGCGCGCCTGGCTGGCCACCGCGCCTGGCCGGCTGATCTGGGACGGCCTCAAGCTGAAACTGCCGATCGCCGGGCCGATCGTGCTGAAGGGCACGCTGGCCCGCTTCGCGCGCAGCTTCGCGATTGCCAGCCGCAGCGGCGTGCCGATCAGCCGCGCGATGTCGGTGGTGGCGCAGACCGTCGACAACGCCTACATCGCGAAGCGGATCGAGCAGATGCACGAGGGCGTCGAGCGCGGCGAGACCGTCTCGCGCTGCGCGGCGGCCGCCGGCATCTTCACGCCGGTGGTGCTGCAGATGATCGCGATCGGCGAGGAAACCGGCGACCTCGACAGCCTGATGATCGAAGTGGCCGACATGTACGAGCGCGAGACCGATTACGCGATCAAGGGCCTGTCGGCCAGCATCGAGCCGCTGCTGCTGACCGTCATCGGCGCGATGGTGCTGGTGCTGGCGCTCGGCATCTTCCTGCCGCTGTGGAACCTGGGCGGTGCCGCACAAGGTCGGGGCGGCGGCTGAGTCACTGTGATTTTTCCCACGCAAAGCCTCACGCAGCACTAAAGAACCAGGCAAAGGCATCCGATACAACTTTTACACGTCCAAGCAGTCCGCCCGACCGTGGTTTTCAAGCCTTTACTTCAGCCAGGAGATTAGTTATGCGCTCTCGCCAAACCGGTTTTACCCTGATCGAACTGATCATGGTCATCGTCATCCTCGGCGTCTTGTCCGCCGTGGCCATTCCCAAATACCTCGACCTGAAGGCCGATGCGAACGTAGCCGCCGCCCAGGGCGTGGCCGGCGCGCTGGGGTCTGCTGCCGCGATCAACTTTGCGACCCGCACTGCCAGCCCCACCAAGGGCGCAGCGGTGGCCGACTGCCAAGATGTGGGCAAGACGCTGCAGACTTACTCAGCCGGCACCTACTCCACGGCCTTGCCGCAGGCACAAGGTGGCGCCTACACCATCGCCACCGTCACGATCGGCAACGGCGCAACGGCCACCTGCACGGTGACGTTCACACCGAACGCTGGCACGCCCGCCAGCGCCACGTTCATCGGCATGGGCATCACCTGATGCCCTTGGGGTGGTTTCTGCTGCCCCATCGCACGATGGCCACGGCGGACGCCGCAGCGTCCGTACCGACCTGGGGCATCTTCCATCGCGAGGCCGGCTTCACGCTGGTCGAGCTGGTGATGGTGATCGTGATCATCGGTGTGCTGGCGGTGTTCGCGCTGCCGGCGCTCGACCTGACGACCTTCCGCCTGCGCGCCTTCGCCGACGAGCTGAAGGCGCAGAACGCGGCGATGCAGCGCCTGTCGTTGACCCAGCGGCGGCCCGTGGTCGCGACCTACACGACCACCGGCGCGACTTTTGCCTATGTAGCCGGCGGCACGATCGCGTCGGTCACCTGCCCGTCCAGCGCCACGCCTTGCCTGGCGGAGGCCGGCACCGGCACCCGCACCGTCACCTTCAACGCCAGCAACAGTGGCAGCGCGGTCACCTCGACCGGCAGCGCGCTGCCGGTCACCGTCAGCTACGGCTCGACCTCGATGGCCTACCAGATCGAGGCGGAAACAGGCCTGTTTCGCGCCCTTCCTTGACGCTTCGCCGCTGAGGGACATCCCTAGCATCGACCGCGGAACTCTCCGAGGCTTAGATGCACCCGTTGTCCACGCACTGCCGAAACCCGGTGTCGATTCACCGCTTGCGCGGTCTCTCACTCATCGAGCTGGTGATCTTCATCGCCGTGGTCAGCGCTGCGCTGGCCGGGGTGCTGGCCGTATTCATCCAGACCACCGGCACCAGCGCCGACCCGATGCTGCGTCGCCAGTCACTCGCCATCGCCGAGTCACTGCTCGAAGAGGTGAGCCTGATGCCGTTGACCTTCTGCGATGGCGACGACGCCAATGTGACCACCGCCACCAGCACCGCCGGCTGCGCCAGCGGCGCCGATGCGATGGGGCCGGAAAGCGGTGAAAACCGATTCACCACACCGCAGTTCGACAACGTCAACGACTACGCCGGCTATTCGATGAGCAGCATCGTCGACATCACCAACACCGCGGTGGCCGGCCTGTCGGGCTACAGCGCCAGCGTGGCGGTGAGCGCCGCCGCCTTGAACACGATGACCGCTGCCAGCGGCGATGTGCTGCGCATCAGCGTGACCGTGACAGACCCGCGAGGCGGCACGCTGACGCTGGACGGCTACCGAACCCGCTATGCGCCCAATGCCTCGCTCTGACCCCCCCAGCGCCCGCCACACCGCGCGCGGCTTCACGCTGGTCGAGGTGGTGATGGTGATCGCCGTCACCGGCGTGTTGTTCGCGGTGGTCGGCCGCTTCATCGTGCAGCCCATTCACGGCTACATGGCCACCGTGGCACGCGCCGGCCTGGTCGACACCGCCGACCTGTCGCTGCGCCGCATCGGCCGCGACCTGGCGATCGCCTTGCCCAACAGCGTGCGCGTCACCGCCTCGGGCCTGGGGCTGGAGCTGATCCCGACCACCGGCGCCGCGCGCTATGCGACCGAGGGCAGCAACCCGCTGAATTTCGGCACCCTCGCCAGCAGTTTCGACCTGGTCGGCCTGCCGTTGACCGTGACGGCATCGCAGCAACTGGTCTTCTACAACCTCGGGCCGAACGTGACCGGCTCGAACGCCTATGCCGACAACAGCAGCGCCGCCACTCAGGCCCTCTCGAACCGCCGCACCGCCACCAACGCCGCGGGCTCGGCCAGCATGATCACGCTGAGCTCGCTGGCCGGCCTGCCGGTCGGCGACCGAGCCCCACCGTACCGTGTGATCGCGGTGACCACGCCGGTGACCTACCGCTGCGACCTGGCCACCGGCACCTTGAGGCGCTACCAGGGCTACGGCTTCCTGGCGACCCAGCCAGACCCGCCCGGCAGCGGCAGCAATGCGGTGCTGGCCACTGGCGTCACCGCCTGCCGCTTCAGCATCGAAGGCACGCTGGTGGCCGCACGCGCCGCGCTGGCCAACCTGCAGCTGACGCTTTCGGGCAGCACCTCCACCAACACCGAAAGTGTGAGCCTGCAGCATGCGGTCTACGTCAACAACCAGCCCTGAGCGCCGCGTCGCCGGCTTCACGCTGGTGTCGGTGCTCTTCATCGTCGTGGTGCTTTCCGCCCTCGGCGCGGCGATCACCAGCGTCAGCACGCGCCAGCACCTGGGCTCGGCCGCCGAGGTCGAATCGGCGCGCGCGCTGCAGGCGGCGCGCGCCGGGCTCGAATGGGCGGCCTTCCAGGTGCTGCGCAATCCGGCGCCGCCCTCGGCCGCACCGTCGTGCTTCAGCACGACCAGCTTCACCGCGGCGGGGCTCGCCGCCTACACCGTGACGGTGAGCTGCACGCGCACACCCAGCAGCGGCACGGTGAGCGACGGCGCCACCACGCTGGCTTTCTATCAGCTCGTGGCCAACGCCTGCAACGTGGCCAGCAGTGGCGCCTGCCCGAACGCCAGCGCGGCGCCGCAGGCGACCTATGTCGAGCGGCAGCTCACCTGGACGGTGGTGCGGTGAACGCCCCGCGCGGGATCCGAAGCGGGCTGTGGCGAACTTTCGCCAAGCTAGCTGCGATGTTGTCGCTATCCCTGGCCGCGCTGTCGGCCAACGCAGCCGTGGCCTATGTCGCGCAATCGACCAGCGCGCTCTCCAGCTCGGCCGTGGGCTCGCTGTCGATGACCGCGCCGGCAGCGATGGCCACCGGTCAGCTGATGATCGCGTTCATCGGCCAGAACGCCGGCTGCGTACCGCTCATCGGCAGCAGCAATCAGCAGGGCCAGTGCAACGGGAGCGGCTCGGCGCCTGCGGGCTGGACGGCGTTGATGACCACCAACAACGGCAGCGACCTCGGCGTGCTTGTCTACTACAAGGTGGCGGCCGCGGCCGACCTCAGCGCCAGCTTCACCTGGACCTTCAGCAGCACTGGCCGCAGCGCCGGCACGCTGCTGGTGTTCAGCGGCGTCGACACCGTCGCGCCCATCGCGGCCAGCGCCTCGCAGGTCAACACGTCGTCGACCTCGATGACCGCGCCGGGCGTCAGCCCTGCATTGACCGACACCTTGCTCGTGGCGATGTTCGCGGGACGCGACGGCGGAACCACGTCGACACCGCCCGTGGGCATGACCAATGCCATCGACGCGGCCACCGGGGCCGGTCCGAACGGCGTCGAGGTCGAGGCCGCCTACGTGCTGCAGGCGGCCTCGGGCGCCAGCGGCAACAAGGTGGCCACAGCGTCGTCGTCGGTGGTCAGCATCGGCGCCCTGGTGGCGCTGAAGGCCAGCAGCGCGGCCAGCGGCCCCGACCACTACGAGCTCTCGCTGCCCAGCAGCAGCATCACCTGCCTGCCCAGCACCGTCACGGTGACGGCCTGCGCCACCAGCGCGACACCCTGCGCCAGTGCCTACACCGCGGCTAGCGGCGGCACCGCCACGCTCGCCACCCGCGGCGCCACGCTGGGCGCGACCAGCGTCACCTTCAACAGCAGCGGTGTCGCCACCACCACGCTCAGCTACCCAGCCGCGGCCAACGGCACGGCGGCCACGGTGACGCTGTCGGGCGAAAGCATCGCCGCCAGCAACGCGCGCCAGTGCTGCCCCAACGGCACCAGTTGCTCGGCAGCGAACAGCTGCAGCACCACCTTCAACACCGCCGGCTTCATCGTCGCCAGCAGCGCCGGCGGCAGCTCGGCCACGGTGCTGGCGCAGACGGCCGGCACGTCGTCGGGAACCTACTACCTGCGCGCCGTGGAGACCAGCACCACCACCGGCGCGTGCACCTCGGCATTGACCGGCAGCACCGCCGTGAACTGGGCGGCGCAGTGCAACAACCCGACCACCTGCTCCAGCGGCAACCTGATGACCTTCACTGGCAACAGCGCCACGGCGATTGCCGGCAACGCCAACGGCAGCACGGCCAGCAGCACTGCCGTGGCGATGACCTTCGACGCCAGCGGCAACGCACCCTTCAGCTTCAACTACGCCGACGTCGGCCAGGTGACGCTGTACGCCACCAAGGCCGCCAGCGGCTCGCTGCTGAGCGCCCTCTCGGGCAACACCAATGCCTTCGTCGTCAAGCCCGCCGCGCTGGTGCTCAGCAACATCAAGCAGACCGCGAGCCCCAACCTCGTTAACCCGGCCGCGGTCAGCGCCGCCGGCAGCAAATTCGTCAAGGCCGGCGAGGCCTTCACCGCCACCGTCACCGCGCAGACCAGCGGTGGCGCGGCTACGCCCAACTTCGGCAAGGAGACCACACCCGAAGGCGTGACGCTGACACCGACACTCGTGCAGCCCGGCGGCGGCGTGGCCGGCGCACTGGCCAACGGCAGCGTGGCCGGCGGCAGCTTCAGCAGTGGTGCAGAGACGGTGACGACGCTCAGCTACAGCGAGGTCGGCATCATCAGCCTGACACCGGCGATTGCCGATGGCGACTACCTCGGCGCCGGCAGCGTCACCGGCACTTCCAGCGGCAACGTCGGCCGCTTCGTGCCGGCGCAGTTCGCGCTCAGCAGCACCTCGGTCACGCACCGCAGCACCTTGTCGTGCAGCCCGGCGGCCAGCTTCAGCTACCTGGGCGAGAACTTCCGCTTCGGCTTTGCGCTCACGGCGCAGAACGCCAGCGGCGGCACCACGCAGAACTACACCGGCAGCTTCGCCAAGCTCGACCCCACGGTGGCCAGCGGCTGGAACCTGGCCGGGCGCGACGGCACCACCGTGTTCAACACCGGCAACGGCCGGCTGTCGCTGGGCACCGCCACCGCCACCGCCACCGGCAGCTTCAGCAACGGCGTGGCGAGCGGCCTGACGCTGACTGCCAACGCGACGCGCCAGAGCACGGTGGACGCGCCCTTCAGCGCTGCCTTCGGCATCGCACCAACCGACTCCGACGGCGTGGCCATGTCGTCCTTCGACATGGCCAGCACCTCGGGCGGCAGCAACGACCGCACGGCGGTCGCCAGCGTCGCGCTGCGCTTCGGCCGGCTGCGGCTGTCGAGCGCAGTCGGCCCGGCTGACCGCACACTGGCGCTGCCGGTCACCGCCCAGTACTGGAGCGGCAGCACCTGGGACACCAACACGCTGGACAGCTGCACCACGGTGCCGACCAGCGCCCTCAACTTCGGCAACCTGATGCGCACGATCACCAGCGCCGACACCGCCGCCAGCAGCGGCATCATGATCGCCGGCGGCCTGGGCACGTTGAAGCTGACCGCGCCCGGCGGCGGCCGCAGCGGCACCTATGACGTGGCGCTGAGCCTGGGCAGCAGCGCCACCGATGCCTCGTGCCTGCAGAGCTGGACGCCGACGACGGCCGCCACCGCAGCTGCCAACCTCGCTTACCTGCGCGGCGCCTGGTGCGGCAGCAGTTACGCCAAGGATCCGTCGGCTCGCGTGACATTCGGGCAGCAAAGCACACAGCAAAACCTGATTTACAGGCGAGAAATTTACTGAGGTCGGTACGTTGCGCCTGCGGTTCCGTGCGAAAACAGGCCCGATTCGTGGCGCTCCTCGACGCTTCGTGGCCCAGACCCCTGCCTAGCATAGGGTCAGATCAACCTGATCTGCCGGCGGGAGAACTGCTGATCATGAAATTGCCATGGGACAAGAAGAGCAGCGGCGCTCGCACGGCTGGTCGGCTGGCCATCGCGCTCGGCAGTGACGAATTCAGCTATGTCGAAGTGGCTGGTCGCGAGGTCGTGCGCAGCGGCACCGAGCCCTGCGGCGCCGACAGCCCGCAGCAACTGGCCAAGCGCGTGCGGGCACTGAACCTGCCCGGCGCCCAGGTGATCACCGTGTTCGGCCTGTCGGACTGCCAGTTGCTGCAGATCGAGGCGCCGGCAGTGCCTGCCGAAGAGATGAAAGCGGCTGCGCGTTGGCAGATCAGGGACAAGGTCGACATCCCGGTCGAGGAGTTGACGCTGGACGTGCTGGCCGTCGGCGATCAGCGTGCGCAACACAGGCGCCAGATGTTCGTCGCCGCGGCACGCAATGCGCAGGTGGTCGAGCTCAGCGCCTGGATGGAAGTGGCGGGTTTGCAGCCCTCGGTGTTCGACATCACCGAACTGGCACAACGCAATCTGCAGTGCGCGCTGGCCGAACAACAAGGCCGCGCGGCCGATGCCAGCGCCGCGCTGATGGTGCATGGGTCGCAGTGCCTGCTGACGATCTGCGCCAACGGCGAGCTGTTCTACGCCCGCCGGCTGGACTGGAATTCGCAGTCGCTTGACGACATGCCAGCACCGGCGCCGCTGGCTGCGGCCACGCAGGCGAAGACACACGGCCTGTTGACGATGGCGCTCGAGGGCGTGGACATCGTCGACTACGGCGCCGAGCCCGACGATGCCAGCGCCCGGGAATCCGACAGCACGCCGCGGTTGGCCATCGAGGTGCAG
The DNA here is from genome assembly GCA_043749095.1 of Burkholderiales bacterium. Taxonomy (GTDB): domain Bacteria; phylum Pseudomonadota; class Gammaproteobacteria; order Burkholderiales; family Burkholderiaceae_C; genus PBB1. The sequence goes on along the minus strand of JAYVEB010000049.1, from coordinate 23,471 downwards.
CGCTCGCTGGACGCCTGGGACCGCTCCTGGCCCGAGCTGCCGCTGCAATGCCTGTGGGTGCAGGCCGGTGATCGCACCGAGGCACTGCAAGGCCTGCTGATGCGCACGCTGTCGCTCGCGGTCGAGGGCTTCGACAGCAGCGCCTTGTTCTCCGTACCACCAGCGTCCGAACCGCCGCCGCTGATGCTGCTCGGCGGCCTGCTGCGCGACGAGGCAGGACCCCACTGAGGCCGCCATGTCACAACAGATCAACCTGTACAGCACGGCCCTGAAAGCGCCTCCGCAACGCTTCGCGGCCGAAGTGGTTGCAGCCTGCCTGGCGGTGACCGCACTGGTCGTCGTCGCGAGCTGCCTCTGGGCACAGGCCCTCACGCGCAGCGCGCAGCAGGATGCTGCCTCGGCACGTGACAGCCTGACCGCTGAAAAGCAGCGTCTGGCCGCCAGCCTGGCCAGCCTGCCCTCCGGGGCTAACCAGGCCGTCGCGCTCGAGCAGCAGCTGGTGCAGGCCGATGCGGCCCTGCTGCAGCGACGCGCCGTGCTTGAGGAACTGACACGGGGCCGTCTGGACGAGAACCACCTGCGCTCGGTGCTGCTGCGACGAGTCGCACAGACGGTGCCGACCTCGGTGTGGCTGACGCAGATCGACATCGACGACAGCCGCCTCGAGCTGCATGGCCGCACGCTGGAACCGGAAAGCCTGCGCCCTTGGCTGGCGCAACTGGCTGCCGATCCGATCCTGCCTGGCCAGCCGCTGGCCGCGCTGAAGATCGAGCGCGACACCGCGGCCGCGAGTGCGAGCCCAGGCGCACCGGACCCATGGGTCTTCACCATGGTCACCAAGGCCGATGTCGGCCCGCGCACCGTGGCCGATGCCTCGGGAGCGATGCGATGAAGGCCGACTGGAAGCAGCAGCTGGCGCGCATCAACGCGCTGAGCCTGCGCGAACGGGTGATGCTGTTCGCATCGGTCGCCTTCGTGATGGTGGCACTGGCCGACACGCTGGTGTGGTCGCCTGCGGCCGCAAAACGCAAAGCGCTGGTGGTCGAGAAGACCGCTGCGGCGAAAGAGATCGACACGCTGCGGCAGCGGCTGGTCGAAGCCAGCTCGACCTCGCAACCGGACTCGCCCCGCGGGCAGATGCTGGCGAAGATTGCGCAGGCTCGCGCCGAGGTGCAGGCCGTGGACCACCAGGTCAACGAGAACCTCGGCGACGGCAAGCGGCTGGCGAACCTGCCCGAGCTGATGGACCAGGTGCTGCGCCGGCACGAGCGGCTGACGCTGACGCACCTGGTGACCGCCAATGACCGGCCCACCGACAAATCCACCGAGAGCGCGCTGCGCTGGCAGGCGGTGGACCTGGGCGTCAGCGGCGGCTACCTCGACCTGGTGCAGTACCTGGCCGACCTGGAACACGCGTTGCCCGAGTTGCGCTGGGGCCCGATGCAGATCAACACCAAACAGTCGCCACCGGAACTCACCGTGCGGCTGTTTCTCGCCGGAGACTCGCGATGACGACAAGCAGCGTGCCGAACATGCACTGGCAGGCACTGGCCGTGGCCCTGGCACTCGCCGTCACGGTGTGGCCCGCAGCCGCGCAGAACGCACCGGGCCTGCGCGACCCGATGGTGCCGCCGCTGGCGATCGCGCGGCCTGCCGCTGCGAACGCTGGCTCGGCCGAGATCGCAGCCGAGCCACCGCCCCCGCCACAGCAACTGCTGACGGTCGACGGCCGACGCTACGTGGTCGATGGACGCCGCCGGCTCGGCGTTGGCGAGGCGCTGGGCAGCGCCCGCATCGAACGGATCACCGATTCGGCGGTCTGGGTCCGCGATGGAAGCACCGTCACGCGATTGCCCTTCTACGGCGGCGTGATCAAGCGCACCGTGGTCGACGCCACGACACCCGCAGCCACGGCACCCAACCGCCGCAGCTCACCGGTTCCACCTTTCCACCCTTCGACACGAGGCGAGTCGCCATGAACTCCATTCAAGCACCTCACGCCGCGACCCCGCAACGTGTCGCCATGCTGCTGCTGACCCTGGGCGCCATCACAACGCTGCCGGGCTGCGCTCTGCCGGGCGTGGTCAGAGCCCCCAACGCGCGTGAAAGCGTGCAGGCAGAACTGCAAGCCAGCCGCGCCCCGTCCGCGGCTCCCACGGCAAATCCAGCGGCTTCGGCGGCACCGCCTGACACAGCGCCGCCACCGGCAGCGCCCCGGCCCGACGCCACGCCCGAACCCCGCTTCGACCTGAGCGTCAGTGGCGCCGCAGCGCGCGACGTGTTCCTGTCGATGGTGACCGACACCCGCTACAGCATGCTGATGCACCCTGAGGTCACCGGCACGCTGTCGGTGACGCTGCGCGGCGTGACGGTGCGCGAGGCGCTGGAATCGATCCGCGATGTGTACGGCTACGAATTCAAGATCGAAGGCCGCCGCATCACGGTGTTCCCGGCCACGATGCAGACCCGAATCTTCATGGCCAACTACCTGCAGGCCAAGCGCCAGGGGCGCAGTGACACGCGGGTCAGCTCGGGCGCAGCCCCGTCGAACAACCGCAGCCAGTCGGCCAACGGCCAATCCACGCCGACCAGCGGCGGCGAGACGCTGGACAGCAGCCAGGTCTCGACGACCTCGAGCTCCGACATCTGGAGCGAGACCAACGAGGCGCTGCGCAGCATCGTCGGCACCGGCAACGGTCGCAATGTGATCACCAGCCCGCAATCGGGAACCATCGCCGTGCGCGCGATGCCCGAGGAGCTGCGCCAGGTCGAGAACTACCTGCGCGCTTCGCGGCTCGCGATCGAGCGCCAGGTGATGCTGGAGGCGAAAATTGTCGAGGTCGAGTTGCGCGAGGGCTACCAGAGCGGCATCGACTGGTCGCTGCTGCGGCGCACGCGCAGCATCGGCCAGACCAGCGGCAACCCGAACAACTCGCTGTTGATCAACAAGAACGGCCTGCCGACGCTGCAGGCGGCGGCGTCGCTGCTGGTGGACAGCGTGTCGCTGCCTGCCGCAGGATCCGGCACGCTGGGCCTGGCGATCGCGACCAATGGCTTCCAGGCGGTTCTGGGTTTCCTGGAAACGCACGGCGATGTGCAGATCCTGTCGAGCCCGCGGGTGGCCACGCTGAACAACCAGAAGGCCGTGCTGAAGGTCGGCACCGACGAGTACTTCGTCACCAACGTCTCGGGTGGATCGATCAACTCCGGAAACTCCAGCAACAACAACGGCACGACCACGCTGCCCACGCTGACGCTGACGCCGTTCTTCTCCGGCATCGCGCTCGATGTGACGCCGCAGATCGACGAGGCCAACACCATCACGCTGCATGTGCACCCGTCGGTGACGGCCGTCACCGAGATCACCAAGCAGATCGACCTGGGAACGATTGGCAGCTACAAGCTGCCGCTGGCATCGAGCAGCGTCAATGAAACCGACACCGTGGTGCGCGTGACCGACGGCAACATCGTCGCGATCGGCGGGCTGATGCAGGTGGAGGCGGTCGGTCACAACTCGGGCCTGCCGGGCACTGCGAGCAACCGGGTCACACAGACCCTGTTCGGCAACAACAACAGCAGCAGCCGCAAGAAGGAACTGGTGGTGCTGATCAAGCCGACGATCATCCGCAACGTCGACGACTGGCAGCAGGCCAACCAGCAGGCCGCCAGCACCTTCGATGAAACGCCGGGCACGCCGCGCCGGGTGATCACGGTGACGGGTCAGGGGCCGGTCGCTGCGACGGCCCCTCCGGCGGCAACGACAGTGGCTGCAGCCGTGAAGTGACCGGACCTGCGGGCCCGGGCGCAGGGCGTCGAGCAGTCCGTCGTCAGGCGGGCGAACTCGACGATGTGCTGTAGACGAAAAATTCGTCGTCGCGCCGCCAGCCCAGCGATTCGTACAAGGCCTGCGCAGGCGCATTGCTCTTCGCGGTGCTGAGGTCGAGCCGCACACAGCCGCGGGCCCGTGCCTCGTCGACTGCGGCCTGCATCAAGGCCCGCGCGGCGCCCAGGCCGCGAGCGCTCGGCAGCACGTACATGTCGTAGAGCATGAAGATCGGCGCCGCGGCGACCGAGCAGAAGGTCGGGTAGCACTGGCAGAAACCGATCGCCTGCGCGCCCTGCCAGGCGAGCCAGACCAGCGATTCGTCGCGCGCCAGTCGGTCGTGCAGGTAACGCTCGGCCAGCACTGGATCGCTGGGCTGTTGGTAGAACTGCCGGTAGGCGTCGAACAGCGGCACCAGTGATGACAGGTCATCCAGCCCGGCACGGCAGACCTGCACGGTGATGGCTGAGCCACTCATGCGCCGACAACGCGCCCGGCGCATTGCGTTGCCCAAACCACAGGCTGAGGCTGTAGCGCAGATGACGACAGCAAGGGCGCCTGACGCGCCCGCAACTGGCCGCAGCCACCATCGATGTCCTGCCCGGCCGACTGGCGCAGCTTGGTCAGCACGCCACGGCGGTGCAGCGTCTGCGCGATCTCGCGTGCGCGCTCGGCCGACGGCCGCTGGAAGGCGAGGCCATCGACCGCGTTGTACGGGATCATGTTCAGGATCGCCCGCTTGCCGGCCAGCAAGCGGACGATGCCGTCGAGCTCGTCGTCGCCATCGTTGATGCCCGCCAGCAGCGTCCACTGCACCTGCACCGGGTAGCCGCTGGCTTGCGCATAGCGCTCGCCGAGTTCGACCAGTTCGTCGGGCTCGATGGCCGGGGCACGCGGCAGCAATTGCGCCCGCAACGCTGCGTTCGTCGAATGCAGCGACAAGGCCAGCGCAGGCTTCACCGGCCCGTGCGGCAAACGTTCGAACACCCGCCGGTCGCCCACAGTCGAGAACACCAGGTTCTTGTGGCCGATGCCGCCTTCTTGGCCCAGCAGCTCGATCGCGTCCATCACGTTGTCGAGGTTGTGCGCCGGCTCGCCCATGCCCATGAAAACAACCTTCTTCACCACCCGCCGGCTACGCGCGAGCGCCACCTGCGCGACGATCTCGGCGCTGCCCAGCTGGCGCAGCAAACCGCCCTGCCCCGTCATGCAGAACACGCAGCCGACTGCACAGCCCACCTGCGTGGACACACAGACCCCGTCGCGCGGCAGCAGCACCGCCTCGACCGTCTGGCCGTCGTGCAGACCGACCAGCAAGCGCGCCGATCCATCGTCGGCCGGGTGTTCCGACAACAAACGCGCGAGCCCCTGCAGATCGGCCTCGATCGCCGGCAGCTCGGCACGCATGCCCAGCGGCAGGAAGTCCTGCGGCTTGCGCTTGCCACTGCCTTGCGACAGCGCGTTCGACCACAGCCGCAGCACGCGGTGCTCATGGCAAGGCAGTGCGCCGAGGGCACGCAGGCGGTGTCGGAGGTGGTCGATCTGCATCTATGACGGAAGGTCAGGGCGGGTCAGAGCGTCGCGCTGCTTGGCCGCTGATTGTCGGTCTGCTCACAATGCGCCATGCACATCCTGATTTCCTGTGTCGGCAGCGCTGGTGACGTGCACCCGTTCATCGCGATCGGACAGGTGCTGGCGCGGCGCGGGCACGAGGTGGAGCTGGTCACTTCACCGCATTTCGCTTCGCGCATCGAGGCGGCAGGATTGACCTGCACGCCGGTGGGCACCGAGGCCGATTTCGAACACGTGGTGCGCCACGCCGACCTGTGGAACCCGCGCTCCTGCTTTCCGGTGCTGTGGCAGGCCATTGCGCAGCGGCTGGTCGAGGCGCACAGCCTGCTGGTTGCACGCGCGCAGCCTGGCCGCACGGTGCTGGTGGGCAGCACGCTGGCGATACCGGTGCGGCTGGCGCAGGAAACCCACGGGCTGCCGGCGGCGATGGTGCACCTGTCGCCGGTGTGCATGTGGTCGGCGCAGGCGCCGGCCGTGCTGCCCGGGCTGGGCGACCTGAGCGGCTGGCCGCCGGCACTGGTGCGGCTGATCCAGTCGGTGGTGGAGCGCAGCTTCATCGATCGGGTGGTGGCCCCGGGATTCGACCGCATCCGCCAGAACCTCGGCCTGCCGCCAGTGCGCCGCCTGCTGAGCCGGTGGATACACAGCCCGCAGCGCGTGGTGTGCGCATGGCCCGACTGGTTTTCACCGAAACAGTCCGACTGGCCCGCACAGGCGGTGACCACCGGCTTCGCGAGGTGGTCGGGCACGCAGGGGCAGTCGCTAGCCCCTGCGCTGCTGGACTTCCTGAATGCGGGCCCGGCGCCGATCGGCTTCACCCCGGGGTCGGCGATGGCGCAGGGCCGCGATTTCTTCGCGCGGGCTGTTGCGTCTTCGGCCGCGCTGAACCAGCGCGCGCTGCTCATCACGCCTTATGCCGACCAACTGCCGAACCCGCTGCCGCCCCATGCTCACGCGGTGAGCTATGCGCCGTTCGATGCGTTGCTGCCCCGGCTGGCCGCACTGGTGCACCACGGCAGCATCGGCACCACGGCGCAGGCGCTGGCCGCGGGCCTGCCGCAAGCCGTTCTGCCCTTCGCGCACGACCAGTTCGACAACGCCACCCGGCTGGTCAAGTGCGGCGTGGCGCTGCGGCTGACGGCGCGCAGCTCAGTGCGTCAGTGGACCGATAGCCTGGACCGGTTGCGGAACGACGCGTCGATCGCAGCAGCCTGCCAGCGCCATGCGGAGCTGATGGCCAACGACGGCGATGCGGCGGATCACATCGCCGATCAGATCGAGTCACTGCAGCCTACGACGCCGGGGCCACATTAGCAGGCTGTTGAAATTCGACCGCGAATAAACGCCGTGTACGGGGTGGTCGTTGTGGATACCGTGTTGGGACTGATCACGGGATGAATGCAATGCCTGCGCGGATACGAATGTCGCCAAGCCGTCCGGGTACAAGGACCTTCCTGAATTCACCGACGACATGCCCGCGCGTGCTGTGGTCAGGAAGGGCGGGCGGCCTGGGTCGACCCACCCTCGGCGACTGATCAGACTGCGCTTGCCGCCGAAGGTCATCGCCGGCGGCGCGCCACCGGGCCTGGCTGGCAATTGCGCAAGGCCGAACGGCTGGCCGAGACGCCGGTGCCCCGCGTCAAGAGCGATTTCTGAACGGCTGTCGAAACCCGCTGCCCGCCGCGTCATGGGCGCCACCACGACAGCAATCCGGTTGGCCTTGAGCAAGACTGCCGGGTGAGCGGCGGACGCCTTTCGGCCAGTCAATCCCGATCGGGCGCAATCTCGGTCGCGTAATCCACCAGGTCGCCCAGGATGTCCTGGGCGCGCTCGTCGTCGGGGTCGGGCAGCGCCTCGCCGAGCTGGTCGATGCGCTCGAAGAACGCCGCCAGTGTCAGCCCACCGCCGGCGCCGTCGTGCAGCCGGTGTGCACGGTACTCGTGCCATTGCTGCTGTTCGGCATCGGTCAGCGTCTGCGGGAAATTGCGGGCGCGGTAGCGGAACAGCAGCTCCGTGAGGCGGCCGTCGGCAAACGCCGGGCGCTGCTCGGCCAGCATCTGCGGCGGCAACCCACGCAGCCGCTGCAACAGGCGCCGGTCGTCGTTGCCGACGAAGCCGCCGTACAGGTCTTCATCGACGTCGGGTGTGCCTTCCGTCGGCGACCGCTCGAACACCTCGGGCCACAGCCCGGCCAGCAACGCGGTCTGGTGGGCCGCCACGTCGGCATGCTTGCGGGCCTGCACGATGTCGATGGCCCAGCGCACGGCCATCTCGGGGCGCAGCGTCTTCAGGTTGCCAATCACCACCGGTGACTTGTTCAGATGAATCGTCTTGATCGGCAGCCGCGTCACGCCCTCGGGCAGCGCATCGGCGCGGCTGAACATGCGCTGGCGGATCGTCTCGGCGTTCAGCGCCTGCAGCACGCCGGGGTCTTCGGCCAGGTCCCAGACGATGACCTCGTTCTTGTTCGTCGGGTGCGGCGCCAGCGGCCACACGACGGCGATGCAGCCGCGATCGGGCGGGTACATGCCCGACACATGCAGGAACGGCTGGCCGGCCTTCTGCGCATTGGCCATCTCCTCGATGACGGCGTCTTTCTTGCGCAGGCGCAGGCAGAAGTCCCACAGCTTCGGTTGCTTGTCCTTGATGAGCCGGGCCAGCGCCACGGTGGCGCGCACATCCGACAGCGCGTCGTGCGCGGCTTCGTGGGCGATGCCGTTGGCAACAGTCAGGTGTTCGAGCTTGAACGACGGCCGGCCGTCGCCGTGCGTGGGCCAGCTGATGCCGTCAGGACGCAGCGCATAGGCGCAGCGCACCACGTCCAGCAGATCCCAGCGGCAGCACTGGTTCTGCCATTCGCGGGCATACGGGTCGATCAGGTTGCGCCAGAACAGGAAGCGCGTCACCTCGTCGTCGAAGCGAATCGAGTTGTAGCCGACGCCGATGGTGCCGGGCTTGGCCAGTTGCGCCTCGATCGCCGCGGCGAAAGCGTTCTCGGGCACGCCGCGTGCCAAGCAGGCCTGCGGCGTGATGCCGGTCATCAGGCAGCTCTCGGGGTCAGGCAGCGTGTCGGGTGCAGGCTGGCAGTACAGCGTGACGGGGTTGCCGATCTCGTGCAGGTCGGCATCGGTGCGCAGGCCGGCGAACTGCGCTGGGCGGTCGCGGCGGGGCACCACGCCGAAGGTTTCGTAGTCGTGCCAGAAGAAGCTGAACGGTTCCATGGCGGGAAACATACCACCGGCTCACAATGACCCACATCACCGTCCAAGGAGCCGCCATGAGCCGATCCGTCGCCCAACCCACAGCCCCGAAGCATGCCTTCGCCAAAACCCTGAAGACCTTCACCACCGAAAGCGGCATTGAAGGCGGCTACTACTCTCTGCCCGCGCTGGCCAAGCTGATCCCGAACGTGGCGCGACTGCCGGTGTCGCTGCGCATCGTGCTGGAGTCGGTGCTGCGCAATTGCGACGGCAAGAAGGTGACAACCGCGCACGTCGAGCAGCTCGCCAACTGGAAGCCCCAAGCCGAGCGCAGCGACGAGATCCCGTTCGTCGTCGCCCGCGTCGTGCTGCAGGACTTCACCGGCGTGCCGCTGCTGGCCGACCTGGCTGCGATGCGCAACGTCGCTGCCGCGATGGGCAAGAACGCCAAGACCATCGAGCCGCTGGTGCCTGTGGATCTGGTCGTCGACCACAGCGTGATGGTCGACCACTACGGCAACAAGAAGGCGCTCGACCTCAACATGAAGCTCGAGTTCCAGCGCAACCAGGAACGCTACGAGTTCATGAAGTGGGGCATGCAGGCCTTCGACACCTTCGGTGTCGTGCCGCCGGGCTTCGGCATCGTCCACCAGGTGAACCTGGAATACCTGGCGCGCGGCGTGCACAAGACGGCGAAGTACCGGCCGAATGCCGGCGTGTATTACCCCGACTCCCTGGTCGGCACCGACAGCCACACGACGATGATCAACGGCATCGGCGTGGTCGGCTGGGGCGTCGGCGGCATCGAGGCCGAGGCCGGCATGCTGGGCCAGCCGGTGTACTTCCTGACGCCCGATGTGGTCGGCTTCGAGCTGACCGGCCGGCTGCGCGAAGGCGTCACAGCCACCGACCTGGTGCTGACGGTGACGGAGATCCTGCGCAAGGCCAAGGTGGTCGGCAAGTTCGTCGAGTTCTTCGGTGTAGGCACGGCCAGCCTCCCGCTGCCCGACCGCGCGACGATCGCCAACATGGCGCCCGAGTACGGGGCGACGATGGGCTTCTTTCCGGTCGACGACAAGACCATCGACTACTTCAAGGGCACCGGCCGCACGAAGAAGGAGATCGAAGCCTTCGAGGCCTACTTCCGCGCACAGAAACTATTCGGCGTGCCAAAGAATGGCGAGATCGACTACACCTCGGTCGTCACGCTCGACCTGGGCACGGTCGCGCCAAGCCTGGCCGGGCCGAAGCGGCCACAGGACCGGATCGAACTCGGCAACGTCAAGAGCCAGTTCACCTCGCTGTTCAGCCAGCCACCGACCGAGAACGGCTTCAACCAGCCCGCCGCCCACCTGCGGCTGCGGCACCTGGTGCGCGCGCAGGATGTCGTGGACACGGCACCGGCCACCGCCAAGGACACAGCGAACGGCGCGGCGCGCGACGTGGTCGAGATGGTCGGCAGCCGCTCGACCCTCGAAGCCGCGCAGTCCAGCGCCGCATCGGCGCAGCACAAGGTCGGCGACATCTCGATCGGCAATGGCGACGTGCTGATCGCGGCCATCACCTCCTGCACCAACACCTCGAACCCGAGTGTGCTTCTGGCCGCCGGCTTGCTGGCGAAGAAGGCGGTCGAGGCCGGCTTGAAGGTGCAGCCGCACATCAAGACGTCGCTCGCGCCCGGCTCGCGGATCGTCACCGAATACCTCGAAAAAGCCGGCCTGCTGCCCTACCTGGAAAAGCTCGGCTTCTACCTGGCGGGCTACGGCTGTACCACCTGCATCGGCAACGCCGGCGACCTGCGCCCCGAGTTCAACGAGGCGATCACGAAGAACGACCTGGTGTGCGCCGCCGTGCTGTCGGGCACCCGCAAGTTCGAGGCGCGAATCCACCCGAACCTGAAGGCCAATTTCCTGGCCTCGCCACCGCTGGTGGTGGCGTACGCCATCGCCGGCACGGTGTTGAAGGACATCATGACCGAGCCGCTCGGCAAGGGAAAAAAGGGCCGCGACATCTACCTGGGTGACATCTGGCCGACCAGCGACGAGATCCATGCGCTGATGAAGTACGCGATGAACGGCAAGGCGTTCAGGAAGAACTACGAGAAGGTCGCGACCGACCCCGGCAAGCTGTGGGGCAAGGTCGATGGCGCGACCGGCCAGGTCTACGACTGGCCCACCTCGACCTACATCGCCAAGCCGCCGTTCTTCGACAGCTTCACGATGCAACCGGCGCAGGCCGCGGCGGGCGTGGTCGGTGCGCGGGCGATGGCGCTGTTCGGCGACTCGATCACCACCGATCACATCTCGCCGGCCGGCTCGATCAAGGAAGCGTCGCCCGCCGGAGAGTGGTTGAAAGCGCACAAGGTCTTGAAGGCCGACTTCAACAGCTACGGCTCGCGGCGCGGCCACCACGATGTGATGGTGCGCGGCACCTTCGCCAATGTGCGCATCAAGAACCTGATGATCCCGGCCGGTGCCAACGGTTCGCGCGAGGAAGGTGGCGTGACGCTGTACCAACCCTCGGGCGAGAAGCTATTCATCTACGACGCCGCGATGAAGTACATGGCCGCCGGCACGCCGACGGTGATCTTCGCCGGCGAGGAATACGGCACCGGCTCGTCGCGCGACTGGGCGGCCAAGGGCACGGCACTGCTGGGCATCAAGGCGGTGATTGCGCGCAGCTTCGAGCGCATCCACCGCAGCAACCTGGTCGGCATGGGCGTGCTGCCGCTGCAGTTCAAGGGCACCGACAGCTGGCAGACCCTGGGCATCACCGGCCATGAAAGCTTCGACATCGAACTGGCCGCGAACATCCAACCGCAGCAGGATGCGACGCTGGTCATCACCGCCAACGACGGCAAGAAAAAGCGCGTGCCGCTGACGTTGCGCATCGACACGCCGATCGAGGTCGATTACTACCAGCACGGCGGCATCCTGCCGTTCGTGCTGCGGCAGTTGCTGGCGGCCTGACCGCGGTAAACGGGCCGTGCGGCGCGGGGTGGCTCAGGCGAGCGCCCTGCCCCAGGCCTCGGGGTCGAATCCCATCAGCACGCCGCCCGGGTGCTCGACTACCGGGCGCTTGATCACGCTGGGCTGCGCGACCATCAACGCACGCGCACGGGCGGCATCGCTGACAGCCGCCTGCTGCGCCGCATCGAGCTTGCGCCAGGTGGTGCCCTTGCGGTTGAGCAAGGCCTCCCAGCCCAGCGCCTGCATCCACGCGTCGAGCTGAGGCAGCGGCACGCCCTGCTTCTTGTAGTCGTGGAAGGTGCAGGCCAAGTCGCGGTCTTGCAGCCAGGCGCGCGCCTTCTTCACGGTGTCGCAGTTCGGTATGCCGTAAATGGTGATGGTCATGGTGGGGCAATCTCAGAACGTGAAGGCGGTACGGACCGGGCCCAGACCCTACACTGCCACGCCCTGAAACCCCGAACACCGCCCATGGCTTCCCGCTCTGACCATTCCACCCTGCTCGGCCACGGCATCTGGGTGATCGACACCGGCTACCAGCGGCCGATGTTCGATGCGGCCTACCTGATGGTCGAGCAAGGGCGTGCGGCCTTCATCGACACCGGCACCAGCCTGGCGGTACCGCGGCTGCTGGCGGCGCTGGATGCCGCCGGTGTAGCGCGCGATGCGGTGGACTGGGTGATCCCGACGCATGTGCATCTGGATCACGCCGGCGGTGCCGGAGCGCTGATTGCGGAATTGCCGGCAGCGACATTGCTGGCGCACCCGCGGGGGGCGCGGCACCTGATCAACCCGACGGTGCTGCTCGGCAGCGCTCGGGTGGTGTACGGCGACGAGGAAGTGCGGCGCGCCTACGGCACGGTGGTACCGGTCAAGGCCAGCCGCGTCATCGAAAGCGCCGACGGCATGGTGATCGCGCTGGCCGGCCGGCCACTGACGCTGCTCGACACGCCGGGCCACGCCCGCCACCACCACTGCATCTGGGACGAACGCAGCCAGGGCTTTTTCACCGGCGACACCTTCGGCCTGTCGTACCGCGAGTTCGACACGCCACAAGGCATGTGGCTGCTGCCGACCACGACACCGACGCAGTTCGACCCTGCCGCGCTGCGCACATCGATCGAGCGGATGCTGGCGCAGCAACCGCAGCGCATGTACCTGACGCACTACGGCTGCATCGGCAACGTTGCGGCGCTGGGCCGCGACCTGCTGGCGCAACTCGATGCGGTGGTGGAGTTGGGCGAGCGTATCCGCTCGCAATCGCTGGCACCCGAGGCCCGTCACAACGCGCTGAAGAACGGCCTGACCACGCTGTACTTACAGCGGCTGCAAGGCCTGGGCAGCACGCTGCCGCGCGAGCGCACGCTCGACTTGCTGGCCATGGACATCGAGCTCAACGCCCAGGGCATGGCGGGTTGGCTGGACGCTACGCGCCTCTCGAGGTCTTAGCACCTGTTGTGCGAGGCCCGGTCGGAACCGTGTTTAAAGCAACCCCTTACCCGCGGGGTTGTTGCTCACGGCTTCCAGCAATAACCTCGAAAATGGCGGCTGCAAATCATTACAAGTGTGGCCTTGACAAACAGTTCTACCTTCCCTGATGAGCCCATCACCCGGCGAGTTACAGACCGCTATTCATGATTTCACGAGTTCACAAAATGCAGTACTTCTCCAGACTGGCCGGAGCTGTCGTCCTGTCGTTATTCGCAGGCGGCACGGCACAGGCCGAATCGATCACTTATTCCTTCACCGGCAAGATCGCGATCCTGCCAGCCCCAGTGGTTCCATTTGCCGTGTCTCCAGGCTTCGTCAGCCTCGGAATTCACGCCGGCGACGCCGTGAGCGGGAGTTTTACCTACCTGACCGGCGGCACTGACGGCTCGCCGCTACCGCAGATCGGTAACTACAAAGGCAACCTGACCGCGATGTCGGTGGCTATCGGCGCTCGACTGTGGAGCCTGGCAGGCGCCCCGAATAATGCGTTTGTGCAGATCGACAACGACTTCAAATTACCGTCGTTCCTGCCGATCAACTCCGGATACTTTTCCGACAATTTCAGGGCAGCCGGTGACATCACCGGGCCAGCGCCAGTCAACGCGTTTGGTAAACCGCTCGCGTTCACGCTTGCACTCGATTTCTCGTCCCAGACGCCGGGCCCGAATCCGCTCTTCAACAGCGCCTTGATTCCGTCGACGCTTGCCCTTGCCGACTTTAGTACCCTGCACCAGGGGAGCATCACCTACAGCTTCTTCGACGCAGACAATAGCGTGGTATCCGAGGGCATCCGATTCGATATCACCTCGCTGTCGGGTGTGACCGCCGTGCCAGAACCGAGCACGTTCGCCATGCTGCTTGCGGGTGTCGCAGGCCTAGCGATCAGCGCGCGGCGGGGGCGTCAAGGTACCGCGTAGCGCTTCGGCTCGCACTCTGGAGTGGGCTCTTCTGGGCCGGGCGAATACCCTTGTAGGTCACGCAACAGCGCTTTGTCCGGTGCCAAGCACCGCACAAGCGCTACGACTGAGCGCCTCGCCAAACCTGGATCTGGCCGGTGAATCGGCCGCAACACCGCGGATTGCCTCGCTGCGCACCGGCCACACTGTGGTGACCCCGATCCCGTGCGAGCCATTTCCATGTCCTTGTTTCGATGGCCTCTTGCGCTGAGTCCCTGGCGGCGGCCTCGCGCCGTTGAACGTGTGGCTTCGCCGCGGCCCCGGCTGGTGGCCAGCGCAGGCGCGCTCACTGCATTGGGCCCTGCGCCGGAAGCTGCAGCCCCCGCGGTGGAAATGACCGATGTGACGTCGCCGTTTTTCGCCTGGCTGCTGTCTCAACCCAAGACAGAACCGACGTCCTCGGTTGGCACCGATGCATCGAGCGGCACTGCCGCACTCGATGAGCAGGCGCTGTCAGTGCTGTCACGGCTCGACGAGGTCATCCAGTCCGACCCGCAGCGCAACGCCCTGCTGCCGCGCGCACCGCAGGTGCTGCCACAGCTGATGCGCAGCCTGCGCGACGATCACTACGTCTCGGTCGAGGTTGCGGCGCGCATCGGCAAGGACGCGGTGCTGGCCGCCGAGGTCATCCGCGCGGCCAATGGCTCCCACCGTGGCCGCCGCGAACCGATCGTCGATCTGTCGCAGGCGGTGCTGTCGATCGGCGCCGACCACCTGCGTCGCGTCATCGCGAGGTCGGTGCTGCGGCCCATCTTCAATGTGCGCGGCGCCTCGCTGTCGGCGCTGGCGGCGCCGCAGATCTGGATCAATGCCGAATTCAAGGCCCGCCTGTGTTCTGCGCTGGCTGCCGCCGAAGGGTTGGACCCGCTCGATGGCTACCTGGCCGGCATGCTGCACGACACCGGCTGGACCGCGCTGCTGCGCGCACTCGACTGCCTGGGCCCTGACGCGGTCAAGACACCGCGTTTGATCGCCCCGGCGATGGCGCATGCGCTGGCCGAGCGCCGCGATGTGCTGTTCTGCAAACTGATACGGCCGTGGCAACTGAGCATGCCGCTGGTCGCGCTGGCCGACGAGATCGAGACCAGCGGCCTTGCCGCAGCGCGCTCGCCGCTGACCCTGTCGTTGCAACGTGCGCATGGCCTGGCGTCGATGCACGCACTGGCCTGCGATGCCCGCCTACCCGACGGCATGGATGCCACACTGATGCGCCTGCCACCGGGGGTGCAGGCCTGTTACCTGGCGGTGACTCGCGCGGCCTGAATGCAGCCGCGACACGCGCGGCACCTGATTCATCGTTAGGCTATCGGGTGTCTCCACTTCCCAAGGCATCTGCAATGAGATTGCTTCACACCATGCTGCGCGTCGGCGACCTTCAGCGTTCGATCGATTTCTACACCCGCGTGATGGGCATGAAGCTGTTGCGCACCGCCGATCGACCCGAGCAGAAATACAGCCTGGCATTCGTGGGCTACGGCAGCAATCCCGATCATGCCGAGATCGAGCTGACCTACAACCACGGCGTCGATCACTATGAGCTCGGCACCGCCTACGGCCACATCGCGATCGAAGTGCCTGACGCCTATGCGGCGTGCGCGGCGATCAAGGCCGGTGGTGGCGCCGTCACCCGCGAAGCCGGACCGGTCGCCGGTGGCTCAACGGTGATCGCCTTCATCACCGATCCCGACGGTTACAAGGTCGAGCTGATCCAACGCTGATCTGCGGCTCGGGTTCAGCCTGCGCGCAGCGCCGACGCCTCACGCGCCAGCGTGGTGATGCGCGCCCAATCGCCCACGGCCACCGCATCGGACGGCGTCAGCCACGAACCACCACACACCTTGACGTTGGGCAGCGCCAGGAACTGCGGCGCCGTGGCCAGGGTGATGCCGCCCGTCGGGCAGAAATGCACGTCGCCGAACGGCCCGGCAAAAGCCTTGAGCATCGCAATGCCGCCGGCTGCAGAGGCCGGGAAGAATTTCAGGAAGAAGTACCCGTCGGCATCCGCCGCCATGACCTCGCTGGCGGTGGCCACACCCGGCAACAGGGGCAGGTCGATGTGGCGACACGCCTGACCGATCTCGTGGCGGTAGCCGGGGCTGACCGCGAAGCGGCATCCTGCATCCTTCGCGGCCTGCGCATCGGCGGCACTGCGCACCGTGCCGGCGCCGACGATGGCCTCGGGCACCGCGCGGGCGATCGCTTCCATGCATTGCAGCGCGACCGGCGTACGCAGCGTCACTTCGAGCACCCTGACGCCTCCGGCGACCAGCGCCTGTGCCATCGGCACCGCGTCTTCGACGCGATCGAGCACGATGACCGGGATCACCGGGCCGTAGGTGGCGAGATCAATGGCGTGCATTCGATGTACCTCTGTGAGATAAAAATTCGCCGGGCCGCCCCAAGAATTTTTGCTCCCCTCGGGGGACGGCCACCGCTTGCGGTGGCCTTGGGGCCGACATTAAAGCCAGGTCACCGCGCCTTCTTCCGCTGTGAGGACGTTGCGGCGCATGCCGCCGAACAGTTCACGGCCGAGGCCGTGGGCATTGATGTCGCGCTGTTCATCGGACAGCACGGCGGGCTCGCGCGCGGCCCAGGTGGCGGCATCGACCAGTGCCTCCAGGGTGCCGGCGTTCGAATCGATGCGGATCAGATCGCCCGTGCGCACCTTGGCGAGCGGGCCGCCAGCCAGCGCTTCAGGGCTGACGTGGATGGCAGCAGGCACCTTGCCCGAGGCGCCGCTCATCCGGCCGTCGGTCACCAGCGCGACCTTGAAGCCCTTGCCCTGCAGCACCGACAACGGCGGCGTCAGCTTGTGTAATTCGGGCATGCCGTTGGCATGCGGGCCCTGGAAGCGCACCACGGCTACGAAGTCCCGCTCCAGCTCGCCGGCCTTGAAGGCTGCCTGCAAGGCGTCCTGGGTGTCGAACACGATGGCCGGTGCCTCAACGGTGTGGCGGTCGGCCGGCACCGCCGAGGTCTTGATGACCGCGCGGCCGAGGTTGCCGGTCAACAGTGTCAGGCCGCCGTGGTCGCTGAAGGGCGCGGCGGCAGGGCGCACGATGTCGTCGTCGGTGTTGACCGCGGTCGACGGTGGCAGATCGCACCAGGTCAGCGTGCCCGTGTCATCGCGCTGCGGCAACCGGGTGTAGTCACGCAGGCCGCTGTCGGACACGGTGGCCACATCGGCGTGCATCAGGCCGGCGTCGATCAGCTCGCGAATCACATAGCCCGGCCCGCCGGCCGCCTGGAACTGGTTCACGTCGGCGCTGCCGTTCGGGTAGACGCGCGCCAGCAGCGGCGTGGCGTGCGACAGATCGGCGAAATCGGTCCAGTCGATCAGCATGCCGGCCGCACGCGCCACCGCCACCCAGTGGATCAGGTGGTTGGTTGAGCCGCCGGTGGCCAGCAGCGCGACCATGGCGTTGACGATCACGCGCTCGTCGACCAGCTGCCCGATGGGGGTGTACCGCTGTGTTTTCGTGATACCCAGCACCGTGCGCACCGCGTCGCGCGTCAGCGTCTCGCGCAGCTCGGCATGCGGGTGCACGAAGGCGGCACCCGGCACATGCAGGCCCATCGCCTCGAGCAGCATCTGGTTGCTGTTGGCGGTGCCGTAGAAGGTGCAGGTGCCCGGGCCGTGGTACGAGGCCGACTCGGAGCGCAGCAGCTCGTCGCGGCCGACCAGCCCTTGCGCAAACTGCTCACGCACCTTGCCCTTCGCGTTGTTGCTGAGGCCCGTGCTCATCGGCCCGGCCGGCACGAACACGCACGGGAGGTGGCCGAAATGCAAGGCACCGATCAGCAGGCCGGGGACGATCTTGTCGCACACACCGAGCAGCAGCGCAGCGTCGAACACATCGTGCGTCAGCGCCACCGCGGTGCCCATGGCGATGGTGTCGCGCGAGAACAGGCTCAGCTCCATGCCCGGCAGGCCCTGCGTCACGCCGTCGCACATCGCCGGCACGCCGCCGGCCACCTGCACCGTGGCGCCGCACTTGTGCGCCTCATCGCGGATCACCGCCGGAAAGCCCTCGTAGGGTTGGTGAGCCGACAGCATGTCGTTGTAGGCCGTGACCACACCGATGTGCGGCGCGCGTTCGACCACGATGCGCAGCTTGTCGTCGGCCGGCATTGCCGCAAAGGCATGCGCCACATTGGCGCAGCCCATGCGGTCGCTGCCGCGGGGGCGTTGCGCCGCGGCAGCCACGCGGGCCAGGTAAGCCTGGCGCAGCGGCGCACTGCGCTCGCGGATGCGCTGCGTCACCTGATCGACGGTGGAATTCATCGGCATGGTCTGCTTTCGACAGGGCGGCGGCGCCACCACACGCTACAGTGTGGCAGGCGGTGGGTCGCTTCTGCGCGTCTCGGGCTCAAGGCGAGTCTTGCGCCCAGCCTGATAGCAAGCGGGATGCCCAATGTGGCAAGACCGCGCGGTCTACTGCGGCACCGCCTCCACACGCGCCCACAGCCCGCGCACCCGCTCCAGATCGGCGACGGTATCCACATCGAGCAGCACGCCCGGGTCGTCGACCTCGACCGGGTGCGCCGGGTAGCGCGACACCATGCGGCGCGCGCCCTCGTCGCCTTGCAGCGTGACCAGCTCGGAATACAGCTCGGCATTGAAGCCGACCGGGTGACCGCGCTGCCCGTGTAGCTGGGCGTAGACGATCGTGTGATCGCACAGGGCTACAGCCACCTGCTGCAGCGTGGCGGGTTGAACCAACGGCATGTCGGCCGGCAGCACCAGCCAGCCGTCGGCGTTCGAGCGGGCCGACACCCCCGCGGCGATCGAGGCGCCCATGCCCAGCCGGGCATTGACCGCGCGCAGGTCGCCGCGACCTTCGACCACCCGTGAGGCCGCTTCGAGCACCACGATGTCCTGGCGGGCGACGTGGCGGGCGGCTTCGACCACCAGGGCCTCGGTGGTGATCACCACCAGCGGCAGGCCACTGCCCATCGCGTGCGCCAGCGTGGCGCCGAGCACGCTGGTGCTGCCCAAGGGCTGGCTCAGCTTGTGCCCGGCGTCCTGGAAGCGCGATCCGAGGCCAGCGGCCAACACAATGATCACGGGCCCGGAAGTCATCGTCGGTTTCCTGTCGTTCTGTAGATGCACGTTTCAAGGATGCAGACAACACGCCCGCCGCACCAGAGGGGCATCACTGACATCGGCGCGAGGCGCTTTCTATACTGGGCAGATGACCAACATCGCCGATCTCCGCAAGAGCTACGAACGCGCCGAACTCGACGAAAGCGCCTCGCTGGCCGACCCGCTGGCGCAGTTCGAGTTGTGGCTGCAGCAGGCCTTGAGCGGCGAGCTGCCCGAGCCCAATGCGATGACGCTCGCCACCGTCGGCGCCGATGGGCGGCCCTCGACGCGTGTGGTGTTGATCAAGGGCTGCGATGCGCGTGGCATCGTCTGGTACAGCAACTACGACAGCCGCAAGGGCCGCGAGCTGGCAGCTCACGCGCAGGCGGCCCTGCAATTCCACTGGGTCGAGCTAGAGCGGGTGGTGCGCATCGAAGGCCGAGTCGAGAAGGTCGATGCAGCCGAGTCGGACGCCTACTTCGCATCGCGGCCACTCGACTCGCGCATCGGCGCCTGGGCCTCGCCGCAAAGTGAGGTGATTGCCTCACGCAGTGTGCTGATTACCAATGCGGCGACATACGGCGCGCAGTACCTGCTGAACCCGCCGCGCCCGCCGCACTGGGGCGGCTACCGCCTGGTGCCCGACCGCTGGGAGTTCTGGCAGGGCCGCCGGTCGCGGCTGCACGACCGGCTGCGATATCGGTTGGAAGCGCAACAGTGGATCAGGGAGCGGCTGGCCCCATGATCCGCCGGTTCCTGATACGGTTCGCGGCGTCAGAAGCTCACGCGCATCCCCACCTCCAACGCCCGCCCCGGCAACGGCGAAAGGCCGCGAATGGTCTGGATCGTCGAGGCGCTGAACGCCCGCTCGTTGCCCAGGTTGGTCAACTTGACGAACCAGATCGCATCGGCCAGGTTCACGCTGATGCGCTGCGACAGCAACAGGTTGACCAGGGTGTAGCCCGCCGTTGGCCGGTCGGTGTCGGGCACCCGGTTTTGGCGGGCCGAATGGTCGACCTCAAAGCGCGCCGCCCACGGGCCCCGTGCCGCATCGAGCCCGAGGTTCAGCCGCCACGGCGCGACACGTGGAAGCGGCTCGCCGGTGCTGCGGTTGGTGGCCCGCGTCGTGTCGAATTTAGTCGTCGCATCGAGCTGCCACGGCAGTTCGGTCAGGCGCTTGCGGCCTTCGATCTCGACACCGCCCAGCCGCGCGCGCACCGCATTGAATCGGTACAGCGGCACGCTGCTCGGCGTGCCGTCTGCCACCACAGCGCCGGATTCATCGACCTTGCTGCCCGACGCATCGAGCGATATGAAGCGCGAGAACCAGGTCTGGAACACGCCCACGCGCAATTGGTCCGTCTCGGTCTTCCATTGCAGTGCCAGATCGATGTTCGTGCCACGTTCGGTTGGCAAGGCAGTGTTGCCTTGTTCATAGGCGCCGGTGGCCGCATGCACGCCGTTGGCATAAAGCTCGAAGTAGGTCGGCGCGCGTTCGGTCGCACTGATCGACCCGGACAGCGACCAGGTCGGCGCGAGCGGGACGACGTTGGCCAGCGAATAGCTCTGCAACGAAAAATTCCGACGCACCGGGTTGCCGAACTTCGGTTGCAGCGGATTCGCATCGCCCTCGGAATCGACCTCCGCCCGTTCGTAGCGCGCGCCGGCAGACAGCGTGCCGCCGACCCAGGCCAGCTCTTCGAGTGCGAACAACCCGGTCTTGCGGGTGTTCGTCTTCGGCACGAACGCCTCCTCGCCCAGCGCCGAGAAATCGAAGTCCTCATGCTGCACACCAACCACGCCACGCAGCGGGCCGAACGGCGCGTGCTCGGCCTCCAGGCGCAGGTCGTAGCCTTGACTGCTGAACACTGTGCCGACCGCACCGTCGCCCCCGATTTCCTTGTGCTGGTAGTCGGTGTAGTTGGCGTTCAGCCGCAAGGCCCGCAGCGGGGCGTCCGTGATCTTGAGTTCGCTGGCGAAGCCGACATGGTCGCGTCGGAGCTGGATCGTGGTCGCAGGGTCCGCGGTCACGCCGTAGTCGCTGTGGTGCGTGTCCACCGACAGGCCGATGCGGCCCTGCGCCGGCTCGGCACCGCCACCGAAAAACATCGATCCGCCCAGCGCGCCACCGCGGGTCGCGGCGGCCGAGTTGCGCACATGGCTGCTGCGCGCCAGCGGCTCGCCGTCTGCCACCGGCGTGTAGCGAGGCACCAGCAGGTCCGAGGTGTCGCGGCCGAACACATCGGCATGCACGGCAAAACTGTCATTGCCGGACTCGATCAACGCCGCACCGCTGCGCTCGCGGGCCGCGCCACCCAGCCGGGCCTCGGCCGCACCGGAAATGCCTGACATCGGCACTCGCGGAATCCGGTTGTCCAGCGCGTTGACGACACCGCCGACCGCGCTGCCTCCATAGAACAGCGCGCCCGGGCCACGCAGCACCTCGATTCGGTCGACGATCAAGGGGTCGATCGGCACCGCATGGTCATAGCTCAATGACGACGCGTCGAGCGACGCGCCGGCGTTGCTGAGGATGCGCACCCGATCGCCGTCGAGGCCGCGGATCACTGGCCGGTTGGCGTTCGGGCCGAAGTAGGTTGACGACACGCCCGGCAGACCGGACAGCGTCTCGCCGAGCGAGCTGCCGCGTCGCAGCACCAGGCCATCGCCGGACAGCACCGACACCGGGGCGGCAATCTGCGCGCTGCCCAGCGGATTGCCGGTGATCACGACGGTGTCGAGCGTGCGCGAAGGCGGAGATGCAGTGACCTCAGCGGGTGCATCGGCGAGGCTCTGTGCGTAACCTAGCTGCGGAATAACGGCAGTTAAGGCCAGGCTCAAGGACAGCGCCAACGCGCTGCGTGGAGGATGAAAGCGTGGGTACATGGTGGGTGAACTCGAGACGTGCGAACACCGACGCGCGACCTGAGGGCCCGGCGCACCGATGACGCTGCAAACGAAGTGACACCGCCGTCCATCGCGGACAACGGCATGCGTGAGGAAGTCAGAAAGCGCGTGTGAGCCCGGCCTGCGGCCGGGCAAGCGCCACTCAGCCGATCGCGGGCGGTGCGCGGGCCAGGAAGCCCGTGACTTGCGTGGCGTGGTGCCACGCGGCGTGGACGGCGTCGGGTTGAACCGGCGCCGCAAAGGCCAGTGCAATCAGTGGCAGGTCGTGCAGCAGGTCGGCGTGCGTCAGCTGATCGAACAGCGTGCAACCGGCGCTGCCTTCGTGGTGCCCGGCAAACATCGCCTGCAGCCAGCCTTGGGCGAGGTGCGCAGGATGCGCTGCCGTGTCAGCCTCGGCGTCAGCGCCGATGAGGTTGGGGCTGAGGCCAGCCTGCCCGACATGGTGAGCGTGTCCATCGTGCGGGTGCACATAGCCGTGCAGCAACCCGATCGACTGCATCAGCAGCGCACTGAACCCCAGCGCCGCAGCGAAGGCCATGCGCCGCCAGGCGGTCTTCATCACGCGGTCTGCCTTGCGGGATCCGAATCAGGCCGTCTGCTTGACTCGGCTGGCGAAGGTCTTGCGGAACTTCTCGATCTTCGGCGCCGCGACCATCGCGCAATAACCCTGGGTCGGGTGGTTCGCGTAGTAATGCTGGTGGTAGTCCTCGGCGCGCGAATAGTCGGCCACCGGCAGCAGCTCGGTGACCAGCTTGCCGGCGACCTTCTGGTCGACCTCGTCCATCACCTCGCGGGCCACGGCCTGCTGCGCCGGCGCATGGAAGTAGATGCCCGAGCGGTACTGGGTGCCGGTGTCGGCGCCCTGGCGGTTCAGCGTGGTCGGGTCGTGGATCACGAAGAAGATCTCCAGCACCTCACGCAGGCTGATGCGTTGACCATCGAAGGTGACGCGGATCACCTCGACGCAGCCGGTGTTGCCGCTGCAGACCTGCTCATAGCTGGGCTTGGCGAGCTGGCCATTGCTGTAGCCGGATTCGACAGCTGTGACGCCGTCAACCTGCTCGAACACCGCCTCGGCGCACCAGAAACAACCGCCGCCCAGTGTGATGACTTCTTGTGCCATGGAAATCTCCTTCGGTGTCAGATGTGGATGATCGGCAGCAATCCAAGCCCTGGTGTCGGCGTGGACGGTGAATTCTTTCGGGGGTTCACTGCAAGGCGTACGTCATGGTGATACCGACCGTCCAGGTGCGCGGCAGCGCAGGCTCGAAGTAACGGCCGTTTCCTTCATTCACGATGACCGATCCGGCGTAGTGGCGGTTGGTCAGGTTGTCGATGCGGAACAGCTCGCTGAACTGCCAACCACCAACGGTCTGCCGCCAGCGGGCGCGCAGGTTGAACAGCGTGCTGGTCGAGGTGGCATCGGTGTTCCTGTCGTTGACGTACAGCCGGCCGGTGTGCACCCCTTCG
>JAYVEB010000048.1:0-17828 GCA_043749095.1 Burkholderiales bacterium | reverse complement strand
CCCCTTGGCACGCTCGAGAAAATCGCTCCTGCGCGATTCTGGAAGCTCGGAAATCAAGCCATCATTTTGGAATATTCCTGCCGCCCAGACTCCTAGCCCGCCGATCAGGATGTCACGCCCGGCGCTGCCGTTCAGGATGTCGTCGCCATTGCCACCATCGAGCACCGAGCCGGTACGCACCAGGTAGCTGCCTGCGGTCGGTCCGGCCACCAGGTCCTGCAGGTCTGACAGCACCGGCGCGTTCGCATCGTTGAACAGCGGCAGGTTCTGCGACCCGAGCACCTGGTAGGCCGAGTCGGCGGTGCCGCTCAGTTTGAACTCGACGCGCAGCACCGCGTTGCCACCTTGCTCCCAGTACAGCAGCTCCAGCGGCGTCAATCCTCCGTGAATCGCCACGCCGGTGTAGACACGGGTGGTCGGCGACTGGATGTTGTCAAAAAGGGCCACCGTCTGATCGTCGAGCTTCAGACGGAAACCGTCGTCGGCATACACGCGGATGTCATACAGACCAGCGGCCAGATACGCCTCGCCGCTCAGGCGCATGGCAGCGTCACTGGTGCGGCCGAGGCCGCTGGTCGGCCCGCCACCGAGCTGGTCGTTGTCTCCGGTGCCTTGTCCCACGCTGATCGTGCCCGCGTCGCTCCCACCGGTGCGGTTCAGGAACTTGTACAGCTGGCAGTTGGTGTTGTTCAGGCTGGCGATCGACCCGCCGGGTGCGATGTTGGGGTTCGTGCCCAGTGAGGCCGTCACAGCTGTAGAGGTGCCGTAATCGATCGTGCGAGCGAGGAAGCGGGCGTCTGCCGCGTTGGGGTCGGCCGCCATGCTGGAACCTGCCACTGCCCCGCCGCCGAATGCCGCATTGCGGCCATTGACGATCGAGGTGACATCGACGGCACGATCGAGGTTGCCATACACGCCGTCGTCGGCATGTCGCCGGTTCGGGCTGGTCGGGCCCGGGTTGAAGTCGTTGTAGCCGTAGTACTCGCCGTTGAGTCCCAGCGCGGCGGTGAGTGCCGTGGTCGTCGGCGGCGCAGCATTCAGCGTGTCGGCGACACCAGCGAAATGCAATGTGAGCGATGCCGTGGCAAAGCCACCGTGGCTGTCGGACACCTGGTAAGTGAAGACATCGTTGACCTGCGTGCCGGTGGCCACTGCATCGGCACGGCTCGCGGTGTAGTTGTAGCTGCCGTCGTTGCGCAGCAGCAAATCGCCATAGGTGCCGGCGATGGTGACGCCGCCATTCGGCACGGCCATGCTGGGTGCGCCGGCGCCGGCTGACACCTTCGTCACCGTCAAGGCATCCCCTTCGATGTCGGTGTCGCGGCCTGCGGGGACCGGGGTCGACTGGATCACGCCTTCGGTGGCTGTGACGATCAGCGTTTGCGCCGCGGTCACGCTGCCTTCGTCGGGCCGTGCCACCGGCGGGTCATTGACCGGCGTGACATCGATGTTGACGGTGGCGGTGGCGATGCCGCCCTGGCCGTCGCTGATGCTGTAGCTGAAAGAAGCCGGACCGAAGTAATTCGGGTTCGGCGTGAACACGAAGTTGCCTCCCACGATGTCGAGCGTGCCACCGGCGACAGACTGCGCGCTGATGACCGAGAGCGGGTTGCCATCGGCATCGCTGTCGTTGGAAAGCAGCGAAGCCAGCGTGATCGTCAGCGGCTGGTCTTCTGCCGTCGTGAAGTGGTCGTTGACCGCGACCGGTGGGTCGTTGACCGGGGTGATGGTCTCGTTGACTGCCACCGTGGCCGCCGAGTAGACGCTGCCACCGCCGGTGCCCGTGCTCAGGTCGACCGTGGCACCACTGCTGATGGCCGCGCCGCCGGACTCGATCAGGTTCGCGTCCAGGGGCGTGGCGCCACCGTTGTAATTCGCTGCCAGCAAAAAGCGCAGTAAATCGCTGGTGGTCAGCGTCACCGCCGCGGCATTGCTGCCAGCGGGCACGGCCGTCCAGTTTGTGCCGCCGTCGGTCGAGTACTGCCAGTTTCCCTTGCTCGCATCGGCGGTATGGCCGCTGATGGCGATGCCAGCCAGCGTGTTGGCGCTGGAGCCACCGCTGACCTGGTCAGCGCTGTCGTTGAAATGGGCACCGACCAGGCTGCCGACGCTGGCCCCGGGCGGGTTGGTGCTGTCTTCGTTGATGGCCGCCAGGGTGGCACTGCCGCTGGCCACTGGCGCGTCATTGACGGCGCTGACGGCGATCGCCAGGTGGTTCGGTGCGGGGTCGAACGCGCCCGCGCTGTCTTGCACGCTGAAATCAAACCCGGCGTACGCGCTGCCATTTGCATTGGGTATCGGCGTGAACACCAGGCGGCCGAGGTCAGCGACCGCAACGACCTGGCCCGCCGTCACGGCGAAGCCGTTCAGTGCCAGCGAGCCTGCGGCGGGCAGCGAGTCGATGCGCACCTGGGCGAAGCCCTGGCCGGCATCGGCATCCGAGTAGCCGAAGTCGGCGGCGCTGAAGCTGCGTGAGCTGTCTTCGGCAACGGTGACGGTCGCGTCGCTGCCCGCAGGCGGCGTGTTCGCGCCGACGGTGACGGTGAGGGTTGCATTCGAGAACCCGCCCTGGCCGTCGCTGACGGTGTAGTTCACCACCACCGGGCCACTGAGATTGCTGGCCGGCGTGAAGGCCAGCGTGCCGTTCGGGTTGATCGAGATGCTGCCCAGCGCAGGATTGACCAGGCCGGCGGCGGTGACGGTCAAGGTGCCGCCATCGATGTCGCTGTCGTTGCCCAGCACGTCAATGCTGGCAAGCGGTGTGTTGATCGGCGTCGAAGCACTGTCATTGACGGCGACCGGCGCGTCGTTGGTGCCGGTGATGGTGATCACGAGGTTGGCCGTCGAAGTGGCACCCTGATCGTCGGTGACGGTGTACGGGATGGTCAGCACCTGCTGCTGCCCGGCTGCCAGCGACTGATAGGCGGGGTTGGAGGCGTCGAAGGTGTAGCTGCCGTTCGAGTTGAAAGTCAGCCCAGCCGGTGGTGCGGCATTCAGGCCAAAGCTCAGCACCGCATTCGCATCGACATCGGTGGCGCTGACGTTGCCGGTGAGCAGCGGCGCATCCTCGTTGACCGCAACGCTGGCCCCTTGCGCGACAGGCACATCGTTCGTGCCGGTGATGGTCACGGTGACGACCTGCGAGGTGCCGTCGATCGTTGTCACCGTGAAGGTCTCGTTCGGCAGCGTCTAGCCGGCGCCGAGGGCCTGCACGGCCGGGTCGGCGTTGTTGAGCGTGTAAGTCCACACGCCCGCCGCGTCGATGCTGAAGGCACCGTGCGCGCCCGCCACTTGCGTCAGCGGGTTGAACGCCGCTTCACCGGCGTCCGGGTCGGTGACTGTCAGCGTGCCGCCGGTCGTCAAGGTGGTGTCTTCGACCGTCGCGCCGTTGGCGGTGCCACCGATCACTGCCGGATCGGCCACCGGTGTCACATCGATCGTGATCTGGTTCGGTACGGTGTCGAACGCGCCACCGCTGTCCTGCACGCTGAAGCTGAAGCTGGCGTAGCCCGTGCCATTGCCGTTGGGTGCCGGTGAGAACACGAGGTGACCGAGATCGGCCACCGCGATCACCTGGCCGACTGCCACTGCCACACCCGACAGCGTCAGCGAGCCTGCGCTCGGCAGCACGTCGATGCGCACATTGGCGAAGCTCTGCCCTGCATCGGCGTCGGAGAAGCCGAAATCGCCCGCGCTGAAGCTGCGCGAGCCGTCCTCGGCGATCACGACGTTGGCATTGCTGCCCTCGGGTGGCGTGTTGGGGCCGACGTTGACGGTGGCCGTCGCGCTGGCGACGCCGCCCTGGCCATCGCTGATCGTGTAGCTGATGACCACCGGCCCGCTGACGTTGTTTGCCGGGTTGAAGGCGAGGGTGCCGTTCGGGTTCACCGTGACCGTGCCGAACGCAGGATCGACCGACGCAGCGGTAACGCTGAGCGGATTGCCATCGACATCGCTGTCGTTGGACAGCACGGCAATCGTCGTCGTGGTGTTGATCGGCGTCGAGGCAAGATCGTCAACCGCCACCGGCGCATCGTTGATCGGCGCGACAGTGATCGGTGCGCTGACCGATGGCGACACCGCGCCTTCGTTGTCGGTGGTGGTGAAATCGAACGCAGTGTTGCCGTTGAAATTCGCTGCCGGCACGAAGCTCAGCGTGGCCGAGCCTGCCGTGGCTGGAATGCTCTGACCGAGCGTCACGGGGACACCGCCGAACAGCAGCACGCCGTTCGTGGGCAGCGAGCCGATGGTGAAGCTCGCGATGTTGCCGTCGATGTCGGTGCCGCCCAGCAGCACCGGGATGCCGTCGGCATCCTCGTTGCCGCTGGTGGGTGTCACCACCGCGACCGGCGCGTCATTGACCGCGCTGACATCGATCGTGATCTGGTTCGGCGCCACATCGAACGCGCCGGCGCTGTCCTGCACGCTGAAACTGAAGCTGGCGTAGCCGTTGCCGTTTGCATTGGGCGCCGGTGTGAACACCAGGTGGCCGAGGTCAGCTACCGCGATCACTTGGCCAGCCGCCACCGCCACGCCCGACAGCGTCAGGCTGCCGGCCGTCGGCAGTGCGTCGATGCGCAGGTTCGCAAAGCTCTGGCCCGCATCGGCGTCGGAGAAGCCGAAGTCCGTCGCACTGAAGCTGCGCGAGCCGTCTTCGGCGAGTGGACCGTTGCATCGCTGCCCTCGGGCGGCGTGTTCGGTCCGACGTTGACCGTGACCACCGCGCTGGCGACACCTCCGTGCCCATCGCTGATCGTGTACTGGATGACCACCGGTCCGCTGACGTTGTTCGCCGGGCTGAAGGCGAGGGTGCCGTTCGGGTTCACCGTGACGGTGCCGAGCGCCGGGTCGACCGATGCCCCGGTGACGACCAGCGTGTTGCCATCGACGTCGCTGTCGTTGGCCAGCACCGCGATCGTCGTGGCCGTGTTCACCGGCGTCGACGCCAGGTCGTCGACCGCCACCGGCGCATCGTTGACCGGCGCGATGTTGAGCGTGACCTGCGAGGTGCTCGTCGCGCCGCCGTTGGACACGGTGTAGTCGAAGACCACTGGACCGTTGACGTTCGGGTTCGGCGTGAAGGTCAATGTGCCGTCGGAATTCAGCGAGACCGTGCCCTGCGGCAGCACCACCGGCGTGCCGATGGCGATGGGCTGGCCGCCAATCGCGGTGATCGACAGTGGTGTGCCGTCGACGTTGCTGTCGTTAATGCGCGGATCGAACACCACCGGCTGGTCCTCGACCGCTGGTACGGTGTCGGGCGCGGCCACCGGCGCGTCGGCGACCGGGCTCACCGAGAGCGCCAGTGTCGCGGTCACGCTGACAGCGCCGTCGCTGACGGTGTAAGTCGCCACCGGCACCGGGCCGTTGTAGTTGGCGTATGGCGTGAAGGTGTACTCGCCGTTGGCGGCCAGCGTGAGGCTGCCAACGCCTGCGACGACAGCGGTGGCGCCAGCGGCATAGGTCACGCCATCAAGGCTGAACTGCGTGACGGTGAGGTTGCTGCCTTCGGGGTCGCTGTCGTTGCCGAGCACATTGCCGTTGGCCGGCGTGTCCTCGGGCGTCGTCGCGCTGTCGTTGACCGCGACTGGCGGCTGGTTGGCCGGTGGCGGGTTGGTGTCGACCACGTTCAGCGATACCGTGGCGCCGTTTGACGTCGCACCCTGGTTGTCGGTGACGAAGAAGGTGATCGCTGCTTGGCCGACGAAGTCGACAGCAGGCTTGAACAGCAGGCCCGCAGTTTGGGCGGGCGTCAGTGTCTGCCCCGCGCTGACGACGCTGCTGCCATCGGCCAGCAGCAGCGTGCCGCCGGTCGGCACGCTGGTGATGGTGACGCTGACGACGTTGCCGTCGCTGTCGATCCCGCGCAGCGCCACCGGCAGCGTCGTGTTCTCGGGGCCGCTGACGGCGCCGTCCACAGCCGAAGGCGCGATGTTGGCCCCGGCGGCGGCCAGCGGATTGGCGCCGGCGATGACTGCAGCGCGGCCTGTAGCGGTGTCTTCGTTGTTGCCGAAACCCAGCGAGGTCAGCGATTCCGAGATGCGATCGACGCGCAGGCCCGGCAGGAATTCACCGCCGTCGCCTCCGGCCAGACCCGCGGCGGTGACGGCGTCGGCGTCGTTCTGTGCCAGTTTTTCGATGACTGGATCGATCTCGCCGCGCGCTGCCGATGCGGCGGGCGCTGCCGGCGTGGCTTCCACCGGCACGGTGGAAGCCACCGCAGCAGAGGCCGGGGCGATGACGACGGGGGCGGCGCTGCCGTCAGACGTCAGTTCAACGATGCCGTCCTGGGTGGTCAGGATCACATCACCGCGCCTGACGATGTCGCCCAGCTTCAGCGGGTGCGCACGACCGTCGGCGCCCTTGATGATGGCGTGGCCCCACAAGCCGGTGACTTTTCCCTGCGCAGTCAAATGGATGGTGGGCATGGCGGGGTCTGTCGAAAGTCGCACCGGGTCAGTGCAGGGTGGACGTGGCTGGTGTCCGGAGATGTTGATTCGAGCATAGTCACTTCGGTCTGCACTGGGTGCATCTGAGGGCCGTCTTTCGTGACGTCTGTCACCTCAGCCAGGCGATTTGTGACGATAAGGAAACGGTCACCGTTCCCGCAACGCGTAGGCTTTGGCCTTCAGCACCGGCTTCAGCAGGTAGGACATCACCGTCTTGCGGCCAGTCAGGATGTCGACCTCGGCGGTCATCCCGGGGATCACCGGCAGCTTCTCGCTGAAGCTGGCCTGCGTGGTGCGCACCCGCACCAGGTAGAAGGCATTGCCCTTTTCGTCGACGACGGTGTCGGGGCTGATGTTCTCGACCTTGGCGACCAGGCCGCCGTAAATCGAGAAGTCGTAGGCGGTGAACTTGACCGTGGCGTCCTGCCCCGGGTGGATGAAGGCGATGTCACGCGGCTGCACCTTGGCTTCGAGGATCAGCTGGTCGTCGAGCGGCACCACCTCGACGATGTCCTTGCCCGGCTGCACCACGCCGCCCACGGTGTTCGCCAGCAGGCGCTGCACGCGGCCGCGCACGGGGCTCTTGACCTGTGACTTGTCGACCTTGTCGGCCAGCGCCACTGCACCTTCGTTCAGCGCGTTCAGCTTGCCCATCACATCGGCCATGTCCTTGCGCGCGTCGTTGCGGAAGGTCAGCTCGGTCTCCTGGATCTTGCGCTGCGCCTCGACTATGGCTGCCTGCACTCGGGCGATCTGCGCGCTGGATTGCTCGATCTCGCCG
Source organism: Burkholderiales bacterium (assembly GCA_043749095.1). GTDB lineage: Bacteria > Pseudomonadota > Gammaproteobacteria > Burkholderiales > Burkholderiaceae_C > PBB1. The sequence continues at coordinate 10,598 of JAYVEB010000048.1, read as the reverse complement.
CGGCTGCGCGACACCTCGCGCTCCAGCCGCAGGATGTCCACCTCGGAGACCGCGCCCGTGGCCAGCAGCGGCCGGGTCTTGTTCAGTTCCTGCTGACCCAGGTCCAGCCCGCGTTCGGCCGATGACTTGCGCGCCCGCATCTCGCTGAGCTCCTGCTGGCGCTGCTGCAACTGCTGCTGGTTGATCGCAATCATCGTGCCCAGCTCGGAACGCCGGGTCTCGTACAGCGTGCGTTCCTCGTCGAGGATGCGCCGTTCTTCGGGGTTGCTGCTGGCAGGTGGCAGGAACGGCGTGCCTTCGGCCAGTGCGCGCAGTCGCGCACCGCGTGCCCGCAGCGCGAAGCCCTGTGCCGCGCTCTCGCGCACGCCCGAGGTGGCGCGGGTCTCGTCGATCTTCAGCAGCAGCTGGCCGGCCTCGACCACCTGGCCTTCCTGCACCAGGATCTCGGACACCACGCCGCCGTCGAGTGACTGCACGACCTGCAACTGCTTCGACGGGATCACCTTGCCGTCGCCGCGCGTCACCTCCTCGACGTGCGCGAAGCAGGCCCACAGCAGCAGCAGCACGACCACGAGGGCAGCCCGCACGATCAGCTGCGCCCGCTGAGTGCGGGCACGCGACATCACCACCTCGGCCTGGTGCTCGAAGCTGCGAAAGCCCGCGGCGTCGGCGGCCGCATCGGCTGTGCCCCAGGGCGCGGTGACCGCTTTCAGGATGGCGTTCATGCCGCTCTCGCAATCCGGCCGCTGGACAGCGCTTCCATGATGCGGTCGCGCGGGCCGTCGGCCACCACCTTGCCGCCGTCGATGACGATCACACGGGTGGCCATCGCCAGCATCGAGGTGCGGTGCGTCACCAGCACCACCGTCTTGTCGCTGGCGAAGGCCGTGACCTGGGTCGTGATCTGGGCCTCGGTCGAGAAATCCATCGCGCTGGTCGGCTCATCGAGCAGCAGCAGCGGCGCGTTGTGCAGCACCGCGCGGGCGAGACCCACCCCCTGGCGCTGGCCGCCCGACAGTGATTCGCCGCGCTCGCCCACCGGCATGTCGAAGCCGCGCGGGTGGCGGTTGATGAAGTCGGTCAGGCCCGCCACGCCGGCGGCGGCGACCACGGCCGAGTCGTCGGCATAGGGCAGGCCGAAGGTGATGTTCTCGCGCAGCGTGCCCTGGAACAGCGTCACGTCCTGCGACACGCTGCCGACATTGCGCCGCACATCGGCCGGGTCGAGCTGGCGCAGGTCGATGCCGTCGAGCAGCACCGCGCCGTCGGTCGGCTGGTACAGGCCCATGATCAGCCGCTGGGTCGTGCTCTTGCCCGAGCCCACACGGCCGATCAGCGCGACGCGTTCGCGGGCGCTGATCTTGAAGCTGATGCCTTCGATCGCCGACGCGTTTGTCTCGCCAGTGCGATTCGGATACGAGAATTTGACGTTGCGGAACTCGATGTCGCCGCGCAGTTGCGGCCGCTGGATGAAGCTCTCGCCAGCCGGCCGCTCGACTGGCTTGGCCATGATCTTGTTCAGTGAATCCAGCGCGGTGCGCGCGCCCTGGTATTGCATCAGCAGCCCGACGATCTGCCCGGCCGGCGCCAGCGCGCGGCCCGACAGCATGCTGGAGGCGATCAGCGCGCCCATCGTCAGCTCGCGCTGGCTGATCAGGTAGACGCCGATCAGGATCATCGCCACCGACACCAGCTGCGTCAGCGTGCTGGTCGCCAGCATTGCGCCCGATGACAGGCCGCGCATCTTGACATTGGTGCTGGCCAGGAACAGGTTGGCGCGCTCCCACTTCGACTGGATCACGCTCTCGGCGCCTTGCGACTTGATGGTCTCGATCGCCGACAGGCTCTCGATCAGCGTCGCATTGCGCTGCGCGCTGGCCTGGTAAGTGGTCTCCGACAGCGCATGCAGACGATGCTGCAGCGAGTAGCCCAGGCCCAGGATCAGCCCGAACGCGACCAGCACCGGCAGCGCCAGCCACGGCGAGATCCACGCCAGCACGATGACGAACAGCAGCGTGAACGGCAGGTCGATCAGTGCGGTGACGGTGGACGAGGCGATGAAGTCGCGCACCTGCTCGAAGCCGCGCAGGTTCTGCGCGAATGAGCCGACCGACTCGGGGCGGTGTTCGAGCCGCAGGCCCAGCACCTTTTCCATCAGCGTGGCCGACAGCGTAACTTCGATGCGCGCGCTGGCCTCGTCGACGAAGTGGCTGCGCAGCAGGCGCATGAACAGGTCGGCGCCCAGCACCAGCAACACGCCGATGGCCAAGGCCCACAAGGTCTCGAAGGCGTTGTTCGGCACGACACGGTCGTAGACGTTCATCGAGAACATCGGGAAGGCGAGCGCGAACAGGTTGATCAGCAGCGCGGCCCACAAAACATCGCGGTAGACGAAGCGCTGCGCGAGCAGCGCGCTCCAGAACCAGTGTCGGGTGCCGCTGGTCCGGTCTGCAGCGGGCGGCGTGCCGGCATCGAAGCGGAAATGCGGTCGCACGAACAGCGTGACGCCGCTGTAGCGCGCTTCCAGACCGGCACGCGACAGGCGCACCGTGCCCTGGCCGGTTTCGGGCAGCAGCACGCGGGCGCTCTGCGCGTCGCCAGCGCCTTCCCAGCCCATCAGTACACAGGCCTGGTTGCTGCGCAGGATCAGCAGCACTGGCAGCGTAGCGGCGTCGAGGTCGGCGAGCGCCAGCCGTTGCAATCGCGTGGCCATACCGGCACGGGCCGCGGCGCGTTCGGCCAGGTCCAGCGGCAAGCGGTGTCGGGGCCGATCGGCATGCCGGCCGACAGCGCGGCGCGCGTGGTGGCGTGGCCCTGCAAACGGCAGATCTCGACCAGGCAGTCGAGCAAGGGATCCGGGTGGATCAGGTCTTCGCGCAGGCGTTGCACTGTGGCGCCGGGGGTCAGGCCGACCGTTGGGGCGGGGGAAATTTCGGAAAGAGAGTCGGGCATGCCGGTGAACCGTCGTTCACCCGATATCGACACAATGGAAGCCGAATTGACCCCGGCGCTGGTCGTCAAAATACAGCTTCAGCGTTTGATGCACGGTCTTGAAGGCCAAGTCGTCCCACGGTACCTCGTGTTCGCGGAACAGCTGGGCCTCGATGGTTTCAGGCCCGGGCGCGAAGCGGGTGTCGATCAGTCTCGCGCGGTAGAACACGTGCACCTGGCCGGCCCGCACCACATTGAGCAAGGTGAACAGCGGCTGCAACTCGATGTTCGCGCCGGCTTCCTCGACGGTTTCGCGCGCCGCGCCCTCGGCCAGCGTCTCGTCCAGTTCCATGAAGCCGGCCGGCAGCGTCCAGTAGCCGTAGCGGGGCTCGATGTTGCGGCGGCACAGCAGCACCTGGTCGTCCCAGACCGGGATGGTGCCGACCACGTTGCACGGGTTTTCGTAGTGCACTGCGGCGCACACGGTGCACACCGCGCGTGGGCGGTTGTCGTCGGTCGGCACCCGATATTCGGCGGCGGCGCCGCAGCTCTTGCAATGGCGAATGCTGCGTGCGGTATACATGCCGTCCAGTGTACCGGTGCGATGTGAACGTGCCCGGTCAGCGGGCTTGCTGCGTGACATCATGGGCCGCCGTTGAGATGACGGCGCCGCCGCGAACCCTGGTGAACTCTGATCCCGACTGGCTACGCCCCGACTGGCACCTCGATGGCATGCAGGCGCTGATGACCACCCGGCGCGGCGGTGTCAGCAGCGGCGCGTTCGACAGCATGAACCTGCGCGATGGCCTGGGCGACGACGCCTGGGCAGTGGCGCAAAACCAGGTCCGACTGGCTGCAGCCGTCGGCGCGCCGTGGGTGCGGCTGAACCAGGTGCACGGTGCCCGTGTGGTCCGTTTGACGGCGGCCGATGCCGCCCCCGGTGCGCCGCTACACGACGCTGATGCTTGTGTCACCACCGAGCCGGGCGTCGTGTGCAGCATCCAGGTGGCCGACTGCCTGCCCGTGCTGTGGGCAGCGCCTGGCGCGGTGGCCGCGGCGCATGCGGGCTGGCGAGGTCTGGCGGCTGGGGTGCTGGAGGCCACGCTGGCGGCGCTGTGCGATGCCAGCGGGTGCCAGCCGGATCAGGTGGCGGTCTGGCTCGGGCCTTGCATCGGGCCGCGCCACTTCGAAGTCGGCGCCGATGTATTGCAGGCTTTTGGGGTCGACCCGGCGACTGCTCAGCTACCGGCCGCGCGTTTCGTGCAGCTGAAAGCCGGCAAGTGGCTGGGCGATCTGCCCGGTCTGGCGCGCGACCGCTTGTCGCCGTGCGGCGTGACCGCCTTCAGCGGCGGGACATGGTGCACCGCTTCCGACGCGTCACGCTTCTTTTCGTTCCGGCGAGACGGTGTCACCGGGCGCATGGTCGCGGCCATCTGGCTCGGGCGCTGACGTTTCGGCTGTCGCGGTGGCTGCTGCGGGCGCGTCAGCGGCAAGCCGCGCCCGCTTGCGCGCCGGCGTGCGCAGGATGTACAGAACCACGGACAGCGGCAGGGCGCCGTAGAGCACAAAGGTGAAAATCGCGCCGAGGACGGTGCCGTTCGCGCTGGTGGCTTCGACCACCGTCATCATCACCACCACATACATCCATGCAATCGCCACCAGGTACATCGCGGGGTCCGTCAGAGTCAGGTTGTGAATCGACCGCTTCGGGATTGTCGTCACACCAGGGTCAGCGGTGCGCGCGACAATCCAGGTCACAGTCAGGCCGGCGGCTCGCGTCGGCGGCTGAAAGAGGATACAAGTGAAAGCGAAGCCTGAACCTGCAAGCCCCGCGCCGATGGCGCCCATCACCGACGCCGTCGCGTCGGCGCTCAACGCCACGGCAGCCGAGACCTTGAAATCGCTGACCGCGCTGACGTTGCCAATGCCGTCGCTGGCGCAGTTGCAGAGTGACTACCTTCAGCAGGCCACGGCGCTGTGGAACCAGTCGCTGCAGCAGTTTCAGGCGCTGGCCGGCGCGGCGCTCGACAAGACCGCGGCGCCGCCGGTGCCCACCCCGGTGCTTGGGGATCGCCGTTTTGCCTCGCCCGACTGGGCGCAAAACCCCGCCAGCGCGTTCACCGCCCAGCTCTATCTGCTGAACGCCCGCACGCTGCTGGGCATGGCCGATGAGCTGCAAGGCGACGAAAAGGTCAAGCAACGCATCCGCTTCGCGGTGCAGCAGTGGGTCGACGCGGCTGCGCCCAGCAACTATCTGGCGCTGAACCCGGAAGCGCAGCGCAAGGCGCTCGAAACCAAAGGTGAAAGCATCACGCAGGGCCTGCAGCACCTGTGGCACGACATCCGGCAGGGCCATGTGTCGCAGACCGACGAAAGCCTGTTTGAGGTCGGCCGCAACGTGGCCACTTCGGAAGGCGCGGTCGTGTTCGAGAACGAGCTGTTCCAGTTGCTCGAATACAAGCCGCTGACGCCCAAGGTGCATGAGCGGCCGATGCTGTTCGTGCCACCGTGCATCAACAAGTACTACATCCTCGACCTGCAGCCTGACAACTCGCTGATCCGCTACACCGTGGCCCAGGGCCACCGGGTGTTCGTGATGAGCTGGCGCAACGCCGACGAGAGCATGGCGCAGGTGACCTGGGACCAGTACATCGAGAACGCGGTGATCCGTGCGATCGAGGTGACGCGCGACATCACCGGCGCCGAGCAGATCAACACGCTGGGCTTCTGCATCGGTGGCACCTTGCTCGCCACTGCACTTGCGGTGCTGGCCGCGCGCGGCGAGAAGCCCGCTGCCAGCGTGACGCTGCTGACCAGCCTGCTCGATTTCACCGACACCGGCATCCTCGACCTGTTCATCGACGAGGCAATGGTGCGGATGCGCGAACGCTCGATCGGCGCCGACAGTCCCAAGGGTGGCGGCCTGTTGAAGGGCAGTGAGCTCGCGTCGACCTTCAGCTTCCTGCGCCCCAACGACCTGGTGTGGAACTACGTCGTCGGCAACTACCTGAAGGGCGAAACACCGCCGCCATTCGACCTTCTGTACTGGAACAACGACAGCACCAACCTGCCCGGGCCGATGTACTGCTGGTACCTGCGCCACACCTACCTGGAAAACCGCCTGATGAAGCCTGGCGACCTCACCGTGTGCGGCCAGCCGCTTAATCTGTCGCTGATCGACACCCCGGCTTACATCTACGCCTCGCGTGAAGACCATATCGTGCCGTGGCAGTCGGCGTACCGTTCCACGCAGGTCCTGAAAGGCAAGAAGCGCTTTGTGCTCGGCGCCTCGGGCCACATTGCCGGGGTGATCAATCCCCCGGCGAAGAAGAAGCGCAGCCACTGGATCGGCGGCGCCACGGCTCTTCCGGCCAGCGCTGAGAGCTGGTTCAGCAAGACGACGGAACATCCCGGCAGCTGGTGGACCGACTGGGCCTCGTGGCTGGCCAGCCACTCTGGCCGGCAGGTTCCGGCGCCGAAATCCGCGGGCAGCCGTCGCTATTCCGTCATCGAACCGGCGCCAGGCCGCTACGTCAGGCAGAAAATCTGACGACGGGCTGATTCATTTCAACGCGTCGTCTTTTGGTTCGCAGTAAGGTGTAGGACTGCGTGAGTTACCTCCGTGCTGTTTTTTCATTTCAAGTCAGGAATTCATCATGAGCACAGACATCGTCATCGTTTCGGCCGCCCGCACCGGCGTGGGCAAGTTCGGCGGCAGCCTGGCCAAGGTGCCGGCGTCGGCATTGGGCTCGGTCGTCATCGCCGAGGTGCTGAAGCGCGCCGGACTCTCCGGTGATCAGGTCAGCGAAGTCATCATGGGCCAGGTGTTGCAGGCCGATTGCGGGCAGAACCCGGCGCGCCAGGCCTCGATCGGTGCCGGCCTGCCGAACACCGTGCCGGCGATGACGATCAACAAGCTGTGCGGGTCCGGGTTGAAGTCAGTGGTGCTGGCGGCGCAGGCGATCCGTGACGGCGACGCCGACATCGTCGTGGCCGGCGGCCAGGAAAACATGACCCTCGCGCCGCACGTGCTGCCGGGCGCGCGCGACGGCGTGCGCATGGGTGACTGGAAGCTGCTCGACACCATGTTGCGCGACGGTCTGACCGACGCCTTCAACCTGTACCACATGGGCGTCACCGCTGAGAACATCGCGAAGAAGTTCGGCATCAGCCGAGAAGCGCAGGACGCACTGGCGCTGGCCTCGCAGATGAAAGCTGCCGCGGCGCAGGAAGCCGGTCGCTTCAACGACGAGATCGTCAACGTCGGCATTCCGCAGCGCAAGGGCGACCCGGTGCTGTTCGGCACTGACGAGTTCGTCAACCGCAAGTGCACCGCCGAAGGGCTGGCCGGTCTGCGCCCCGCGTTCGACAAGGCTGGCGGCGTGACGGCCGGTAACGCCTCGGGCATCAACGACGGCGCCGCTGCGGTGCTGGTGATGAGCGCCTCGCGCGCCGCTGCACTCGGCCTGACGCCGCTGGCGCGCATCGCCAGCTATGCCAGCTCCGGGCTCGACCCGGCCATCATGGGCATGGGCCCGGTGTCGGCATCGCAGCGCGCGCTAGCCCGTGCCGGCTGGAAGGCGGCTGACCTCGACCTGATGGAAATCAATGAGGCGTTTGCTGCCCAGGCCTGTGCCGTGCACCAGGAAATGGGTTGGGACACCAGCAAGGTCAATGTGAACGGTGGCGCCATCGCCATCGGGCACCCGATCGGCGCGTCTGGCTGCCGTGTGCTGGTCACGTTGCTGCACGAAATGCAGAAGCGAAATGCGAAAAAGGGCCTGACCAGCCTGTGCATCGGCGGCGGCATGGGGATTGCAATGGCGCTGGAGCGTTGAAACCACACCGGGCTTCGGTGACAACCCGGTTGACCCGGGAGCCCTTCAGGGCTCAGCCTTGACACCGAGCAGCCCACTCAAGAACAACACACAGGAGTGAGACGAATGAGCAAGAAAATCGCGTATGTGACCGGTGGCATGGGCGGCATCGGCACCACCATGTGCCAGCGCCTGCACCGGGACGGCTTCACCGTGGTGGCTGGTTGCGGCCCGAGCCGGGACATCAAGAAGTGGCTCGACGAGCAAACCGCGCTGGGCTACCACTTCCATGCCTCGGTCGGCAATGTCGGCGACTGGGATTCGACCACCGCCGCGTTCCAGAAGATCAAGGCGGAGCTCGGCCCGATCGACGTGCTGGTCAACAACGCCGGCATCACCCGCGACGGCATGTTCCGCAAGATGAGCCGTGCCGACTGGGACGCGGTCATCGAGACCAACCTGACCAGCCTGTTCAACGTGACCAAGCAGGTCATCGAGGACATGCTAGAAAAAGGCTGGGGCCGCATCATCAACATCAGCTCGGTCAACGGTGAGAAAGGCCAGTTCGGCCAGACCAACTACTCGGCCGCCAAGGCCGGCATGCACGGTTTCACGATGGCGCTGGCGCAGGAAGTGGCCAACAAGGGTGTGACGGTCAACACCGTCAGTCCCGGCTACATCGCCACAGACATGGTCAAGGCCATCCGCCAGGACGTGCTTGACAAGATCATCGCCGGCATCCCGGTCAAGCGCCTGGGCACGCCGGACGACATTGCGTCGATGGTGGCGTGGGTGGCGTCGGATGAGTCGGGATTCGCCACCGGAGCCGATTTCTCGGTGAATGGCGGGTTGCACATGGGGTGATGTGATTCATCTCCTTGATCGGCCCTGTTCAGGGCGGTCAGGACTGCAGCAGGTCTTTTGCGACGCCAGCCAACGTGCTGGCGTCGCCGTTTTCGGGCTCTACTTGCAGGGCTTCGGCAAACCCGACGAAATTCCGCTGCATCGACTGTAGGTAGACCGGGTCGTAGTGGGTGACCAGCAGCTCGCGCACCACGCTTTCGATGCGGCCTGATTTCGCCGCAGCCTGCCACTGGTTGATGACCTCGTTGCCGCGCAGCGCGCGCAGGGCGTCGAGCCGGGCACAGAACGCGGGCACGTCGTTGACGAAGAAGTCGTAATCGGCCATCAGCAGCGCCACACGGGCGTCAGTCGGCAGTTCCAGGTGGACGCACGGCGAGGCCCGCATGCATTCGATCAGCCGCTCGGGCACGCGCAACTCGCCGACCTTGCGGCTTTCGCTCTCGACCCACACCGGCTGTGCCGGATCGAAGTGGCGCATCGCGTCCCACAGGCGCGAATCGAACTGCTTTTGCGTCGGCTGCGGGCTGCCGGGCACCAGGCCCAGCACCGATCCGCGGTGATTGGCCAGGCCTTCCAGGTCGAGCACCTGAGCGCCCTGCGCCTGCAGCGCCGCGAGCAGGCGGCTCTTGCCCGACCCGGTCTTGCCGCAGACAGTGCGAAACCTGAACTGCAGCGGCTGCACTTCCAGCGCCGCCATGACCGCACGCCGGTAGGCCAGGTAGCCGCCTTCGAGCACCTGCACGCGAAAACCGACCTGGCTGAGCACCAGCGACAGCGCGCCGCTGCGCTGTCCGCCGCGCCAGCAGTAGACCAAGGGCTGCCAGTCCTTGGGCTTGTCGAGCACATGGCGTTCGATGTGCATGGCCACATTGCGAGCCACCAGCGCCGCACCGCGCTTGCGGGCGACGAAGGGCGAGACCTGCTTGTATTCGGTGCCGACCAGCGCCCGCTCGGCGTCGTTCAGGCTGGGCCAGTTGACAGCGCTGGGCAGCCGGTCGAGCGCGAACTCACCCTCTGATCGCGCGTCGATGACGGTGTCGTAGTGGTCGAGTCGTGCCAGGCAGTCGACGGCGCTGACCGGGGTCAAGGACATCGGGTGATCCGCGGGTGCTCAGGCCGCGATCGCATCGAGCAATTCCGTCTCGATGGAGATCTGCGTGCGGTTGTGGCGCAGCGCGGCACCGTCGATCAGGAAGGTGTCTTCAGCGCGCTCGCCCAGCGTGGTGATCTTGGCGAGCTGCAGGTTGATCTGGTGCTGCGCCAGCACGCGGGCGATCGAATACAGCAGGCCGGAGCGGTCACTGGCCGACACGCTGAGCAGCCAGTTCTGCGCGCGCTCGTCGGGCCGCAGCGTGATGCGCGGCGTGACCGGAAACGACTTCACGCGCCGCGACAGGCGGCCCCGGCTCGGCTCGGGCAACGCGCCCTGGGCGTTCAGAGCACTGCTGAGCTGGGTCTCCACCAGCGAGATCAGGTCGCGGTACTGCGCTGCCGGCGCACCGTCGCGTGAGACTTCGAACTGTGGGTTGACGATCTGGAACGTGTCCAGCGCATAGCCGGTATTCGTGGTGTGAACTTTCGCTTCAAGGATGTTCGTGGTGTGCACTTTCGCCTCGAGGATGTTGAAGTGCGCGCTGTCGAAATAGCCGCAGATGCGGGCGAACAGGTCGGCGCGGTCGCGTGCGTAGACCAGCACCTGCAGACCTTCGCCGACCGGCGAGACGCGGGCCTTCACCACCGGCGACTCAGACTTCAGCTGCGCATGCAGCGAGCGGGCGTGCCAGGCGATCTCGCTGACGTCGTGGCGAGCGAAATAGCTGATCGACAGCGTGTTCCACAGCGGCGCTTCGACGTCCGGCGGCTGCAACGCCAGGTTCAGCATGTGCCTGGCCTCCTGCTTGCGCGCATCGATTTCGGCATCGAGCTGCGGTTGTGCGCCCCCCAGCGCGCGCAACGTCGCGCGGTACAGGTCTTCGAGCAGCTTGC
>JAYVEB010000047.1:0-17856 GCA_043749095.1 Burkholderiales bacterium | reverse complement strand
AAGGAAATCTGGGCCCTTCGTGTTCGCCTGCAAATGGAAAACCGCGTGCGAGAGCTCGCCCTCTTCAATTTGGGAATCGACAGCAAGCTTCGCGGCTGTGATCTCGTTTGCCTGAAGGTTCGCGACATCTGCCATGGAGACCAAGTCGCTTCCCGGGCCACGGTGATGCAGCACAAGACCCAGCGCCCGGTGCAGTTCGAGATCACACCGGTCACCCGTGATGCGGTGCAGAAGTGGATCAAGCTGGCGGCGGTGAAATCCGACGAATTTCTGTTCCCGAGCCGCACACACGACTCCCCGCATCTGGGCACACGGCAGTACGCGCGGATTCTCGAAGGCTGGGTCGAGGAGCTCGGCCTGGATCCCGCCGACTACGGCACGCACTCGATGCGACGCACTAAGGCGACGTTGATCTACCGGCGCACGAAGAACCTGCGTGCAGTGCAGTTGCTGCTGGGCCACTCCAAGCTGGAGTCAACCGTGCGCTACCTTGGCATCGACGTGGACGACGCCTTGGAAATCTCGGAGCAGACTGAAATCTGATTCCCAGTGCGGCCGCCCGATCGGTGACCAACAGAACGCCTACCGGACGGCCAAGCCCCCGTCAGAGCCGGCTTTGCAAACACCCTGAAGTTGCCGATGAGTCGACTTTGGTGATTGATGTCAGCTTCCTGGCGTTCCGGCGTACTCACACTCTCGGCCACTTCCGGTCATACGGGCGATCAGGAAATCGCGGCGTTGATTACCGGTTTCAGATTACAGCCGCCATAGGCCGGCGGCCGCCCAAACGCGACCATTCTCCAAAGCGGTCGTTCACGATCTTGGTTGTCCGGGTCGACGTCCGATGCGCCGGGTACGTCAGCAGTTCTATCAGCCGAACTGGAGCTCCCACACAGTGCTGCTAATCCTGACCTACTTACAGCAGATCGAAATGCACGTCGGCCTCGGTGAGCGCGGTCCATGGCACCAGCGTGCACGACACTGGGGCCTAGGAGTCTGGGCGGCAGAAGGCCGCTGTCGTGAAAACTCGTGATTCCAGGGGTTCCTTACCCCTTGGCACGCTCGAAAAAATCGCTCCTGCGCGATTCTGGAAGCTCGGAAATCAAGCCATCATTTTGGAATATTCCTGCCGCCCAGACTCCTAGCTTTGCGGCGCCCGTCCCGGGATTTTCTGGTGTCACCACTTTCAGTCTGCAAAGTCAGCTCAACGCCCACTTGACGCAATCCAGCGGGGCGGCGGACGGCCATGCGCTTTATGTGCTGGAAGGCGGCGCCAACAATGTTCGTCGCTTGCTCGGTACCGGCGAGGTGTTCGACTCGGTGACTGTCGCCCTGGAGGCAGCAAAGTACGCCAAGGATGTCGGTGGCCTGGTAGACCAATTGCATGCGGCCGGCGCCAAAAACATCATCGTCTGGAACACGCCGAACGTGGGCCTGAACCCGGAGTCGCTGTTTTTTGGGTCAGCCCTGTCGTTTGCGGCGTCGGCGGCTGCAGAGCAGTTCAACAATGCGCTGGCCACCCGCCTTGCCGGTGAGGCTGGCGTCAAGACCTTCGACGTGTACTCAACCTCTGCGGCCGCTGCGAGTAATCCTGCCGCATTCGGCCTTACCAACGTCAATACGGCTTGCGGCAACAACGCGAGCGGTTGTGGCGCGAAGCCGCTGTACTGGGACGGCATACACCCCACGACGGCTGGTCATCAACTGCTTGCCGATGGCATGTTCGCGTTGGCAGTTCCCGTCCCTGAACCCTCGACCTATGCCTTGTTCGCGGTCGGCCTGATCGGCTGTGGCTGGGCCGCGCGCCGACGTCGCGGCTGAGTCTGGCGTTCAGTGGCACTTCAGCAGTGCCGGTCTAACATCAAAAGGGTATGAACCTTCGACCGATGACCGCACGGCGTGATGCCACCTGGATTGCACTCTCCCTGTTGGCCTTGCTGGCCTGGGACGCTTCTGGCCTGGACATGACTGTCGAGCGCTGGTTTGGCGATGCGCAGGGGTTCAGCCTGAAGAACCAATGGTTCTTCTCGCATGTGCTGCACGATGGCGGCCGCTGGGTCAGCGCAGCGGCCATCGTCGTGGTGCTGATCAACGTTTTCAGACCATGGCCCTTTGCACGCGAGATGAATGCGGCCACACGGCGCTGGTGGTTCGCCGTCACGGTGATCTGTCTGCTGCTGATCCCGACCCTCAAGCAGCTCAGCGCGACCAGTTGCCCCTGGGACTTGGCCGAGTTCGGTCGCTCGGCCCAGCATGTGTCGCACTGGGCTTTCGGCGTCAACGACGGCGGGCCCGGTCGCTGCTTTCCGTCGGGTCACGCCTCGGCAGCATTCAGCCTGTTCGGCGGCTGGTTCGCGCTGCGCGGCACCTCACCCCGGGCCGCCCGCCGCTGGCTTGCGGGCGTGTGGCTCTGCGGCCTCCTGTTCAGCGTGGCGCAGACCGTGCGCGGCGCGCACTACCCGAGCCATTCGATGTGGACCGCCTGGGTGTGCTTCACCACCAGTGCGCTGTTGTGGCACGCGGCGCAGCCGCTGCTGGGCCACCGACGCGCGGCAAGCTGACACCGGCGCCAAGCCCTCAGACGCGAAACTCGATGTTGTCGATCAAGCGCGTGGCGCCGAGCCGTGCGGCGCCCAGGGCGACCCACGCGCCTTCGCGCTCATCATCGTCGCTGGGTGCGCTCAGATCGCTCTGGCGGCGCACTGTCAGGTAGTCGGGCTGCCAGCCTTGGGCCGCCAGCGCTGCCAGGGCTTGCGCTTCCAGCACCTCCAATGGCGCCACTCCGTCGCCAAAACTTTCGGCCAGCGTGCGCAGTGCCTGCGCCAGCTCGGTCGCCTTCGCGCGCTCGGTGACGCTGAGGTAGCCGTTGCGTGACGACAGCGCCAGACCGTCGTCGGCGCGTGAGGTCTCTGCCGCCTCGATGAGGATGGGCAGCGCGAACTGCTGCGTCATCCGGCGAATCACCATCAGCTGCTGGTAGTCCTTCTTGCCGAACAGTGCGACGCGGGGCTGCGCCGCGTTGAACAGCTTCATCACGATGGTGCTGACGCCGGTGAAGAAGCCCGGCCGGAAGTGGCCTTCGAGGATGTCGGCCAGGGCCGGGTCGGGTTGCACCGTAAAGGTTTGTGCTTCGGGGTAGAGATCGTGCTCGTCGGGCGCGAAAACGATGTTGCAACCGGCTGGCCGCAGCAGTTCGCAATCGCGCTCCAGCGTGCGCGGGTAGCGATCGAAATCCTCGTGCGGTGCGAACTGCAGCCGGTTGACGAAGATGCTGACGACGACCGGCAGGCCATGCGCCGCCGCCTGTCGCACCAGCGCGAGGTGTCCATCGTGCAGGTTGCCCATCGTCGGCACGAAGGCGCAGGTGCCGGGCACCGGCAGGGCAGCGCGCAGCGCGGCGATCGTGTGGACGGTCAACATCGTCAATAGCCGTGCAGCGCCGGGTCCGGGAAGCGGCGCGCCTTCACGTCGGCAACGTAGGTCGCGATCGCTGCCTCGATCGACGCGGCACCCTTCATGAAGTCGCGCACGAAGCGCGGCTGCTTGCCGTGGCCCAGGCCCAGCATGTCGTGCAGCACCAGCACCTGGCCCGCGCAATCGACGCCAGCGCCGATGCCGATGGTCGGGATCGGCAGGCTCGCGGTGATGGCCGCAGCGACGGCCGACGGCATCAGCTCCAGCACCAGCATCGCCGCGCCGGCGTCGGCCAGTTGCTGCGCATGCAGCCGCAGCGTGGCCGCTGATTCGTCATCGCGGCCCTGGATACGGTAGCCGCCCAGCGCATGCACCGATTGCGGCGTCAACCCCAGGTGCGGGCAGACCGGGATACCGCGCTGCGTCAGGAAGCGCACCGTGTCGGCGGTCCAGCCGCCGCCTTCGAGCTTGACCATGTGCGCACCCGCCCGCATCAGCACGGTGGCGCTTTCCATCGCCTGTGCGTGGGACTGCTGGTAGCTGCCAAACGGCAGGTCGCCGATGACCCAGGCGCTGCGGTTGCCCTGCGCGACACAGCGCACGTGGTAGGCCATGTCGGCCAGTGTCACCGGCAGCGTGCTGCCCAGGCCTTGCAACACCATGCCCAGCGAATCACCGATCAACAGGCAATCGACGCCAGCGTGGTCGAGCACGCGAGCGAACGCCGCGTCGTAGCAGGTCAGCATGCTGATCGGCTCGCCGGCCGAGTGCATCTCGCGCAGCCGGTGCAGCGTGATCGGCTTGCGCCCGGCCGGTGTTGCGTCGGGGGACGGGTGGACGCTCATGGGGTGGCGCTTGGGTTCACGCGGCTCGCATGCCCAGCGTTGCCAGCAGCGCCTGGTCGGCCGTCACATCGGGGTTGCCGGTGACCAGCAGTTTGTCGCCGTAGAAGATCGAGTTGGCACCAGCGGCGAAGCACAGCGCCTGCACCGCATCGCCCAGCGCCTGGCGGCCGGCCGAAAGCCGCACGCGGGTGCGCGGCATCGTGATGCGTGCGGCAGCGATCGTGCGCACGAACTCGAACGGGTCGAGCGGCGCCTGTTCCGCCAACGGTGTGCCGGCGACCGGCACCAGGTGGTTGATCGGCACCGACTCCGGGTAGGGCTCCATGTTGGCCAGCTCGGCGATCAACGCGGCGCGCTGCGTGCGTGACTCGCCCATGCCGACAATGCCTCCGCAGCAGACCTTGACGCCGGCGCCGCGCACGCGCTGCAGCGTGTCGATGCGGTCTTCGAACTGGCGCGTCTGCACGATGTCGGCGTACTTGTCCGGCGCGGTGTCGATGTTGTGGTTGTAGTAGTCGAGACCGGCATCGCGCAAGGCTTCAGCATGGCCATCGCCCAGCATGCCCAGCGTGGCGCAGGTTTCCAGGCCCAGGCCCTTCACCGCGCTGATGAGTTGCGCGACCTTCTCGATGTCACGGTCCTTCGGGCCGCGCCAGGCAGCGCCCATGCAAAAGCGGGTGGCACCTGCCGCCTGCGCCTGGCGCGCGGCGGCCAGCACCTCATCGACCTTCATCAGCGCTGTGGCTTCGACGCCGGTGTCGTAGGCGGCCGACTGCGGGCAATAGCTGCAGTTCTCTGCGCAGCCGCCGGTCTTGATCGACAGTAGCGTCGACAACTGCACCTCGGCCGGGTCGAAGTTCGCGCGGTGCACCGTCTGTGCCTGATACAGCAACTCGGTGAACGGCAGCGCGAACAGCGCCTCGATCTGCTCGACCTGCCAGCGCTTCGCGTCGGGGCGGGTAGCGTTCGCCGTAGTGGCGGGACGCACGAGTTGGATGGGCGCTTGTTGGATGGAGGCTGTGGGCATGGTCAGGGTCTCGCGTGGATGCGCAGGCAATGATGCGTCGGATCAGAAAGGAAGGTTTTGCTCGCTGTCAAACCGCCTGGTAGGCCAGCCGCACGTAGATCGGCGCGTAGGCCTCGGCCTGGGTGATTTCCAGCAGGCATTCGCGCGCCAGTTCGAGCATCGCGATGAAAGTGACGACCAGCACCGGCTGGCCGCGCGACACGTCGAACAACTCATGGAACTCGACGAATTTTCGGCCCTGCAGCGCGCGCAGCACGATGCTCATGTGTTCTCGCACGCTGAGTTGTTCACGGTTGATGGTGTGATGCTGGTTCAGCTTGGCGTGCTTCATCACATCGGCCCAGGCGGCACGCAACTCGTCGGGCGCGACATCGGGAAAGCGCGGTGCCAGCGATTGCGGGGTGTGCACCTGCGCGCGCAGGAAATCGCGGCCGATCACCGGCAGCGCGTCGAGGCGCGCGGCGGCCAGCTTCATCTGTTCGTATTCGACCAGCCGGCGCACCAGCTCGGCGCGTGGGTCTTCCGGCTCGGTGCCGTCGGCGCTCTTCTTCGGCGGCAGCAGCATGCGCGACTTGATCTCGATCAGCATCGCCGCCATCAGCAGGTACTCGCTGGCGAGCTCGAGGTTGGTCTTGCGGATCTGCTCGACGTAGGCGAGGTACTGGCGTGTCACGTCGGCGAGCGGGATGTCGAGGATGTTGAAGTTCTGCCGCCGGATCAGGTACAGCAGCAAGTCGAGTGGCCCCTCGAAGGCC
Source organism: Burkholderiales bacterium (assembly GCA_043749095.1). Taxonomy (GTDB): domain Bacteria; phylum Pseudomonadota; class Gammaproteobacteria; order Burkholderiales; family Burkholderiaceae_C; genus PBB1. Next base: position 11,815 of record JAYVEB010000047.1, on the reverse strand, counting down.
TCGAGGAACAGCTGCAGCGCATCCGGCGGGATGTACAGGTCGTGAGGCAGCTTGAACAGCGGCTCGCCATACAGCCGAGCGACGGCCACGCCATCGAGTGCCAGCGGAGGAGCGTCTACCGCCCCGTTGGCGATCAGGGCTTGCAGCTCGGGCGGCTCCAGCAGCGCAGGGCCGGGCAGATTCATGGGCGAGATTCAGGCCGTGCGCCGCGCGTCACTTCGGTCCGGTCTGGTAAACATAAGGCTGCTGCGGCACGCGCGATTCGGCGTCGTCGGCCTGCGCATCGCGGTCCACACGCTTGTCCCACAGCAGTGCTCGCCCGGCACGCTGTTCGCTTTCGAGCGTCGGCTTCTTCGCCTTCAGCGATTCGATGAAGTCGGTCACGTCCGATTTGTAGGGCTTCCAGATTAGCGGCATGTGCGGTGGGGCGTGAGTGAAAACGGGGAGCACCAGAGTTTACCGGGGCGGGCGCGTTGCACACCGACGGGCCTGGCGCTGCAACCCGGCCTTTCCCTGAACGTCGATTCATCAAATTCAACGGGGTCGGCTGTCACGATCGGGTCATGAAAGAAGTCGAGCTGAAGTTTCAGATGCCGCCATCGGCTCGCAAGGCGGTCGAAGCGGCGGTCGCCGGGCCGCAGGCCGCACGGCGCATCCGCTTGCGGGCGGCGTATTTCGACACCCCGACTGGCGCGTTGGCAGCCGCAGGCTTGGCGCTGCGCCTGCGCAAGGAGGGCCGCGTCTGGGTGCAGACGCTGAAAGGCACGCTGCCCGAGGGCACCAGCATGACGCGGGCCGAGCACAACGTGCCGCGTGCCGAGACCGGTGTCGCCGTGCCGACGATCGATCCCCAGCTGCACGCCGACACCCCCGTTGGCACCGCGCTGTTGAAGGTGCTGCAAGGCGCCGATGGTGCGCTGGCCCGGGTCATCGGCACCGACATCTGGCGGCGCGCCCGCACGCTGCGGGTGGCCGGCGGCGCGGTCGAGCTGGCCTTTGATGTCGGTGTGATCGAGGCCGCCGCTGGGGTGCCGCCGCGACATGTGCCGGTGTGCGAACTCGAGATCGAACTGAAGCGCGGCAGCCCGCAGCTGGTGGTGGCCACCGCGCGGCGCTGGGTCGCGCGACATGGCCTGTGGCTGGACACGCGCAGCAAGGCCGAACTCGGCCACCTGCTGTCGCGCGACGATGCGATGGCCGAGGCGCGCCGCGCCAGCGAGGTGAAGCTGGCCAAGGCCATGACGCCAGCTGTGGCGCTGGACGCGGTGCTGCGCTCCTGTCTGGCGCAGATCAGCGTCAACGCCAGCCAGATCGCCAGTGGCCGCCACGCCCCTGAGCACACCCACCAGTTGCGCGTCGGCCTGCGGCGGTTGCGAACCGCGCTGCGCTTCTTCGATGGCCCACGGCTGGCCGGCGCGATCGATGCGGCCACGCGTGAGCCGCTGGCCGTTGACGCCGCCACGCTGTTTCGCCAGTTGGGCCAGGCGCGCGACCGCGCGGCGGTGGCCGAGCCGCTGGCGATCGAACTGGCACGCGCGCTGGCAGCGGTCGGCCAGTCCGGCGAACCACCCCGCCTGCCGGCATCGGCCGAGGAGGTCGATCCGACCATGCTGGTGCGGCAGGCGGTTGCACAGCGCCTGATGTTGAGCCTGATCTCGCGGGTGCAGGGCGACGAACCTAAGGCAACACCCGCGACTGCGGCAGTACAGCAGGCCACGGCCGCCGCCATCGCGCCCGAGCCATTGCTGCCACTGCGCCAGCGACTTGCCAAGCGGCTCAACCGCTGGCACCGCCAGGTGCTGGTCGATGCGCAGGCCTTCGACGCCCTCGACGACGAGGGCCGCCACCGGCTGCGCAAACGCATCAAGCGGCTGGGCTATGCGGCAGAGTTCTCGGCCAGCCTGTTCGACGAGCGCGCAGTGCGCGGCTACCTGAAATCGCTGCGCGCCTTGCAGGAGCGGCTGGGCACTGTCAACGACGTGGCCGTCGGCATTGCGCTGTACTCGGCGGCGGCGCCTGCCGATGTGCGCGCGCTTTTCGCGCTGGGGTGGCTGGCCTCGCAGCGCGAACGCGCGCTGGCCGCCTGCAAGCCGGATCTGAAGCGCTTCGTCGGATCGGTGCGTTTCTGGCGCGAGCGCCCGAAAAAATCAGCCGCCAAATGACGGTGTGATCAGGGCACGCCGACTCACCTGACGCGCAGGCCCGGTGTGGCGCCCGGCCCCGGTTCCAGCACGTACAGCCCGGGATGCGCCTTGCCGTCGGCGTGGCTGGCGGCCAGCACCATGCCTTCGCTGACGCCGAACTTCATCTTGCGCGGCGCCAGGTTGGCGACCAGCACCGTCAGCTTGCCGATCAGGTCGGCGGGCTGATAGGCGCCCTTGATGCCGCTGAACACATTGCGGGTGCGCGGCTGGCCGGTGGCGTCGACTTCGCCGACATCGAGCGTCAGCCGCAGCAGCTTGTCGGAGCCTTCGACATGCTCGCAGTTGACGATCTTCGCGATGCGCAGGTCGATCTTCGCGAAGTCGTCGATGGTGATCGTGGGCGCGATGTCCTCGCCGCCGGGTTTCGGCTGTTCGACGACTGCGGCGGCCGGTGGCTCGAACAGCGCATCGAGCAGCTTCGGGTCGACCCGCTGCATCAGGTGCTGGTAGTTGCCGATCGTGTGGGCGCCGAGTGCGCGGTGGACGTCGGCCGACACCAGCGGGGCGATCTTGAGGAAGGCCTCGACCTGCGCGGTCAGCGCTGGCAGCACCGGCTTCAGGTAGATCGCGAGCAGCCGGAACGCCTCGATGCACACCGTGCATACGTCGTGCAGCACCGCGTCCTGGCCTGCCTTCTTGGCCAGCTCCCAGGGCTTGTTCTGGTCGACGTATTCGTTGACGCGGTCGGCCAGCAGCATGATCTCGCGCAGCGCCTTGCCGTACTCGCGTTCGTCGTACAGCCGCTCGATGTCGGCCTGGCCGCTGCGCAAATGGTCGAGCAGCACGCGGCCCTCGACGCCGACATCCGACGACAGCTTGCCGGCGAAGCGCTTGGTCAGGAAGCCTGCCGCGCGGCTGGCGATGTTGATGTACTTGCCGACCAGGTCGCTGTTGACCCGCGCGACGAAGTCATCGGGGTTGAAGTCCACGTCCTCGACCTTGCTGCTCAGCTTGGTCGCGATGTAGTAGCGCAGCCACTCGGCGTTCATGCCGAGTTCGAGGTACTTCAAAGGCGAGATGCCGGTGCCTCGGCTCTTGCTCATCTTCTCGCCGCTGACCGTGATGAAGCCATGCGCGTAGACACGGTCGGGCACCTTGCGGCCCGAGAACTTCAGCATCGCCGGCCAGAACAGCGTGTGGAAGTAGGTGATGTCCTTGCCGATGAAGTGGATCTGCTCGACCGCCGGGTCGGCGATGAACTCGTCGAAGCTGCGCAGCTCGCCGCGCGCCTTCGCCTTGCCAGTGTCGAAGTAGCTCTTCAACGACGCCAGGTAGCCCACAGGCGCGTCGAGCCACACATAGAAATACTTGCCCGGCGCGTCGGGAATCTCGATGCCGAAATACGGCGCGTCGCGGCTGATGTCCCAGTCGCTCAGGCCGCCCTGGCCGTGTTCGTCCTTGGTGAACCACTCGCGGATCTTGTTGGCGACCTCGCTTTGCAGCCGCTCGCCGCCGGTCCATTGCTCTAGAAACGCCGTGCAGCGCGGATCGCTGAGCTTGAAGAAGAAGTGCTCGCTGCTCTTCATCACCGGCGTCGCGCCACTCAACGTCGAGTACGGGTTCTTCAGATCGGTTGGCGCATAGACCGCGCTGCACACCTCGCAGCTATCGCCGTACTGGTCTTTCGCGCCGCACTTCGGGCACTCGCCCTTGATGTAGCGGTCGGGCAGGAACATGAGCTTCACCGGGTCGTAGAACTGCTCGATCGTCTTGGTGGTGATCAGCGAGCCGTCACTGCGGTCGCGCAGCTTCCGGTAGATGTCCTGCGCGAGCACAGTGTTTTCCGCCGAATCGGTCGAGTGCCAGTGGTCGAACGCGATGTGGAAGCCGTCGAGGTATTGCTGGCGCCCAGCGGCGATCTCGGCGACGAACTGCTGCGGCGTCTTGCCGGCCTTTTCGGCGGCGATCATGATCGGCGCGCCGTGCGCGTCGTCGGCACCGACGAAATGCACTTCCACGGGGGACCCGTCGTCGCTCACCTGCATCCTTTGATGCCGCACCCAGATGTCGGCCTGGATGTATTCCATCATGTGCCCGATGTGAAAGGGCGCATTGGCATAGGGCAGGGCGGTGGTGACGAACAGCTTGCGGGTCATGGGAGTACAGGTGAACCAGCCCCGCCGTCATGGCGCACAACAGCTTCGGGGAGCCGCTAATTCTAGGCCGCTGGCCTGCTGCGGCGTCAGGCCTGAGCCCAGGCCAAGGCCCCTGCGCTAGACTGGCTCAGCCGTTTTTGCACCGCTGTGCTCCCGCGCCTGGAACCGTCATGCCCGTCACCGAATCTGCCTTGCTCGACGCCCTGAAAACGGTGATCGACCCGAACACCGGGCACGACTTCGTCAGCACGAAGCAGCTGAAAGACCTGCACGTGGACGGCGGTGACGTGAGCTTCGATGTCGAGCTCGGCTACCCGGCGAAGAGCCAGTTGCCGATGTTGCGCAAGGCGCTGCTCGCCGCGGCCAAATCGGTGGCTGGCGTCGACAACGTCAGCGTCAACCTCGCGACGAAGATTATCCCGCACGCGGTGCAGCGCGGCGTGCAGCTGCTGCCCAACGTCAAGAACATCGTCGCGGTGGCGTCGGGCAAGGGCGGTGTCGGCAAGAGCACCACTGCGGTCAACCTGGCGCTGGCGCTCGCCGCCGAAGGCGCGCGCGTGGGCATCCTCGACGCCGACATCTACGGCCCCAGCCAGCCGATGATGATGGGCCTGAGCGGCCGGCCGGACTCGACCGACGGCAAGAGCATGGAGCCGATGGAGAACCACGGCGTGCAGGTGATGTCGATCGGCTTCCTGGTCGAAGCCGACAGCCCGATGGTCTGGCGCGGGCCGATGGCCACGCAGGCGCTTGACCAGCTGCTGCGGCAGACCAACTGGGGCGACCTCGACTACCTGATCGTCGACATGCCGCCCGGCACTGGCGACATCCAGCTGTCGCTGTCGCAGAAGGTGCCGTTGACCGGCGCGGTGATCGTCACCACGCCGCAGGACATCGCGCTGCTCGACGCGAAGAAGGGCATCAAAATGTTCGAGAAGGTCGGCGTGCCGATCCTCGGCATCGTCGAGAACATGGCGGTGCACGTCTGCGAAAAATGCGGCCACGTCGAGCACATCTTCGGCGAGGACGGCGGCAAGCAACTGGCGGCCGACTACAAGATGGACTACCTCGGCGCGCTGCCCTTGAACCTGAGCATCCGCGTGCAGGCCGACAGCGGCCGACCCAGCGTCGTTGCGGACCCCGAGGGCGAGATCGCCGGGCTGTACAAGGCGATGGCGCGGCAGGTGGCGGTGAAGATCGCCCAGCGCGCGAAGGACTTCTCCGCCAAGTTCCCGTCGATCACGATTTCCAAGGACACTTGAACGCTGTCGTTATCGACCGACATTTTTCAGGAGTACCCCCCATGTTCAAGCACACCCTCTGGACCGCCGCCATCGTGATGGCCCTCACCAGCAGCGCCCATGCTGCCGGTGGCAACCAGCCGCCAGCCGCTGCGCAAGGCGTCTACATCGTGGCGCCGGCCGATGGCAGCACCGTCAGCAGCCCGTTCAAGGTGCAGTTCGGCGTCAAGGGCATGGCGGTCAGCCCAGCCGGCACCGTCGCCGAGGGCAGCGGGCATTACCACCTGCTGATCAACGCCGACGTCATCCCCAAGGGCGATGTGATCCCGGCCGACGCGCAGCACCTGCACTTCGGCAAGGGCCAGACCGAAACCGAGCTGAAGCTCGACCCCGGCACCTACAAGCTGACCGTGCTGTTCGCCGATGGCCTGCACAAGTCGTACGGCAGTGACATGAGCGCCAGCATCAGCCTCACCGTCAAGTAACCGCGTGCTGCGACCGCGACCGACCGCGGCGCATTCCGCATGAGCCTCGGGCCCTGGCTGCGCGAAGGCGCACGCACGCTGTTCTTCCGACCGCCGCGCACCGCTGCGCTGCAGGCCGGCCCAGCCACGGTGGCGATGCTGCTCTCGCTGATGCTGGGCATCGTCATCGGCGTGCAGCGGCTGGTGATCGACGGGCCGGCCAGGTTCGACCTCACCGCGATCCAGAGCGGCTGGCTGGCCACGCTGCTGGCGCTGGGCACCTGCTGGATCGTCGTGCGCTGCCGCGACGCGGTGGGCCTGTCGCTGGATCGCCCGCCCATCGCCGTGCTGTTCGCGCTGCTGCTCGCGCAGCAGCTGCTGTTATCGGCGCTGCTGGGCGTCGCAACGGCGTCAGGGATGCCGATGCCGGCGCCCATCCACATCGATGCGCTGCTCGACCAGCTGTGGATGGCCTCGCTGCTGTGGTTTGCGCTGGCAGCGCTGGTGCTGCTGTGGCGCGAGGCGCCGCGCCGCATCGCGGTGCGCGCGGCCGTCGTTGCTTATGCGGTACTCAGCGCCGCCTTGCCCACGGCCGCACCGGAGGCGCCGTTCTGGGTTGACCCTGCGGGGTCTGCAACCGAGCCGGCCGCCGATGCATCCGCCGACGGCACCGTGCAGACCGAACGTGATGGCGCGAATACCGACGACGGCAGCGGTCCGCCACCACTGGCGCTCAGCCAGGAGATGATCGAAGCGCAAGCGCGCACCTTGCCCGCCGTACTCGACGCGCTGGCGCCCGGCCGCCCCGGCGTGGTCGACCTGTACGCGATCACCTTCGCGCCGTATGCCGATGAAGACGTGTTCAGCCGCGAGGCCACGCTGGTGACCGATCTGATGCGCAGCCGCTTCGACGCGCCGCAGCGGGCCGTGCAACTGCAGAACCATGCGCGCAGCGTCGCCGAGTTGCCGTGGGCCACGCCGCTGAACCTGCACCGCACGATTCAGCGCATGGCGGCGCTGATGAACCGCGACGAGGACATCCTGTTCATTCACCTGACGTCGCACGGCGCGCGCGACGGCCAGCTCGCCGCCAGCTTCGATCCGCTGGCGGTCGATTCGGTCACGCCGCAGCAGTTGAACACCTGGCTAGCCGAAGCCGGCGTGCGCTACCGGGTGATCTCGATCTCGGCCTGCTTCTCGGGCTCGTGGGTCGCGCCGCTGTCCGGCCCCGGCACGCTGGTGATGACAGCGGCCGACGCCGACCACACGTCCTACGGCTGCGGCAGCCTGTCGCCATTGACCTTCTTCGGCCGTGCGATGTACGACGAGCAGCTGCGCCACACCCATTCGTTCGAGGACGCGTTTGCCGCGGTGCGGCCGGTGATCGCCCAGCGCGAAAAAGAGGCCGGCAAGACCGATGGCTACTCGAACCCGCAGATCGCCGTCGGCGCGGCCATCCGCGGCCCGCTGCGCAGCCTGCAGCAGCGGCTCGATGCCATGCCGCCGGCGTCGCGCTGACCGCTGACATCCCACCCGGCAAAGCACACTGCGCTTCCTACAATCGCGCTGCTGCTGGCGCGGCGAACTTCAACCTTTCACGGGCACCGCGACGGTGTGACGCATGAGCATCAAGAGCGACAAGTGGATCCGCCGCATGGCCGAGACGACCGGGATGATCGAGCCCTTCGAGCCCGGCCAGGTGCGGCATGCCGCCGACGGGCAGAAGATCGTCAGCTACGGCACCAGCAGCTACGGCTACGACATCCGCTGCGCGCCCGAATTCAAGGTGTTCACCAACATCTACAGCACCGTGGTCGATCCGAAGAACTTCGACGAGAAGAGCTTTGTCGACATCGAGGCCGATGTCTGCATCATCCCGCCCAACAGCTTCGCGCTGGCGCGCACGCTCGAATACTTCCGCATTCCGCGCAATGTGCTGACCATCTGTTTGGGCAAGTCGACTTACGCGCGCTGCGGCATCATCGTCAACGTCACGCCGTTCGAGCCCGAATGGGAGGGCTTCGTGACGCTGGAATTCAGCAACACCACGCCGCTGCCGGCCAAGATCTACGCGGGCGAGGGCTGCGCGCAGGTGCTGTTCTTCGAGAGCGACGAGGTCTGCGAGACCAGCTACAAGGACCGCGGCGGCAAGTACCAGGGCCAAAAAGGCGTGACACTGCCCAAGACCTGAGCCACGGGTTCAGGCCACGCATTCCGGAGGTGTCGCGATGAAATGGGAAGGCAACCGAGAGAGTGACAACGTCGAGGACGCGCGCTCCGGCGGTGGTGGAGGCGGCGGTGGCTTCAACCTCGGCGGCGGGCGCAACATCGGCATTGGCTCGATCGTCGTCGCGCTGCTGGGCGGCTGGATCTTCGGCATCAACCCGCTGACGATCCTGGGTGTGCTCGACGGCGGCTCGGGTGGCCTGGCGCCGCAGGTGCAGCAGGCCCCGGCCGCCAAGCCGCCGGCCAACGACAGGCAGGCCGCGTTTGTCGCCACCGTGCTGGCCGACACCGAAGACGTCTGGAAGGCGCAGTTCGCGCAGGCCGGCTCGGTCTACGAGGACCCGAAGCTGCGGCTGTTCCGCGGCCGCGAGCCGACCGCCTGCGGGCAGGGCGACGCCGCGATCGGCCCGTTCTACTGCCCCGGCGACCGCAAGGTCTACATCGACCTGGCCTTCTTCGACACGCTGTCGCAGCGCCTGGGCTCGCCCGGCGATTTCGCGCAGGCCTATGTGATCGCCCACGAGGTCGGCCACCATGTGCAGAACCTGCTGGGCATCACCGGCAAGGTCGATGCGATGCGCGGCCGCGTCAGCGCGGTCGAGCAGAACGCGCTGAGCGTGCGCGTCGAACTGCAGGCCGACTGCTTTGCCGGCGTGTGGGCGCACGACTCGCAAAAGAGCAAGGGCTGGCTGGACAACGGCGACATCGAGGAAGCGCTGAACGCCGCCAGCCACATCGGCGACGACACGCTGCAGCGCCAGTCACGCGGCACCGTGGTGCCCGAGAGCTTCACCCACGGCACCAGCGCGCAGCGCGTGAAATGGTTTCAGCGTGGGCTGCAGGGCGGCAGTGTTCGGCAGTGCAATACCTTCGATAGAAAGCCGCTGTAAGCGCGCTCAGAGCGCCGGCCTGCGTCTAGCCCGGATGTGCTGCATCCTGGGCCAGGTCGTGGACGCGGGGCAGGTCGACATGGAACACGCTTCCGGCACCCAGTTGGCTTCGAACGCCCACACGTCCGCCATGTGCCTCTGCCAGCAGTCGTGACAGCGCCAGACCCAGACCCATGCCCTGGTACGACTTGGTGTTGCCCGAACTCAGTTGTTCGAACGGGGTGAACAGACGCGGTTGATCCGCCTCGGCAATGCCGAGGCCGTCGTCTTCGACTTCCACACGGAAAAAGTCGGCACTGTGGGCCCTTGCGCGAACCGCCACATGGCCTTGCTCGGGCGTGAACTTGACGGCGTTCGCGATGTAGATGGCAAGCAGCTGCTTGATTCGCACGGGGTCTGCGACCAGCGCACCCAACTCTGGATCAATCTCGATGGTGATCTGAAGTTGCTTTCGGGAAATCTCCGATTCCAGTAGGTCGACCACCTCGTGAACGATGGCGCGCAAATCGACGGCTGCCGGACAGATTTCCAACTCTCCGGACTCCAAGTCGGCGAAGTCGAGTACGCCGGCAATCAACCGTTCAAGATGGCGTCCGCTGGCTTCAATCTGACGCAAGTAGCTCTCGAACTTGGGTGAATCAGGTCCTATCTCTCTCGTGAGCAGCAGGTGCGAATAGCCTGATATGGCATTGAGCGGCGTGCGCAACTCATGGGACATGTTGGCAATGAAGGCGCTCTTCAAACGGGAAGTCTCCATGACCTGCTGGTTCTCGGCTTGCAGCCTGACGAGTTCCAGTTGCCTGGCCTCGGCTCGCTTCGAGGACGTCATGTCGACGAGGATCACCATCGTCTCGCCCGTTTACCTCGACAGCAGCACACTGCCCATGTCGATCCATACCCGATCACCGTCCTTGCGACGCATCTCCAACTGCATTCGGTGGTGCTCCCCCGGCACGCGAACTGCCCCGATCGCGTCGCCGACGGCACCGAACTCCTCGTCGCTGGCATACAGCATTCGGGTCGATTGCCCGGCGAGCTCCCTGGGCTGATAGCCGAACAACCGCGTCACGCCCGCATTGGTCCACACAAAATGCCGCTCGCGAACCTTGACGATGGCGATCAGGTCCGAATCGAGCATTGCTGCCTGCTCCTGACTCACGTCCCGGCAGCGTTCACGCGCGCGGTGCAGTTCGCTGATGTCGTAGCCCACCGAACGGCTCATCACGAATCGCCCGTCGGCGTCGTTGACTGCGGTGGAGCTCAGGCCCAATCGCTTCGTCCTTCCATCCGCGGTGAGCAGATCGGCTTCGAAGCCCTGGACAGCACCGGTGGCCTTCAGGTCGGCAAACTTGCGGTGAAACTGTTCCTTGCCCTGGGTGTCCAGGAAGTCGGCCGGTGTGGCCCTGCCGATCACCTCGTTGGCCATTCGGCCCATCCAGCGCAATGCGGTGGCATTGATGCGGATGAAGGTGCCACTGGCATCGAGCGAGTAATGCGCGCAGGGCGCGTTGTCGTAGAGATCTTGCAGCTCCGCGGTATTCGCCGTGAGCCGGCCCTCCAGGCTCCTTCTCTCCGTGATGTCGGAAAAGGTCACCACCGCGGCCTTTGGAGCCGTACGCTCAGGGCCCCAGATGGGATCCGAGTTGATGCTGACCCAGCGAAGGCCGCGCTTGGGATCATCGACGCCCATGACTTGTTGGCGCAACGACTGACCGGTGCCTAGCGTGACCATGGCCGGGTGCTCATGGCCTGGGAATGCGGTTCGATCCCCCCGGACGGCCTGCCACCGGGGGTCCAGGGATGTGCGGCCCAACATTTCGTTGAGGCTCAGCCCCAGGATGGTCAGCGCCGCTGGATTGGCCTCCAGGATCTCGCCGCCCTGGCCCTGGATCACCACACCCTCGGACATCGCTGCGAAGACGCCATTCAAGACACCTTCGCGCTCGGCCAGCGCACGCTCGCGCAGGTGGCTCGAAGTAATGTCTTGCGCGGTGCCCAAAGACTTCAGCCGCCTGCCATTCGCAGCGAACACGGCTTCGGCTCGCACGCGGACGTACTTCACCGAAGCGTCGTGCACCGAAATGACCCGATGGACGAAGTCGAGCGTTGCCCACTCCTGCGTGGCGGTGGCGTACGCTGACTGCATCAGTGAGCGGTCATCAGGGTGCACATTCGCCAGGCACTCAGCCGGTGCGGGATCCCGTTCCAACCTGGGCACCCCGTAGATGCGGAACATCTCGTCGGTCCAGACGAGCTTCCCTGTGTCCGCAGCCACTTCCCAGCCACCGATTCGAGCGATGCGCTGAGCCTCTCGCAGCAGCGATTCGACGCTGCTGGATGTCTCGCTTTGTGTTCCGGGGTTTGACGACAAGTCGGGCATGGGGATCGCTTCGAGCGCCTGGCATATTAAGGCCACATCAAGCATGCCCTGCGCTGGGCTCGGCCTCGCTGCCGTGGCGGGACGTTGCGAAGGAGCTGGCAGGGTCTTGTCGAACGGCATGGGGTGCGCCGGCAGCGCCGTCATGGGCACGGCTCCCTACCGCTGGTCAAAGGCTATGGCATCAGAATGCATGACCCCTCCGCCACTTGAACAGGCCACCTGATTAGTGACAAACCTCAGCAGGCTCACGTGGTGAGCTAGCGAGGGTGGAAGATGGGCTCACCGTGTCAGGAGGTGAACCATGAAGATGAACC
>JAYVEB010000046.1:0-6246 GCA_043749095.1 Burkholderiales bacterium | reverse complement strand
CCGGGCATGCTGTGGCCGCGCATTGTGGTGGAGCAGAGCGGCTACCACCTGGCCGCCAGCGGCGCGGTGGGGCGCAATGCGTATGACGACGAGGAAGTGGCGCTGGTGTTGTTGGCCGCGCTGAACCGCGACTACCCTGGCCACGCCGAGCAGCGCTACCGGCTCGATGTGACAGTGGCCCGCACCGATGACGAACGACTGGCTGCGATTGGCCGCCAGCGCGGTGCCGTGCTGCCTGGCGGGCGCATCAGCCTGCAGAAGGCCGCCGAGATCGTGCTGCATGACTTCCGTTCGGGCAGCCTGGGGCGCATCACGCTGGAAACACCGGACGACTGGCTGCGCTGGCAGGCCGAAGCGGTGGTGAAGGAGGAGGAGCGCGCCGCCCAGCGCGAGGCAAGGGCGAACACCGGTTCACGGTCCCGGGTCAAGTCGTCGGCCCCGGCCGACGGTCAGTGATATGCGCTGGAGGCCGAGATCCAGCGCGACCCCGGCTTCAATGAACTTTCTACAGCGTCTTGCCGTTCCGCGTGCAGTGTGTCCAGCACGCGGGGCAGGTCGCCTTGCAGGCGGTCCAGCGACAGCGGCTTCAACCAGTACTCGCGTGCCCCCAGGCTCATCGCCTTGACGATGTCGATGGTCAGCTTGTCCGCGGTCAGCAGGATCACCTGGCATTCGCCTTCGGCAATGTGCTGATTGAGGGCGCGTACCACCTCGACGCCCCCCATGTCCGGCAGGTGCATGTCCAGCAGGATCACATCAGGCATGGCGTCGAGCGCCGCACGGATGCCGGAGCGGCCATCGCTGGCCAAGCGCAGATCCACCGTGGGGAATGCGGCCAGCAGGGCTTCGACCAGTTCCCGGCTGACCGGGTCGTCCTCGATGCACAGCACGGAGCCGCGGATGTCGCGACGTGGCGCCTCGGTTTCGGTCATGTCCATGGCGTGGCCCTCGGTCATGTAAAACGGCGCATGGATCTGCGTCATCTCTGCCTGATGGTCATCGCGCGTCGCATCCGGCGGCATCGGTGCTTCCCCTTGATTCGGGGGTGGACAAGTAACTAAATTCGGTGCTTGGGTCCAGCAGAGGGCATCGCGTCCCGCATCACGGCGCCGGTGTCACCCCCAGCAGGCGATGCAGCCGCGTACTGGTCGTCGTGTACTGCACCTGCGCCGGCCGATCGGGGAACACGACGGCAGCCGCAGCATAGGCGGCCATCGTCGCCTCGTGGAAGCCGCAGACGATCAGCTTTTTCTTGCCCGGGTAGGTGTTCACGTCGCCGACCGCGAAGATGCTCGGCACGCTGGTTTCGAACTTCTCGGTATCGACCACGACCTGCTTGCGTTCAAGCCGCAGGCCCCAGTCGGCAATCGGCCCGAGTTTCGGGCTCAGGCCCCACAGCACCAGCAGCAGGTCGGTGGGCAGTAAGGTGGTGATGCCGTCGGCGCCGGTGATCTTCAGCTGCGTCAGCGTGTCGCTGGTGGCGTCGAAGCCCACCGCTTGTGCGGCGACGAAGCGCATGTGGCCGGCGGCACAGGCGGCGCGCATCCGATCGACCACATCGGGTGCTGCCTTGAACGCGTAGCGCCGGTGCATCAGCGTGAGGCTGGCCGGTCGGTCGACCAGGGTGTCGGCCAGCGCCAACGCCGCCTCGAGCGCCGCATCGTCTTCGCCGAGCACGACCACATGCTGATCGATCGTCGACGGGATCGTGTCGCCGCTGTGAAACACCTGACGGCCAATGAAACGGTCGATGCCGTCGAGCTTCAGGTGCCTGGGCATGAAGGAGCCGACGCCGCCGGCGATGACGATTGTTCCCGCCACAAAGCGGGTGCCCGCCGAGGTGTCGACCTCGAAGCGCCCATCGACCATCGGTGCGACCCGGCTGACCTGCTGCGCCAGATGAAACGTCGCCTTCATCGGCGCGATCTGCGCCAGCAAGCGATCGACCAGTTCGCGGCCGGTGCACACTGGCACGGCAGGGATGTCGTAGATCGGCTTGTCGGGGTACAGCGCGAGGCTCTGGCCGCCCGGGGCGGGCAGGCTGTCGACGATGTGGCAGCGGATCTCCTGCAGACCCAACTGGAAGACCTGGAACAGGCCCACCGGGCCCGCGCCGATCACCAGCGCGTCGGTGTGGATAGGTGCGCTTGGGGGTGGGGCAGGGATGTTCAGCGGATCAATTCCGACAGCTTGCCGGTCTTGTCTTTCCACTCGTCGGCGTCGGGCAGCGCCATCTTGCGCTTGGTGATGCTGGGCCAGCCGATGCGCGAGAGCTCGGCGTTCAGCTTGATCATGTGCTGCTGGTCGCCAGGCACGTCTTCCTCCGGCATGATGGCGTTGACCGGGCACTCGGGAATGCACACCGCGCAGTCAATGCATTCATCCGGGTCGATCGTCAGGAAGTTCGGGCCTTCGCGGAAGCAGTCGACGGGACACACATCCACGCAATCGGTGTATTTGCAGCGGATGCAGGATTCGGTGACGACGTGGGTCATGACGGTGACTCGGTGAGGCTGCGCAAGCAGGGTTGAAAAAACAGGTGGATGCCAACCGCATCCGTGGAAGATTTTACGTGTTCAGTGCGGTCGCCACAGGCGCACAGGCCTTGTCGCCAACGGACGATTCGACATTGTTCAGCGGGCGGGCTCCGGCGCCGACCACGACCACCGTCGGCCGACCCGCGTGCAGCATGCTGGCGCGGCCCAGCGTGGCCACCGTGTGGTCGCTGGTCAGCTCATCGGGCCAGCCGGCACGCGAGACCACGCACACCTCGGCGTCGCCGGGCCAGCCTGCGCGCACCAGCTTGCGCGCGAGTGCGGCGAGTTGCTTGCCGGCCATGTAGAACACCTCGGTGTCGGCGTTGCGACCCGCGTGCAGTGCGTGCGCATCGCCAACTGCGGCGGTCATTGCGGTGGCGAAGCTGACGCTGCGGCCGGCGCCGCGGCGCGTCAACGGGCGTTGTGCCGAAGCGGCAGCGGCCAATGCCGCCGTCACGCCGGGAACCACCTCGCAGGCGATACCCGCGGCGGCCATCGCCTGCAGTTCCTCCTCCAGGCGGCCGAACACGCTCGGGTCGCCGCCTTTCAGCCGCACCACCAAGCCGGTACTGCCGACTTCGTGGGCGCTCCTGATCAACAGCGCGTTGATCGCTTGCTGACCCGTGCTGTCGGCAAAGCCGCGCTTGCCCACATGCAGCCAGCGCGCCTGCGGCGCCAGCTCGCGCAGCGCCGGATCGGCCAGCGCATCGCTCAGCACCACGGCTGCCTGTGCCAGGCGCTGTGCGCCGCGCAACGTGATCAGGTCGGCCTGACCCGGCCCCGCGCCGACGAACGCGACGCGGCCCGCAGATGTGGCCGTCAATGCCAGTGTTGCTGCCATCGTCAGGCGGTGGTTGCCTGCACCAGCAGTGCGCCGCTGGTGCGGTTGGTCGTCGGGTCGACCACGATCAGCGAGCCGCCACTGCGGTTCGATGCATAGGCCTCCACCGGCAGCGGCTGCTGCGTTTCGACGATCACCCGACCGATCTCGTTGACGCCGAGCTGATGCGCATCGACGACGTCGAGCGTGTGGATGTCGAGCCGGTTCTCGATGCTGGCGATGCGCGCCTGCACCCAGCGGTTGCCGTGGCGCACCCAGTACTTGCGGCCGACCACCGCCGGCTCGGTGTCCAGCCAGGCCAGCGTGGCGGCGAAGCTCTGCACGCCGTTCACGCTGCCCGGTGTCGAGATCCAGTCGCCGCGCGACACATCGAGTTGCCGGTCGAGCACGACGCCGGCCGACCAACCGGCCTCAACGTGGTCGACCACGCTGCCGGCCAGCCGCACTTCGGCGACCACGGCACGCTCGCCGCTCGGGAAGATCTGCACCTCGTCGCCAGCCTTGACGCTGCCGTGGGCAATGCGGCCAAAGAGGCTGCGCGGCTGATGGCCGACCCCTGTGCTGCCGTCGCCGTCGTCGCGGGCGACGTACTGCACCGGGATCAGCAGATCGCCTTCGGTGCGCTCCTGCGCCACGGGCAGCGATTCGAGCAGTTGCAGCAACGTCGGGCCCTGGTACCAGGTGCTCCAGTCGGTGTCGTCAGTGACGACGGTCTGGGTGACGTTGTCACCGCGCAGGGCCGACACCGGCACGATGCCAGCGACGGCGATGCCGGCCGCATCGGCAAACGCATGCAGCGCAACACTGACCGCATCGAAGGCCTGCTGCGGATCGGCCACGGCATCGAGCTTGTTGACCGCGAACACGATGCTCGGCACGCGCAACAGGTGCGCCAGCAGGGAGTGGCGGCGGGTTTGTGGCAGCAACACGAGCGGCACCTGCCGGGTGTCGAGCTTGGTGATGTCAACCAGCACCACGGCCGCATCGCTGCCCGCTGCAGCGGTCACCATGTTGCGGGTGTACTGCTCGTGGCCTGGCGCGTCGGCGATGATGAATTTGCGGTGCTTGGTTGCGAAGTAGCGGTAGGCGACGTCGATCGTGATGCCTTGCTCGCGCTCGGCTTCGAGGCCGTCGGTCAGCAGCGACAGGTCGATCGGCGCGCCGGCTGCCTTCTTCTCCAGCGTATCGAGCTGGTCGGCCAGGATCGCGCGGCTGTCGAACAGCAGACGGCCGATCAGTGTGCTCTTGCCGTCGTCGACGCTGCCGGCGGTGAGGAAGCGCAAGGCGCGGTGATCCGCGGCTTTCGCAAGGGACTCGCGGTGGTCCGGCTGCGCGTTCAAGGGAGTCGTCTTCATCAGAAATAGCCTTCTTTCTTGCGCCGTTCCATCGAGGCGTCGGAGGTGCGATCGTCCATGCGAGTCGCGCCGCGCTCGCTGACGGTCACCTGCAGCGTCTCGGCAACGATCTCGGTGGCGTTGGCGGCCGGGCTCTCGACCGGACAGGTGCAGGTCATGTCACCGACGGTGCGAAAGCGCACCCGGGCGGTTTCGACGGTCTCGCCGGCGTCTGGCGGCGTGACCTCGGTCAGAGGCACCAGCAGACCCTTGCGGCGGATCACCTGGCGGTCGTGCGCAAAGTACAACGACGGCAACGGGATGTTCTCGCGCGCCAGGTACAGCCAGACGTCGAGCTCGGTCCAGTTGCTGATCGGGAAGGCGCGCATGTGCTCGCCCGGCTTGATGCGGGTGTTGAACAGCGTCCACAACTCGGGCCGTTGCTCCTTCGGCTGCCACTGGCCGAAGCTGTCGCGGTGGCTGAAGATGCGTTCCTTGGCGCGGGCTTTTTCCTCGTCGCGACGGGCGCCTCCCATCAATACATCGAAGCGGTGTTCCTCGATGGCCTCAAGCAACGCCACCGTCTGGTGGCCGTTGCGCGATTCGAGCGGATGCGCCAGGCGCACCGTGCCGCGCTTGATCGAATCCTCGAGGTGGCCGACCACCAGGCGCTCGCCCATCTCGGCCACGCGTTTGTCGCGGAACTCGATCACTTCCGGGAAGTTGTGGCCGGTGTCGACGTGCAGCAGCGGGAAGGGCAGGCGGCCCTTGAACTCGTTCGGGTTGTCGGCGCTGACCTTGGTCTTGAACGCCTTTTCGGCCAGCCGCAGCACCACGCACGAGTCCTTGCCACCCGAGAACAGCAGCGCAGGGCGCTCGAACGCCGCGACGGTTTCGCGCAGGATGAAGATGGCTTCTTCTTCCAGCCAATCGAGGTGGGTCTGATCCAGTTCGGGCAGCAGTTGCTGCATGGTCGTGGCGGCGTTCATCGTTTCTCTCCGATCATCGATACGGCGCCCTCGGGCGCATCTTCCTTGACGTGCAGACCGCACTCCTTGGCCTTCTCGTCCTCCCACCACCAGCGGCCGGCGCGGAAATCCTCGCCCACCGCGATGGCGCGGGTGCACGGGGCGCAGCCGATGCTGGGCATGAACTGGTCGTGCAGCGGGTTGTAGGGCACGTCGTTGGTGGCGACGTGGTGCCAGACGTCGTTCCAGGTCCAGTCGGCCAGCGGGTTGAACTTGATGCGGCCCTGGCCATCGTCCTCGCTGAAGGGCACCACCGCGCGGGTGGTCGACTGCTCGCGGCGCAAGCCAGTGACCCAGGCACTGCGGCCGGCCATCATCCGCGCCAACGGTTCCATCTTGCGGAGGCCGCAGCAGGCCTTGCGCAGTTCCAGGCTTTGGTACATCGCATCCTTGCCGTTCGTCGCCACGAAATGAATGACCGATTCATGCACCGGCCGGAACACCTCGACGGTCAGGCTATAGCGCTGCTCGATGCGTGGGATCAGCGCCAGGGTTTCGGCGTGCAG
>JAYVEB010000045.1:0-6295 GCA_043749095.1 Burkholderiales bacterium | reverse complement strand
CGAACTTGGTGTCGGCAATGATGATGCCCTGGGTCAGCGCATAGGCTGCCGCCGTTTGGTACAGCGCGATGGCTACCTCGCGCACCTTTGCCGCGAGTGGGGCGCCGATGATCTCGGCCATGCGCTCGAACGAAATGTTCTCGTCGTGGTCGCCCATCTCGGCCTTGGTGGCCGGCGTGAAGATCGGCTGCGGCAGCTTCGCTGCGTTGACCAACCCCTCGGGCAACGCCACACCGCACACCGAGCGGCTGTGCTGGTATTCCTTCCAGCCGCTGCCGGCCAAGTAGCCGCGCACCACCGCCTCGACCGGCAGCGGCTTCAAGCGCTTGACCAGCATCGAGCGGCCGACCACCTGGGCGCGCTCATCGGCGGCCACAACGCTCTCGGGCGCTTCACCGGTCAGGTGGTTGGGCACGATGCCCTTGAGCCGTTCGAACCAGAACAGCGCCATCTCGGTCAGCAGCTGGCCCTTGCCCGGGATCGGCTCGCCCATCACCACGTCGAAGGCGCTGAGGCGGTCGCTGGCGATCATCAGCAGCCGATCCGTACCAACGGCGTAGTTGTCACGGACCTTGCCGCGCGCCAGCAGGGGCAGGCTGTGCAGGCGGCTTTCGAGCAAGGCTTCAGTCATGGCGCGGCATGTTCGTCCGGTGGTTCAGAAAGGCATCACAGGAAGGCGTCAGACCACGGTCTGCGCCAGCTCGCCCTTGGCGTAACGCGCGGCCACCACCGACAGCGTCTGCGGCTTGATCTTCGCCGCCTGGCCTGCGCAATTGAATTCGAGGTAACGCTGCTTGCAGATCTGCTTGGCGGCCTCGCGAGCCGGCTTCAGGTAGTCGCGCGGATCGAACTTGTCCGGGTTCTCGAACAGGTATTTGCGGATGGCCGCAGTCATCGCGAGCCGGACGTCGGTGTCGATGTTGATCTTGCGCACGCCGAACTTAATCGCTTCCTGGATCTCGCTGACCGGCACACCGTAGGTCTCTTTCATGTCGCCGCCGTACTGGCGAATGATGGCGAGCAACTCCTGTGGCACGCTGGAGCTGCCGTGCATCACCAGGTGGGTGTTCGGGATGCGGCGGTTGATTTCCTTGATGCGGCCGATGGCCAGGATGTCGCCAGTGGGCTTGCGGGTGAACTTGTAGGCGCCGTGGCTGGTGCCGATGGCGATCGCCAGCGCGTCGAGCTGCGTCTTCTTGACGAAGTCGGCGGCTTCTTCCGGGTCGGTCAGCAGCTGCTCCATCGTCATCGTCGAATCGGTGCCGTGGCCGTCTTCCTTGTCGCCCTTCATCGTCTCCAGAGAGCCCAGGCAGCCCAGCTCGCCTTCGACGGTGACGCCGAGCTGGTGCGCCATCTCGACCACCTTGCGCGTCACCTCGACGTTGTAGTCGTAGCTGGCGATGGTCTTGCCGTCGGCCTGCAGCGAGCCGTCCATCATCACCGAGCTGAAACCGAGGTTGATCGCGCCCTGGCAGACATCAGGGCTCTGGCCATGGTCCTGATGCATCACCAGCGGGATGTGCGGCCAGCTCTCGACGGCCGCCTGGATCAGGTGCTTGATGAACGGTTCACCGGCGTACTTGCGCGCACCGGCGCTGGCCTGCAGGATCACCGGCGCGCCGACCTCGTCAGCCGCAGACATCACCGCCTGCACCTGCTCGAGGTTGTTCACATTGAATGCCGGGATGCCGTAGGTGTGCTCGGCGGCGTGGTCGAGCAACTGGCGCATGGAGACGAGTGGCATGGTCGTTTCTCGTGGAGTGGTGAAACCCGAGAGGTGGCCCGGCTGACCGCTGCCAGCGAGGCGCTTGGGCCGCCGCAGCAGCGTCCTCCGTGATGAAATTCATTGTATCGGCCGGGTCTGCGGCCCCGAGCGCACCTCCCCGTGACTGCGGGAGCCTGCGTGCGTGCGGAATGTCGCGCTGCCTCGGGTCAGTGCGCTTCAGGCCACGCGGCAGACCTTCAGCATGTTGGTCCCGCCCGGATAGCCCATCGGTTCGCCGACGGTGATCGCGTAGGTGTCGCCCGGCTTGAGCACGCCCTGCTCGACCAGCAGGCCCTCGGCGCAGGCCAGCGCCTGGTCACGGTCGGTGAAGTTGGGCATCAGCAGCGGACGCACATTGCGGTACAGCGCCATCTTGCGCTGGCTGGTGACCTTCGAGGTCAGGCCGTAGATCGGCACATGGACCTTGTGGCGGCTCATCCACAGCGCGGTTGAGCCCGACTCGGTCAGCGCCAGGATCGCCTTGCAGCCCAGGTGGTGCGCGGTGAACAGCGCGGCCATCGCGATCGACTGGTCGATGCGGCCGAACAGCTTGTTGGTGAAGCCGGCATCGAGCGAGATCTCCTCGGCGCGCTCGGCCTCGAGGCAGATCGAGGCCATCATCTCGACGGTCTCGACCGGGTACTTGCCGGCCGCCGTCTCGGCGCTGAGCATCACCGCGTCCGTGCCGTCGAGCACCGCGTTCGCCACATCGCTGACCTCGGCACGCGTGGGCACCGGGTTGACGATCATCGACTCCATCATCTGCGTGGCGGTGATGACGATGCGGTCGAGCTCGCGGGCCATCTTGATCATCTTCTTCTGCAGCGCGGGCACGGTGGCATTGCCGACCTCGACCGCCAGGTCGCCGCGCGCGACCATGATGCCGTCGCTCGCCTTCAGGATGCTTTCCAGCACCGGAATCGCCTCGCTGCGCTCGATCTTCGCGATCAGCGCCGCCTTGTGCCTGTAGGGCTCTCCGGCCAGGTTGGCGAGCTGGCGCGCCATTTCCATGTCGGTCGCGCTCTTCGGAAAACTCACCGCCAGGTACTCGCACTGGAAGCTCATCGCGGTCTTGATGTCTTCCATGTCCTTGCCGGTCAAGGCCGGCGCAGTCAGGCCGCCACCGGCCTTGTTGATGCCCTTGTTGTTCGACAGCTCGCCGCCGATCACCACCGTGGTGTGCACCTCGGCGCCGCGCACCGCATCGACGGTGAGCTTGAGCAGCCCGTCGTTGAGCAGCAGCGTGTCGCCCGGGCGCACGTCGCGCGGCAGTTCCTTGTAGTCCAGGCCGACGCGCTCGTTCGTGCCGAGCGCGGTGGTCTCGCCATCGAGAACAAAGGCCTGCCCGGCTTCGAGGATCGTCTTGCCGCCCTCGAACTTGCCGACGCGGATCTTCGGGCCCTGCAGGTCGGCCATCAGCGCGACCTCCTTGCCGACGCGCTGGGCCACCTCGCGCACCAGCGCCGCGCGATCGATGTGGTCTTGCGCGCTGCCGTGCGAGAAGTTCAGCCGCATCACGTCGACACCGGCGCGGATCATCCGTTCGAGCACCTCGGCGGAACTGGAGGCCGGTCCGAGGGTGGCAACGATCTTGGTGGCGCGAAGCATCAGGCGGGTTGTACGCGGAATCGTCAGGCCGTGGGTCGGGGTCGTCGGCCGCTCAGGCCGTGGCGTCTTGCGCGCGCCGTTCGAGGATCTCGATCGCCGGCAGCACCTTGCCTTCGAGCATTTCGAGGAAGGCGCCGCCGCCGGTGCAGATGTAGCCGATGCCGTGCTCGACGCCGAACTTCGCGATCGCCGCCAGCGTGTCGCCGCCGCCGGCAATGCTGAATGCACTCGAGGCGGCGATGGCGTGCGCGATCGCTTCGGTGCCGTGCGAGAAGGCCTCGAACTCAAACACGCCGACCGGGCCGTTCCAGACGATCGTGCCGGCCGACTTCAGCTTGTCGGCCAGCGCCGCGGCGGTCTTCGGACCGATGTCGAGGATCAGGTCGTCGGCGGCCACGTCGGTTGCCGCCTTGGTGGTGGCGGGCGCATCGGCTGCAAAGCTCTTGGCGGTGACCACATCGACCGGAATCGGCACCTCGGCGCCGCGCGCTTTCATCGACGCAATCACCGATTTCGCCTTGTCGACCAGGGCAGCTTCGGCCAGGGATTGGCCGATCGGCAGGCCGGCCGCCAGCATGAAGGTGTTGGCGATGCCGCCACCGACGATCAGCCCGTCGACCTTGGTCGACAGCGCCTCGAGGATCGTCAGCTTGGTGCTGACCTTGCTGCCGGCGACGATCGCGATCAGCGGGCGCTTTGGCGCAGCCAGTACCTTCGTGATCGCGTCGGCTTCGCCGGCCAGCAGCGGGCCAGCGCAGGCGATCGGTGCGTACTTCGCGATGCCGTGCGTCGAGGCTTGCGCGCGGTGCGCGGCGCCAAACGCGTCGTTGACATAGATGTCGCACAGCGCGGCCATCTTGCGGCTCAGCGCCTCGTCGTTCTTTGCCTCACCGACATTCAGGCGGCAGTTCTCCAGCAGCACCAGTTCGCCCGGCGCGAGCGCACGGCCGTTCACCGTCACGCCATCGACCCAGTCGGTGATCAGCGGCACCGGGCGGCCCAGCAGTTCGCTGACGTGCGCAGCGATCGGTGCCAGCGAGTCTTCGGCCGTCCAGTGGCCTTCGGTCGGTCGGCCCAGGTGCGAGGTGACCATCACCGACGCACCGGCTTTCAGCGCGGCCTCGATACAGGGCAGCGACGCCCGGATGCGGGTGTCGTCGGTGATGCGGCCGGCATCGTCCTGCGGCACGTTGAAATCAACGCGGATGAACACCCGCTGTCCCGCGACCCGGTTCTTGGCGATGAGGTCGGTGAATCGAATGGCTTTCATAGGGGAATTTGTGTCGTGGCCGCTTAAGTCTAAGGTGGCTCATCGGCGCTGTGCGACTCACCAGCCGCAGATCAGCCGCAAAGGCAGGTACGCTGCCAGCCCCGCCAGCAGCGGCCCCAGCACGCCGGGCCGCCAGGCGTACCAGAGCGTGGCCACCAGCGCCGCCGGCAAGCGGGCGTCCTGCCAGGTGTTGATCAGGTGGCCCTGCGTCATCACGATCTCGGGCACGATCACCGCTGACAGTGCAGCCAGCGGTGCGACCTTCAAGCCGCGTTGCAGCCAGGCGGGGATCGGCACCTCGCGCTCGGGAAACAGGAAGAACCCCCGCGAGACAACCGTGATGACAGCCAGCCCGACGATGGTGATGGTGGTGTAAGCGGCGTCACTCATGGTGTGCGTCGAATGGGCAAGATCAGGCCGGCCGCTGCAGGCGCCGCGCCGCGTTCTGCCCCTGCTCGATCAGCAGTCCCGCGGCCACCGCGGCCACGATGGCAACGATGATGTTGAGCTTCAGCGGCAGCGCAAACGCCGCCACCGCCGCGCTGCCGGCAACCCCGGCAACCACCCAGGTGCTGCGGTCGGACAGCAGGCTGTAGGTGATGCCGACCATCGCCAGCGTCCCGGCAAAGCCCAGGCCCCAGGCGTCCGGAATCACGTTGGCCAGCGCGATCCCGATCAGCGAGGGCACCTGCCAGGCCACCCACAGCAGCAGCGCACCGCCGACGAAGTAAGGCAGCTGTCCGGGCTCTCGGCTCGGACCATGTTCATCCGCGGGGTAGGCGCGCTGGAAGCCGATCAGGCTCAGATCCACCGCCAGGTAGCCGAGCAGCAGTCTGTAGCGCCGTGGCAGCGGCGCGAAGACCGCACGCCAGCGGGCGCTGTAGATCACGAAGCGCAGGTTGACGCAGAAACCGGCCGCCCAGATCACCCACATCGGCGCCCCGGCCGCCAGCAGGGGCAATGCCGCCAACTGGGCGCTGCCGGCGTAGACGAGCAACGTCATCAGCGCTGCCAGCGGCACGCTGAGGCCGCCCTTGACCATCGCGATGCCAGTGACCAACCCCCAGGCGCCGATGCCGGCTGCCAGGCTGCGCATCTCGCGCGCGCCGCGGCGGAAATCGGGGTCGCTCAGCAGCAACCGGATGGCGGAAATCATGGAACGATTGTGTGGGCTTGCGTGGTGCCCGCACGCCGATGCGGCGAGATGGCCAGAGGGCCGGCCGGCTTTGCGAACCGCGGCTGCCGTCGGCACGCGCCCTGCTTATCTAATGGGTCGCCGGTTCCTTGGCGTCCTTGGGCGCTTTCGCGGTGCGCGTATCTGCCTCCGGCGCGTCGGCCTCCAGCTTCTTGCTGCTGGCGGTGGCGACCGGGTTCTCGAGCTCCGGCGACACCGGCTCGATCTTGTTCTCGCGCATGTAGTCGTTCATGTCGCGCCAGCCGGCGAAAATGGCCGCCTTGTCGGCCTTCTTGTTCAAGGTGTAGCAGTCCTCGATGGCGCGGCCGGCGTGACGACAGGCGCCGCCGATGGCCGCGCCTTCGGCGGTGCGCGCGGCGGCGACCTTCTCGGGCGACTCGATGCCCAATTGGTCGCAACCGGCCAGCGTCAACGCGACAAGGGCAATCAGGGCAGACAGGACAGGGCGCAGCATGGC
>JAYVEB010000044.1:0-18088 GCA_043749095.1 Burkholderiales bacterium | reverse complement strand
CGGCATCTTCTCGGCGTTCATCCTGTATGACCTCAAGCGGGTCAAGGATGGCGAGGAAACCAACTACATCACCGCTACCTTGGGCGTATACCTGAGCGTCTACAACGTGTTCCAGTCGTTGCTGGCACTGTTCGGCATCGCAGGCTCGCGAGAAGAGTGACCGGTGTGCGTTCAGCGCGCAGCCACGGTGTCCAGCATCCGCAGGAAGCTGGGGACGTCGAGCGGCTTGTTCAGGTAAGCGTTGACACCGGCCTGCGCCGCCTGGGCTTGCGAGGTCTGCATCGCATCGGCCGACAGAATCAGACAGGGTAGTGCTGCCAGCAGCGGGTCGCGGCGCAGTTGCTGCAAGAGCGCCAGCCCGGTCATGTCGCCGAGGTGCATGTCGATCAGCAACAGGTCCAGCGGCTGCGCCGATGCCGCCGCGATCGCCGCTTGCCCGCTTGACGCCGACACCATGCGCCACTGCGGCCGCAGCATCAGCACGCCTTCGAGCAACTCGACGTTCATCGGGTTGTCTTCGGCATAGAGCAGGACGAACGACCCGGGCGCGACCGGCAACGGTTCGATGGCGATGGGCCGTGGCGGGGCGACCGCGTCAGGCTGATGGAGGGAAGTGGCTGCCTTCAGCACGACGGTGAAGCAGCTACCCACCTGCACTTCGCTGCTGACCTCGATGCCGCCGCCCATCAGTTCGAGCAGGCTGCGACTGATCAGCAGGCCGATTCCGGCGCCTTCGATGCGCGAATGCTCGGCACCGAGGCGGTTGAACAGCTCGAACAGATGTTCACGCTGTCCAGCGGTGAGCCCGCTGCCGGTGTCATGGACCCGCAGTTCGATCGTGCCGGGGCACTCACCCGGCTGCGTGACCAGGCTGACCCAGCCGCCCCGCCGGTTGTACTTGATCGCATTGCTCAGCAGGTTGACCAGCACCTGTCGCAGGCGCAGTCGATCGGCCCAGGCACAGGCGTCGCTGGCATCGACTGGCAGGCGAATGTCGATGTTCACACCGGCCTCGGCCGCCGCCTGCTTCAGCATCGAAGCGGCCTCCTGGGCGACCTGATGCAGATTGATCGCTTCGAGCGACAAGGCCATCATGCCGCTCTCGATGCGAGAGAGGTCGAGCACGTCATTGATCATCGCCAGCAGGTGTGAACCGGCAGTCTCGATGTGGTGCACCTGAACCCGCTGCGCATCGGTCAGCGGCTGCTTCTTGTCGATCTGTAACAGCTGCGAAAAGCCGACCACCGCGTTCAGTGGCGTGCGCAGCTCATGGCTGATGTGCGACAGGAAGCGCGTCTTGGCCGCGTTCGCGCGCTCGGCCGCTTCGGCGGCGAGCAGGCGCGATGCGTTCTGCTTGCGCGCCGTGATGTCTTCAAGCACCGCGATGACGAACGCCACCTTGCCCACCGCCTGCGGCACCAGCGTTGCCGAGAACAGCAGCCAGAGTTCCTGCCCGGACGGGTGGATGCCACGCAGTTCCTGGGTGACACGCGGCGCACTGCCGTTGATCAGTACAGCCATGTGGCCGATCAACAGGCGGCCGTCATCGGCACGGATCACATCGAAGATGGCGCGGCCCAGCAATGCGGCCTCGGCGCAGGCCAGCGAGATGCACAGCTGGCGGTTGACGCGCAGGAAGCGCCCATCAATCCCCAGGTGCGCCATCCCCACCGCGGCCATCTCGAAGGTGCTGCGCATTTCGAGCTCGCTTTGCCTCAACGCTGTTTCGGCATGCAGTCGCGCCGCGTCGCTGTGCACCGCGCCGATGATCGCGCCCACACTGGCAAACAGCGGCTGCAGGAAGTCCAGCAGGTCACCGTCGTAACCCCCTGGCCGATTCGACAAGCCGACCATCCCGACCAGCTCACCGCCATGAAACAGCGGCACCCCGAGGTAGCAGTTCAGTGGGGGGTGGTGGTGCGGCAGGCCTCCGCGGCGCGCGTCATGGGCCGGATCGTTGGCGATCACCGGCGCGCCGCTGACGACGGCGGCTCCCAGCAGCGAGTTGAGGTTGTGGAACTCCATTGCCCGCTCGCCACCGGGATGCGCCTGGTACATCAGACGCGTTTCCTCGTTCCAGCTGATGTCGGTCAGCACCTGCATCCGCACGAAGCGGTGGCCGTCATTCGGATCAATCAGCACATCGGCAATGAAGCCGTACTCGCTGTCGGTGAAGCTCAGCAGGTCGGTCAACAGCGGCGAGAACACATCAGTCGTCGGCGCCGCGCGGATGAAGCGCGACTGCACCTGACTGACAATCGCGTTCAGACGTTGGTAACTTTCCGTGGAAAGATGCTGTGGCGTGGTCATGGGCGTCACCGGCAAGGGAAGGCAAAAGCATCGTCCCATGCGATGGGCAACTGTGGGCGTCAGCGCCATTTCAGGCGGTCAACGCCTGACTGTCAAACCCCCAGTTCCGTTCAGCGCGAATCCCGAGGAGAAAACCGCAGCTTCGTCCTGGGCACCGCGGGAAGCAGCTTCAGCCGTGCTTGACGATCCAGCCGATGAACGCGTCGAGCGCCGGGCGCGCACGGGCAGCATCGGGATGGTTGACGATCGCGGTCACGGCGTAGACAGTGCCACTGCGGCCGCGCACATAACCGGCGAGTGCGCGGGTGTCGCTGAGCGTGCCGGTCTTCAGGAAGGCCTGGCCCTTGGCAAGCCCATCGCGCATGCGGTTGACCAGCGTGCCATCGACGCCTGCGATCGGCAACGAGTCGACGAAGGCCTGAGCGCCCTTGGTGCGCCAGGCATTGCACAGCAGCTGCACCATCGCGCGCGGCCGGCCACGTTCCTCACGCGACTGGCCGGAGCCCACGTCGACGCGGATGTCGCCATCGACCAGCCCCTGCCCACGCAGCCATTCGTGGATGCGGTTCTTCGCGTCCTGCCTGGCCAGGCTGGGCGGCACGCCGTCGGCCGACAGCGACAGCAGCAGGCTGCGCGCCGCCTCGTTGTCACTGGTCTTGTTGATCTCGCGCACCACCTGCGACAGCGGGATCGAGAACTCGCTGCGCCACAGCACCTTCGCTTTCGTGGTGGGCAACTCGTTCGGGTGATTGCTGGTCTCGACCACGCGGCCGCGCAGCACGCCGCTGGTCTCGCTCCACAGCGCTGCGACGGCACGGCCGACCGAGGACACGCTGACTCGCGATGATGCCACCCCGAGGGCCGGCAGCACCACATTGGAGCTGCCGGACATGCCAGGCAGCGGGCGCACATAGGCCACGTATTCTTTCGGACAGCTGGCATCCCAGCGGCCGCGCACCCACAGATGGGGCTTCGGACCGAAGTTGTCGCCTGGGTTGGCCCAGCGCACCCAGGCATCGCAGGGCCCGCCCATCAGCACATCGTTGACGATCACCACGTCGTACGGTTTCGGCGCCAGCACGATCTTCGCGTGATCGCCAGGGCCCGGCTCGATCGACAGCACCATCGAGCCTTCGTTGTAGGCCCGGGCCGCATCGGTGCGCGGGCCGGTGGCGGTGGGCTCGGTGGCCGCGGCGCTGATGTCATCAGCGTCCTCCGCGCTGCCCTCGGGCAGCAGCAGCACGCCTTCAAGCACCAGCTGTCCGTTGATGCTTTGCAAGCCCTCGGCACGCATCTGCTTGAACCACAGGCGCAGTTCGTCGGCGGTGATCGGATGGCGGTTGCCGGCGATCACCAGGTCGCCGCGCAACTGGCCGTTGACGACCGGGCCGGTGGCATGGGCTCGCAACGGCCAGAGGTAGGCCGGACCCAGCAGGTCGAGCGCCGCCAGCGAAGTGACCACCTTGGTGGTGGAGGCCAGCCAGAAGGTCTGCTCGGCGTTCAGTGCGGCCAGGGGTTTGGCGCTCTGCCCATCGTCGGATTTCTCGGCCCGCTCGACTGGCCGCGCATAGAAGCCGAAGCTTTTCAGTGGCACGCCCGAGTCACGCATCGCCGCCATGACTTCGGGCGCCATCGCGTCGGCCGCTTGGGCGAGCGGACAGGCCAGCGCGGCGATCGCACACAGCAGCAGGATTCGGCAGACATCACGCATTCGGCGAGCCTAACGGCAGAAGGCGATTCCGGACGCTTTTCAGGGTGCCGTCACAGGCTGAAGTCGTGCGGCTTTGCGCAGCAGCGCGCTGCTGCGCATGGCGCTCAGGCCGCGCGCGCCTGGGCGTCGGCGCCGGCCACCTGCTGCAGACCACTCAACACATCGCCGATCAGGATGATGGCCGGGCTGCCCAGGCCGTGCTGCGCGATCAGCGCCACCAGACCGCCGAGCACCCCGACAGCATGGCGCTGTTGCGGCAGGCTGGCGTGCTGCACCACCGCCACCGGCGTGCCCGCAGACAGCGCGGGCAGCAGCCCGGCCTGCACCTCGGCAGCGGTGGCCACGCTCATGTAGATCACCAGCGTCAGCCCCTGGGCGACCGCGGCGGCCAGCGTCGGCCAGTGCAGCCCCGCCTCGCCCTTCTTCGCATGGCCGGTGACCAGGATCACGCCGTGCGCGTGCTCGCGGTGCGTTAGCGGCACCTGCAAGGCGGTCGCAGCGGCCAGGCCCGAGGTGATGCCGTTGACGACCTCGACCGCCACGCCATGCGCACGCAAATATTCAGCTTCCTCACCGCCGCGCCCGAAGACGAACGGGTCGCCGCCCTTCAGTCGCACCACCCGTTCGCCGGCCTGCGCCTCGCGCAGCATCAGCTGCTGGATGAAGGCCTGCGGCGTGCTCTGGCAGCCACCCCGCTTGCCGACGTGAACGATGCGCGTCGAGCGGCGTGCATAACGCAGCACGCCATCGCCGACCAGGTCATCGACCAGCAGCACCGTCGCACGGCGGATCGCGCGCACCGCCTTCAGCGTCAGCAGTTCCGGGTCGCCCGGGCCGGCGCCGACCAGCATCACGGTGCCGCCGCAAGAGGCGCTGGCAAAAGGGATCGGGTTCATCGGGATGATGTCCTTGATGTGTATGGGTTCATGCCGGCTGGGCGGCGGTGGCGCGCACCAGCCGCTTCAATTCGGGCACGCAGGAGCCGCACTGCGTACCGCACTTCAGCCGTTGCTGCAATTGCGACAAGCGCACGTCCTCGCCGCCATTGCAGGCTTTCAGCAAGTCGACGATCCGCGGCTCGCTGACGTCGAAGCAGCTGCACACCTGCTTGCCCCGCGCAGCAACGGCGACCGGCGGCGTCGCCCCCGGCGACAGCAGCAACCGTCCGTAGGCCTGTGCCGGCAATTCGTCTTGCAACACGGTCTTGACCCAGGCCTCGGCGCTGATGTCCCCGCCCAGCAGCAGGGCATCGAGGCGCTGGCTGCCATCGGCTTGCGTGACCAGCCGCATGCTGCGCCGCTGTCCGCGCTTGCCATCGGCGTAATGCAGCACGCCGGCCTGGCCGAGTCCCAGCAAGCTTTCGAGTGCTTCCAACCAGGCCTGCGGCGGCGGCGCCGGTGCCGCTGCACGCAACAGCAGCCCGGTGCGTTCGCGGCCGAACGGCACGCACAGTGCGAACGGCAGCGCGCTGCCCAGGCGCTCGACCAGCGCGCTCAGCTTCTGCTTCAGGGTCAGCACCTCGCCCTCGGGCAGCCAGGCCAGCGCCAGCAGCCGCCACGGCAGGTCCATCTTCGTGATCTTGACCGCTGCGTGCTTCAGCTCCGGCTGCTTCGATTGCGGGCAGTAGGCCGGCGAGGTCAGCGCATTGACGCCCGCCGCCCGCTGGCCTTTGGGGTTGGCACCCCAGATGTATTCGTCGCCCCAGTGCATCGCGATGAAGCACTGCATCGGCGACACCTGCGGGCTGGCACGCGCCGGCAGGATGACCTCGCCGCGGCGCGAACTCAGCTGCACCAGGTCGCCGGCCACCAACCCCAGACGCAGCATGTCCTGTGGGTGCATGTCCACACCGGGTTCCGGCTCGTGGCCGAACAGCCGCCCCAGCGTGCCGGTGCGGCTCATGCCGTGCCACTGGTCGCGCAGGCGGCCGGTGTTCAGTGCGTAGGGATAGCGGGCGTCGCGCTCCTCGGCCACCGGCTCATACGCCGTGTCGACGAAGCGAGCCTTGCCATCGGCTGTGGCGTAGTGGCCGTCTTCGTAGAGTCGCACCCGCCCGGCGCTGGCGCCTTCGGGAAACGGCCATTGCGCGGGCGACTGCTCCAGCCGGGCGTAGTCCAGCCCGGTGATGTCCAGGTCGCGTCCACGGGTCGATTCGCGGTGCTCGTTCCACACCGCGCGGGCATCGTCGTACGGAAACAGCGTGGGGACACTCGGGCGCAGCCGGGCCGCGGTTTTCGGCTCGGCGTGCAGACGCTTTTCAAGCCGGCGCGCGAAATCGACACCGATGTGCCAGTCGTGGCGAGCCTCGCCCGGCGCATCAACGGCCGCTCGCACGCGGCTGATGCATCGCTCGCTGTTGGTGACGGTGCCGTCCTTCTCGCCCCACGAGGTGGCCGGCAGCAGCACGTCGGCGTAGCGCGCGGTGGCGGTGGTCGCATAGGCCTCCTGCACGACGACCAGCTCGCAGCGTTCCAGCGCAGCGCGCACCGCGGCCTGGTCGGGCATCGACTGTGCCGGGTTCGTGCAGGCGATCCACAGCGCCTTGATCTGCCCGTCGGCCGCGGCCTCGAACATCTCGACCGCGCTCTTGCCCGGCGCCTGTGGCACCTCGTCGACCTGCCACAGCCGGGCCACTTCGGCGCGGTGTTCGGGGTTGGCCAGGTCGCGGTGGGCGCTCAGTGCCGTGGCCAGCCCGCCGACCTCGCGGCCACCCATCGCGTTGGGCTGCCCGGTCAGCGAGAACGGCCCTGCGCCGGCCTTGCCGATCTGTCCGCAAGCCAGATGCAGGTTGATCAGCGCCGCGTTCTTCGCCGTGCCGCTGCTGCTCTGGTTCAGGCCCTGGCAGTACAGCGACAGCGTGGGGCGGCGCTGCGAGGTGTCGGCCCCGTCCAGTCCGGCAAACCAGCGGGCGGCCTGCACCAGGTCGGCTTCGGCGATGCCGCAGAGTTGCGCCACTGCCTTCGGTGCGTAGTCGCGCACTCGGTTGCGCAAGGCCTCGAAACCGTGGGTGTGCGCTGCGATGTGGGCCGTGTCGGTCAGGCCTTCCCACAGCATCAGGTGCAGCATGCCGTTGAACAACGCCACGTCGGTGCCTGGCAGGATCTGCAGAAACAGATCGGCCGCGTCGGCGGTTTCGGTGCGGCGCGGGTCGATGACGATCAGGCGCAGCCCGGGGCGGGCCCGCTTGGCGTCCTCGATGCGGCGGAACAGGATCGGGTGCGCGAACGCGGCATTCGAGCCGGCGATGAACAGCGTGTCGGCGTGGTTCAGGTCGTCGTAGCAGGCTGGCGGTGACTCGGCGCCCAGCGTCGCCTTGTAGCCCGCCACCGCGCTGCTCATGCACAGCCGCGAATTGGTGTCGACGTGGTTGGTGCCGATCAGGCCCTTGGCCAGCTTGTTGTAGACGTAGTAGTCCTCGGTCAGCAGCTGGCCTGACAGGTAGAAGCCAACCGCATCGGGGCCGTGCGTGGTGATGACCGAAGCGAAGCGATCGGCCAGGTGGTCGAGCGCGTGGTCCCAACTGACAGGCTGCGGGATACCACCGCGCTCGGCACGCATCTGCGGTTGCAACAGCCGGGTCTGCAGCGTCACCGGTTGCGCAGCCGTCAGGTGCAGCGTGCTGCCCTTGGTGCACAGCCGGCCGAAGTTCGCCGGGTGTTGGGGATCACCCAGCACGCCGGTGATCTGCCGGCCGTCGCTCTCGATGATCACGCCGCAGCCCACACCGCAGTACGGGCAGGTGGAGCGCGTTTCCTGGGTCATGGGCTGTGTGGTGTCTGCACTTCGAAGGTCGTGCCACCCAGCGCGCCGGTGGAGGCCCCCGGGCCGGCCCGCGGCGGCTGAAGGTCTAGCGCCAGCGAGGCCAGCTCGGCTGCGTTCAGCAAGACCTCCCCCGCCTCGACCTTGACGGCAAACGGCACGGTGCAGCCGACGTCGGGCGTTTGCGCACAGCCGTCGGCCAGGCCGATGGTCCAGTTGTGCAGCGGGCAGGCGACGCTGGTGCCGAACACGATGCCCTGGCTCAGCGGGCCGCCCTTGTGCGGGCAGCGGTCGAGCAGTGCGAAGACCTGGTCTTCTGTGTTGCGGAAGATCGCCACCGCGATGCCGCGCGGGCGCTCCACCCTCCTCGCCCCCAGCACCGGAATGTCATCGACGCGGCAGATCGGCTTCCAGTCGCTCATGCCACCACCTCCACCGGAACGAACTGGCGCGTATCGACCGCGGCCTTGTCGAACTCGAACCACGGGTCGGGCTCACCGTCGAGCGCGGCCTGCAACTGAGCCCACAGCGCCTTGCGGCCTTCATGGTCGTCGAGGATCTTTTTCTTCACGTGATCCAGGCCGACCCGGTTCACGTAATGCACGGTGCGTTCGAGGTACCAGCCTTCCTGGCGGTACAGCTCGCAGAACGCGCCGGTGTACTCCAGCACCTCCTCGGCCGTCTTGACCTTGACGAAGAAGTGCGCAACCTCGGTCTTGATGCCGCCGTTGCCGGCGATGTACATCTCCCAGCCGCTGTCCACGCCGATCACGCCGACGTCCTTGATGCCGGCCTCGGCGCAGTTGCGCGGGCAGCCGCTCACCGCGAACTTGACCTTGTGCGGTGCGTACATGCGCCACATCGCCCGCTCCAGGTCCTTGCCCATCTGCGTGCTGTCCTGCGTGCCCATGCGGCACCACTCGCTGCCGACGCAGGTCTTCACCGTGCGCAGCGCCTTCGCATAGGCGTGGCCGGACGGCATGCCGATGTCCTTCCAGACGTTGACCAGGTCCTCCTTCTTCACGCCCAGCAAGTCGATGCGTTGGCCACCGGTGACCTTGACCGTCGGGATCTTGTACTTGTCGACCGCGTCGGCGATGCGGCGCAACTCGTCGGCGGTGGTTTCGCCGCCCCACATCCGTGGGATCACGCTGTAGGTGCCGTCCTTCTGGATGTTGGCGTGGCTGCGCTCGTTGATGAAGCGGCTTTGCGGGTCGTCCTTGGCCTGCTTCGGCCAGGTGCTGATCAGGTAGTAGTTGATCGCCGGGCGGCAGCTGTCGCAGCCGTTCGGCGTGCGCCAGCCCAGCTGTTCCTGAACGCTGGCAATGGTCAGCAGCTTGTCGTTGCGGATCGCATCACGCGTTTCCTGGTGGCTGGCGTCGGTGCAGCCGCACATTGCCTTCTTGGTCGGCGCCTTCGAGTAGTCGCCGCCAGCGGTGAACATCAGCAACTGCTCGACAAGGCCAGTGCAGGAGCCGCAGCTGGCACTCGCCTTGGTGTGCTTGCGCACCTCGTCGAGGGTGAACAGGCCCTTCTCCTTGATGGACTTGCAGATCGTGCCTTTGGTGACGCCATTGCAGCCGCACACCTCGTCGGCATCGGACATCGCTGCGGCCTTGCTGTGGCCCTGGTGGCCGGCGTCGCCGATGTTCGATTCGCCGAACATCAGCTTGTCGCGGATGTCGGAAATCTTGCGGCCTTCACGCAGCAGCTTGAAGTACCACGAGCCGTCCACCGTGTCGCCGTACAGGCAGGCACCGATCAGCTTGTCGCCCCGGATCACCAGCTTCTTGTAGACGCCGGCGTACGGGTCCGACATCACGATCTCTTCGCAATCGGCACCACCGGTGAAGTTGCCGGCCGAAAACAGATCGATGCCAGTGACCTTCAGCTTGGTCGAGGTCTGCGAGCCCAGGTAGCGGCCGA
Organism: Burkholderiales bacterium; assembly: GCA_043749095.1. Taxonomy (GTDB): domain Bacteria; phylum Pseudomonadota; class Gammaproteobacteria; order Burkholderiales; family Burkholderiaceae_C; genus PBB1. The sequence continues at coordinate 8,382 of JAYVEB010000044.1, read as the reverse complement.
TGCCGAACTGCGCCAGGTGCGTCGCGCAGACCTTGCCCTGCTCGAACAGCGGCGCGACCAGCCCGTACACCATGCCGCGGTGCGCCGCACATTCGCCGACGGCATAGATGCGCGGGTCGGTGATGGTCTGCATCGTGTCGTTGACGACCAGGCCGCTGCGGTTGTTGTCGCCGCAGTACAGGCCGGTCTGGATCGCCAGCTCGGTGTTGGGCCGAATGCCCGCGGCCATCACCACCAGGTCGGCCGGGATCTCGCGGCCGTCATTGAACTGCACGGCCCGGACACGACTCCGGGTCGTGGCCTCCCCGTCGGCGCGACCCGCCTTGCCCTCGTCCTTGTCGCCGATCAGCGCCTGCGTCTGCGTGCCCATCAGAAACGTCAGGCCGCGGTCTTCGAGCGACTTCTGCAGCAGCTTGCCGGCCACATCGTCGAGCTGGCGCTCCATCAGCCACGGCATCAGGTGCACCACGCTGACCTGCATGCCGCGCAGCATCAGCCCGTTGGCCGCTTCCAGGCCGAGCAGCCCGCCGCCGATGACCACCGCGTGCTTGTACTTGGTCGCTGCGTCGATCATCGCGTTGGTGTCGGCGATGTCGCGGTAGCCGATCACGCCCTCGAGGTCCTTGCCCGGCACCGGCAGCATGAAGGGGTTGGAGCCGGTGGCCATCAGCAGGCGGTCGTACTCGGCCTCGATCTCGGCGCCATCGGCACCCACAGCGCGCACGATGCGCTTCTTGCGGTCGATGTGCACCACCTTCTTGCCGGTGTGCAGCGTGATGTGGTTGTCGCTGTACCAGTCCAGCGGGTTGAGGATGATCTCGTCGATCGTCTGCTCACCGGCCAACACCGGGCTCAGCAGGATGCGGTTGTAGTTCGGGTGCGGCTCGGCGCCGAACACGGTGATGTCGTAGAGCTCAGGCGCGATCTTCAGCAGTTCTTCCAGCGTGCGCACGCCGGCCATGCCGTTGCCGACCATCACGAGTTTCATCTTCTTCATCGCTTACGCCTCCAGGCGGGTCGTCCCGCGTTCAGTCTGAAAAATGGAATGCCCTGTCACGCGATGGCGCTCGGTGACAATCGCAGCATGAGCTTCGAGGTCGAGATCGGGCACGCCAGTCAGCGCGGCCCTCGCGAGATCAACGAGGATTTCGTCGGTTCCCAGCGCGCCGATGCGCATGAAGCCAGCCGTGGATTGATCGCCGCGATCGCCGATGGCGTGTCCAGCGGCGGCCGCGGCAAGGAAGCCGCGCAGACCAGCGTGATGGGGCTGATCGCCGACTTCTTCGCGACGCCGGCGACATGGGACACGACCACCGCACTCGACCGCCTGATCGGCGCGCAGAACGCCTGGCTGGTGTCGCAGAACCGGCAGCGCCAGAGCCAGGACGGCGCCGTCAGCGGCGATGAGTCCGCCAGCGCGGCGGCGCTGACGACGTTGACCGCACTCGTGCTCCAGGGCCAGAGCTACACCGTCGCGCATGTCGGCGACACCCGTCTGTGGCGCCTGAGCGGCGGCGAGCTGCAACTGCTGACGCAGGACCACGCCTACCCGCACCCCGACCTGCGCAGCCGGTTGACGCGCGCAGTCGGGCTCGACGACAGCATGCGCATCGACTACCTGCAAGGCGAGGTGCTGCCGGGCGACACCTACCTGCTGACCACCGACGGCATCCACGGTGTGCTGAAGCCGCGCAAGCTGGCTGAACTCGCGCGCAGCGGCACCGCACAGCAGGCCTGCGTGGCGCTGATCGAAGCGGCGCTGGCCGCCGGCAGCCGCGACAACGCCACAGCGCTGATCGTGCGGGTGATCGGGCTCGATTCGGGCCGCCTGATCGATGAGATAACCCGCACCCGCGCGCTGCCTGCGCTGGGCCGCTGCCGCGTCGGCGACGTGATCGATGGCTACACCATCACCGCGGTGGTGGCCGACACCGGCGTGCATCGGCTGTACCAGGCGCGCGATCCGCACAACGACGAGCTGGTGGCGCTGAAGACGCTGCACGAATCGCGCGCCACCGACCTGCAGGAACGTGCGCTGCTGGCCCATGAATCGTGGCTGGCAATGCGCGTCACCGAGCGCGACGCGGTCGGCCTGGTGCGCGGCCGCGAAGTGCACGACGCGACCGCGCTGTACACCGTGTTCGACTGGCACAGCGGCCAGACGCTGGAGCAGATGCTCGCGAAGAAACACCACCCGGCGATCGCCGAGGTGATCGACGCCGGCACGCAGATCGCGCGTGCGCTCGGCCGTCTGCACCGGCAAGGCGTGGTGCACCGCGACCTGAAGCCTGGCAACGTGCACCTCGGCGATGACGGCCAGTGGCGCATCCTCGACCTGGGCGTCGCCCTGTCCGGCCAGGAAAGCAGCGCGGCGCGCGAACTGCATGCCGGCACACCCAGCTTCATGAACCCCGAGCAGTGGGAAGGCGCCTCGGCTGATGCGGCCGGGGATGTCTACGCGCTGGGTGTCACGCTGTACCTGTGGCTGACCGGTCGTCTGCCCTACGGCAAGGTCGAGCCCTATCAGATTGGCCGTTTCCGGCGTGAACCACCGGCCCCGTCGCGGCTGCGCACCGATGTGCCGATGTGGCTGGACCACCTGCTGATGAAAGCGGTGGCACGCCATGCGAAGCAGCGCTTCGAGACGGCCGAGGAACTGCTGCTGGCGCTGGAACGCGGCGCCTCGCGTGCGCTTCCCGCACCGGGTGCGACGCCGCTGCTGGCGCGCGATGCGGCCACGCTGTGGAAGGTCGTCGCGCTGCTGTCGCTGCTGCTGAATGTGCTGCTGGTGTTCTGGCTGGCCTTCCTGCCCAGGTGACAGGCGAGGCCGCGCACACGGCGCAGAGGCCGAGGTGAAACGGCTGCGGCGTGCGGCGCTCATCGCTTCGCCGCCAGCGTGAGCTGGCCCGAAGCCTGGCGAGGGCCCGCTGCAGGGGTGCCGCGGGCGCGGCCTCCCTTTTCGGCCCAGGTGCGCGTCCAGCGAATCTGCATGTAGCGCATCACGCCCAGCATCAGCACCGCCAGCACCGCGAACAGCACGAAGCCCCAGGCGTAGGTGCCGAAGTGCTGCTTCGAAAAACCCATCGCATTCGGCACGATGCCACCACCCAGCGCGCCGACCTCGCCAATCATGGAGCCGGCCACCGCCGTCGTGCTTGGCCAGCGCAGCGGCACCAACTGGAACAGCGCGCCATTGCCCGCGCCCAGCGCGCCGAAGCAGACGATCAGCAACAGAGTGGTCAGCAGCAGCGAGCTGTATGAAAAGCCGATCAGCACGAGCGTGATCGAGATGATCACCAGCACCCAGGTCAGCGTGTTGACGCCGCCCCAGCGGTCGGAAATCCAGCCACCGGCCACGCGCACTGCCGCTGCCATGAAGGCCGCCAGCATCGTCAGCTGGCCCGCCTGCACCTTGCTGACGCCGAACTGGTCGTAGTAGTAGGTGGGCAGGAAGGTGGTCAGGCCGATGAAGCCGCCAAAGGTCACGCCGTAGATCAGGCTGAACACCCAGCCATCCTTTTCGAACAGGCAGGCGATGTGGTCGCGAAACTTCGCATGACTGTCCACGTCGGGTGGCTCCTGGGCGAACACCACCATTACCACCATCGGGATCAGGATCGCGACCGCGGCGACGCCGTACACCGCCTGCCAGCCCAGCCACAGCGCCAGTGGCGGCGCGACCAGCACCGACACCGCAGTGCCGACGTTGCCCGCACCGACCAGCCCCATCGCCAGGCCCTTGTGCTGCGGCGGGAACGAGCCCGAGCCGAGCGACAGCGCGACACCGAAGCTGGCCCCGGCAATGCCGAGCAGCACGCCCATCGCCAGCAGGTCGTTGAAGGACTTGACCGCGAAGAAACCGAACAGCATCGCGACGGCGATCAGCCCCATCTCGACCAGCGTGGCGCGCTTGCGGCCGATGTATTGCGCCAGCACGCCGAGCGGAAAGCGCATCAGTGCGCCGGCGAAGATCGGAATCGATAGCATCAGGCCCTTCTGGGCGGGCGTGAGCGAAAAGGTCTCGCTGATGAACGGCGCCATGGCCCCGTTCAGCACCCAGATGCAGCACGAGAAGGCAAAGTACAGGAAGGCCGCGAACAGCGTCGGGCCATGGCCTGCGCGGAGGAAGATGCGAAAGTGGTTCATCGGGTGATGAGGCGTGTCGAAACGCGGGCGACGCGAACCATGAAGGGCTCCAGTGAGTCGCGGTGCGGCATGCTGCAGCGCGGGAGATACATCACCACACACCTCGTCGTGCGTGCGACCCGCCATGTACCGAAGCCGGGTCGAGTGCGTCGCTGCACCCGAATCTGGTACCGCAAGTCCCGGGCCAGCCCGCGATGGCGCGGACGAGGCCGCCGCGTCCGTCCGGCCCTGTCGAAATCACGGAAATGGTGCAGTGCAGCGGGCTGATTTGGTGCGCCTGACGCAGCGCTGCCAGCCACGGCGCGCGCCGTGTCGGCCGTTATGCTGTGCGCCTTCCGACACCGCAGACACCGGCATGACCTCAGCCCTCGTGATCGCCGCTCCGGGCGCCCCTGCGCTGGAGGCCGACCTGCATGCCGTCAGCATCAACACCGCGGCGCACTGCGATGCTGAAGCGCTGATCCGCACTGCCGCGCGCTGCGGCGCCGAGCTGCTGGTGGCCTGGGAGCCCTACCCCGCGCTGCAACTGCTGCCGGCGCTCGCCGCGCTGCAGGACCACGCCGCGCTGCCGGTGCTGCTGTTCACCAGCGACGCCGATGCCGCCACACTGGCCGCTGCGCTGCGCGCCGGTGTGCACGCCTACGTGGTCAACGGATATGCGCCCGCGCGGCTGCGGCCGCTCGTGCAGCTGGCGCAGGCCCGCTACTCGCACGACCGCGAGCAGCGTGCCGCGCACCAGGACCTGACCCACCGCTACGAGGAACGCAAGCTGGTCGACCGCGCCAAGGGCATCCTGATGCGCTCGCGGCAGATCCCTGAGGACGAAGCCTTCCGCCTGTTGCGCGCCGCATCGATGGAGGGCCAGCAGCGCGTCGGCCTGGTGTCGCGCCGGCTGATCGACGCGGCACGCGACGCCGAGGCGATCAACCGCGCCGGCCAGCTGCGCATGCTGTCGCAGCACATGGTGAAGCTGTATGCGCTGCAATGCGCCGGCGTCGATGTGCCCGCGGCGCGCACTGCGCTGCTGGCCTCGACAGAGCGCGTCGCCGACAACCTGGATCTGCTGGAACGCGGGCTGTCGAAACCGACCTTCGGCGATCTGCTGAAAGCGCTGCGCAGCGTCTGGCAGCAGCTGGCCCCGGCGCTGGCCAGCACGCCGCAGACTGCCCGGCTGGCTGCGCTGGACACCGCGGCCGAGCGGCTGCTGGAATCATCCGACCAGCTGACCACCGCGCTGGAGGCAGGCAACGCCTACGCACCGCTGGCGCTGGTGAACCTGGTCGGCCGCCAGCGGATGCTGTCGCAGCGCATCGCCAAGCAGGCGTTGCTGGCCACGCTGCTCGATGGCGACACCGCCCAGACAGCCGCCGCCGATGCGGTGCGCACGATCAGCGCCTTCGAGGCTGCGCAGGCCCGGTTGTTCGCCACCGCCGAAGGCCTGCCGGGCTTGCGCGGCGAACTGGCACACGTCGCAGCACCGTGGCAGCAATTGCTGAAGGGCCTGCACGACGCCGCGTCTGAGGTCGGCCGGCGTTCGGTGGCCGAAGCCAGCGAGGTGCTGTTGACGCTGTTCGATCAGATGACCGAACACTGCGAGCAGGCGGCGCATGTGCTGATCGAGCCGACCGGCAAAGCGAAGGCGGCGACCGCCTGATCACGGCACAGAAAGATTCGGGCGACGCGCGATTTCGGCGTGCTCGTTTCTTGCTCAGTGCAGAGGCGCATGTCGCATCTGCCGTCTCTGCAGCATTTCGTAGCGGGTCGGCGTGAGCGCCGGCTCTGGCTCGGTCAACGTTGCCAGGGCATCGATCCAACCAGCGAAGGCAATGCATGAAGAAGTTGTTATGGATGGCGGTGCTGTCCTTGGTGGTCAGCGGCTGCGGCGAGCTCTCGTACAAGCGGGGCGCATCGACGCAAGACCTGGAAGCCGCGAAGGCTGCCTGCCAATCGGCAGGCAGCGACAAAGCCGCGGAGCAATGCTTGGAAGACAAGGGCTGGACGGTCAAGAAGCTGGATGACGTCGATCTGTTCGCCACGGCGGGCGTGAGCCCTGACAACCGCAACGCGAGCGTGTTCATCACACCCGCGTTCGTGCCGGTGACGCCGGCCCAGCCGGCAGCAGCCGCTCTTGCTGCCACGGCAACAGCTCCTGCTGCTGAGAAGCCCGCGGTAGCCGGCAAGGCATCGGTGGCGAGCGTGGGCACGGCCATCAGCAGCAATGCCAACAGCGTTGCGACGCAGGCAGCACCGCCCGCAATTCCGACCGCAGCTTCATCGCCGCCGCCACCACCCAGCCCGCTGGACCTTTACTCGATCAGCTCGTGGTGGAAGATCGGTGCCGATCGGGAAGCCCTGGTGGCAGACACGAGCGAGTGCGTCGCCACACTGGGCGAGGCACACAAGCCCAACGCAAAGACGCAGCAGGTGACCCGCGGCTTCGTCGTCTGCATGCACGGCAAAGGCTGGAAGGCGCTGCGGGCGGTGGCGGGCTGAGCACCAGACGCTCAGGCCCAAGCCTCCGCCAGCGCCTTCGCCTGCTGCAGCACCAACTCCACCGCTGCATCCTGCTGATCTGGCGGGTACTTGTACTTGCGCAGGATGCGTTTGACCATCAAGCGCAGCTTGGCCTGCACGCTGTCGCGCTGCGACCAGTCCACGGTCAGGTTCTTGCGCAGGTTCTCGGCCGGTTCGTGGGCGATCTTCTTCAGCGTTTCATTGGTGAGTTCGCGCACCGCCGATTCGTTGTTGGCCAGCGCGTCGTAGAATCGCACCTCGTCTTCCGTCAGCCCGAGCTCTTCACCGCGCCCCGCCGCCTAGCGGAAGTCCCTGGCCATCTGCACCAGCTCTTCCATCACCTGGGCAGCTTCGATCGAGCGGTTCTGGTAGCGCTGCACCACGCTGGTCAGCATGTCCGAGAACTTCTTGTTCTGAACCACGTTGGTCGCGAAGCGTGACTTGATCTCGCCTTCGAGCAAGCGTTCCAGCAACTCCACCGCCAAGTTGCGCTCGGGCAAGTTGCGCACCTCGGCCAGGAACGCGTCGTCGAGGATGCCGATGTTCGGCTTGTCCAGGCCCACTGCGTCGAAGATGTCGACCACTTCATCAGACACCACGGCCGAACTGATGATCTGGCGGATCGCCAGCTCGCGCGCCTCGTCGGTCTTCTTCTGCGCGGTGATGTCGCGCTTGGTCAGGATCACCTTTACCGCCTGGAAGAAGGCCACCTCCTCGCGCACCGCCTTGGCCTCGTCGAGCGTGCAGCACAGCGTGAACGCCTTGCTCATCGCCAGGGCGGTGTCGGCGAAGCGCTTCTTGCCATCCTTGATTCCCAGCACGAAGTTGGCCGCGCCGGCCAAGGTCTTGTGGCCACCGGTCAGGAAGCCCGAGTAGTCGAAACCATGCAGCATGCCGCGCAGTGCATCGAGCTTCTCGGCCAGCACGCTGTAGGCCTCGTGCGCGTCCACCGTCGGTCGGCCGCGCCCTGGCTGGCGGTGTATTCCTTCAATGCCGACTTCAACTCGTTGGCGATACCGATGTAGTCGACCACCAGCCCACCCTGCTTGTCCTTGAACACCCGGTTCACGCGGGCGATCGCCTGCATCAGGTTGTGGCCCTTCATCGGCTTGTCGATGTAGAGCGTGTGCACGCAGGGCGCGTCGAAGCCGGTCAGCCACATGTCTCGCACGATCACGATGCGCAGCGGATCGCCCGGGTTCTTGAAGCGCTTTTCCAGTCGCTTCTTGACCTGGGCGCTGTAGATGTGCGGCCGCAGCAGCGCCTTGTCGCTGGCCGAGCCGGTCATCACGATCTTGATGGCACCTGCTTCCGGGTCGGCGCTGTGCCAGTCGGGCCGCAGCTTGATGATCTCGTCGTACAGGTGCACGCAGATGTCGCGGCTCATGCCGACCACCATCGCCTTGCCGGTCTGAGCGGTGTTGCGTTCCTCGAAGTGCGCCACCAGGTCGGCTGCCACACGGGCGATTCGCGGCTCGGCACCGACCACTTTTTCCAGCGCGGCCCAGCGGCTCTTCAGCTTCGCCTGCTGGCTTTCCTCTTCGTCTTCGGCCAGCTCGTCGACCTCGTCGTCGATGGTGGCCAGTTCGTCGGCCTTCAGGCCCAGCCGGGCCAGCCGGCTCTCGTAGTAGATGGCGACTGTCGCGCCATCTTCCCTGGCCTGCTGCATGTCGTAGACGCTGATGTAGTCACCGAACACCGCGCGGGTGTCGCGGTCCTCAC
>JAYVEB010000043.1:0-6317 GCA_043749095.1 Burkholderiales bacterium | reverse complement strand
ATCTTGGTCTGCAGTTCGCCCATCAGTTCAGGCTGGCGCGCCGCCGATTCCAGGTACTTGCTGCCCATGACGCCGATGCCGATACAAGCACCCATGGCGCCCAAACCGATGATGAGACCTGCGGCAACCGCGACGAGACCGATGAGTTCCATGATGTTTCCTGTAGTGAAAAGAGAACGAGTGAAAAGGGAGTAGCGAGGATCAGTGCGAGTCGTGCGCCTGGCCAACATAGACCAGCGTCAACATCATGAACACGAAGGCTTGCAGCGTGATGATCAGGATGTGGAAGATGGCCCAGACGGTGCCCGCGACGATGTGCAGGGCTGCCAGCGCAAACCCGCCGAGCGACAGCGTGAAGGCACCGCCCAGCAACGCGATGAGCAGAAAAATAAGCTCACCAGCGTACATGTTGCCGAACAGCCGCATGCCATGCGACACGGTCTTGGCAACAAATTCAACCATCTGCATCGCGAAGTTGAACGGGTACAGCGCCCAGTGGTCGCCAAACGGCGCGGCGAACAATTCATGCACCCAGCCGCCCACGCCCTTGATCTTGACGTTGTAGCAAAGGCAGGTGATCAACACACCGACCGACAGACCCATCGTGATCGACAGGTCAGCGGTCGGCACCACGCGCAGGTGCTCAAGGCCGAACACATGCTCACCGACCAGCGGCAACAGATCGACGGGCAGCAAATCCATCGCGTTGAGCAGGAAGATCCAGACGAACACCGTCAATGCCAGCGGCGCGACCAGCTTGCGGCTGTTGGCGTTGTGGACGATGCCCTTGGCTTGGCTTTCAACCATCTCGAACAGCATTTCGACCGCCGCCTGGAAGCGCCCCGGCACGCCAGCCGTCGCCTTGCTGGCAGCCCGCCATAGCAGGAAGCAGCCCAGCACGCCGAGCAAGGTGGAGAAAGCAATGGAATCGAAATTGATGACCGAGAAATCGACCAGGCTGGCGGGCTTGCCGGTCGACAGATGGGTCAGGTGGTGAACGATGTATTCACCAGAGGTGAGCGCGTGACCTTCGGCTGACATGTGGCTGAATCCTGTCTGAACTGCTACTCAACGTCCGCGCCACAGCAGCGCGACCCAGTACATCTGCATGCACAGCACCAGGGTCGCCAGCAACACCGGCCAACTCAGGGGCTGAACGAGTCTCGAAGCCAGCATCAGCATGACGATCGAAACCCCTATTTTTACCGTGCTCCACAGCATCACACTGAAGGCGCTGCTGCCAATCGACAGACTCGACACCCTGCTGGTCATGCCTCGCGCCATCAAGGCACCCGGAAGCACCGCAATGAACGCGCCATACAGCGCTGATCCGATGAACTCAGGGTGACCAAGAACCAGCCACACCGCAACCGCCGACAGACATCCCACCGCCACCTGAGCCGCAACCACCCGCCAGGGTGACACCTGAGGGTTGCGCACCCGCAAGGCCTGGGCCTCGGCGCGGGTCAGTGGCGTGACGGGCAGCTCTTCTGCGTCATCGTCGTAGCCTGTGCTTGCCACCCGATGGGCGATTGAATCAGTCATCGGGCACGTCACAAAGGCTTTCAGTTCAGCCCCTGAGTATACGTGCAAACCCGCAGTCTTCTCAAGCCCGAATTCGGGACGGGGCGCGCACCGTGATTTCCCCGGCTGCGGCCACAGCGCCCCGACTCCTCGGGCTCGACGCTCAGACGAACAGATTGGCGGGTAAGCCAGGCACCTCGACCCGCATCGACAGGACGCAGCCTGCCAGGGGTTGCGCAGCGAGTTCATCGGCAGGCCGGTTCTGGCGCGCGGTGGTGATGTACAGCGTCTTCAGGTCAGCGCCGCCGAAGCACGGCATCGTCGGGCATCGCACGGGCAGACACACCGTGCGCAGCAGCTGGCCGGACGGCGACAGACACAGCAGCTGCTGGCCTTCGAACATCGCGACCCAGTAATTGCCAGCGGCATCGACCGCTGCGCCGTCGGGCCGACCACCATAGTCGGCCGGGGTCGGGCCCGCTGGCTTCAGCGCGAACTGGCAGAACACCCGCCGACCGCTGAGCGTGCCACCGGGTGCATCGAAATCAAAGGCGTGGATGACGTGCGCCTTGGTGTCGCTCCAGTACATGGTGCGGCCATCGGGGCTCCAGGCCAGGCCGTTGGAGGTGGTGATGCCGTCGGCGCACTTTGTCAGGCTGTCACGATGGAAGCGATACAGCGCCGCCCGGGCAGCGTCGCGCGGCTCGTAGATCGTGCCGACCCAGAAGCGGCCTTGCGGATCACACTTGCCGTCGTTGAAGCGCTCGGTTTGCGGGTCGTACGGCGGCGGCACCAGTGGTGTGCGCTTGCCGGTGGCGACATCGAAGCGCCACAGTCCATCGCGTGCGGCCAGCAGCAGGCCGCCATCGAGCATCGGCGCCAGGCTCGCGACCTCGGTGTCGAAGGGCCAGTGCGACAGGTCGCCGGTCGCCGGGTCGTAGCGGTTCACGCAACGCCCCGGGATGTCACAGTAATACAGCACCTGCTCGCGCGGGTGCCACATCGGCGATTCGCCGAGCGCGCTGGGCAGCGTGACGGCCGCTGTGATGTCCGGGTTCGTCACGGCTGAAGTCCTGGCCGGCGTCACAGCACGGCGATGTCGAGCGTCATCGACGCCTCGAATCGCTCGCCAGGTTGCAGCGTGCGCAAGCCGAGAGCCGTCGGGTCGTCGTTGTGGATCGCGTCGCTGACATGGCTGACCGGTTCGACACAGAAGTACGCCTTGTCGGCCGGCGTGTAGACCACCAGGTGCGCCAGATTCGAACTGAGCTGCATTGAAAACACCTCGTCGCGGATGAGCGCCGGGCCGTGCCAGCCGTTAAAGCAGTGGTCAAAGCGCAAACACGCGACCTCGCCTTCGATGCCAGCCTGCGCCACCTTGCGTACAGGCAACTGTGTCTCGTCCGGATCCCAGCGGTCGCTCACGCCGATGTGCAGGTGGCTGCGGTCGCGCTTCGGGAAATACGGGTGCCAACCCAGCCCGACCGGCTGCGCGATGTCGGCGGTGTTGGTCACGGCGAGCGTCACGACCAGTGAATGCGGCGTCAGCGCGAAACCCTGTTGCACCTCGAAGGCGAACGGCCAGTGCACATCCGGCAAGTGCCGGTAGCGCAGCGTGACATCGGTCTCGCGGTGCGCCGCGACCTCCCAGGCGCGCAGCCAACCCACGCCATGCACCGAGTGCGGGTTGTCGTCGAAGTTGGGCGCGGTGGTGTGGTCGTGGCCCTGCCAGCGGAAGCGCTGGTACGCCAGCCGGTTCGAATAGGGCACCAGCGGGTAGCACGCAGACTGCCGCGCACTGGCCAGATGGCCGGGTTCGGTCGAGCGCAGGATTGGCGCGCCGCGATGCCACAGCCCGGCGATCGAGCCACCGAGGTCGGCGCGCAACGCCAACCGCAAGTCACCCGCCTGCACCTCGACAGCGCCGTGAAGTCCATGACCATCCGGGATGACGGCGGCAGTATTCAATCCAGATCCGCCTTGAGGTAGTGCGATCCGGCGGTCGGGCTGAAGTAATACGGCGGAATTTCCTCGAAACCAAGCGAGGTGTAGAGATTGCGCGCGGCCTCCATGTCGTCCAGCGTGTCCAGCAACGTCACCGAGTAGCCGGCGCGGCGGGCTTCGTCGAGCAGGGCCTGCGCCATCAGCCGGCCCAAGCCGAAACGACGGAACGCCGGCCGCACGTACAGGCGCTTCATCTCGCAGGCGTTGGCGTAATCGACATCGGCCAGCCCCTGAAAGGCACCGCAACCTGCCAGCTCACCGTCAACGAAAGCCAGCATCAGGTGGCCGTGGGGTGGCGCATAAGGGTCGGGCAGGCTGGCCAGCTCGGCGTCGAAATTCTGGAATTCGAGGTCGATGCCCAGACTGCTCGCATATTCGCTGAAGATGCCCCGCGCGAGGTCGACCAGCTCGTCGTCAACGGGCGTCACGAGGCTGATCTCGGAAGGCGGCATGGGCTGTGCAAAGGGGCGGTCTCGTTTCAGTTTATCGCCGACCCGAATGCGCCCCGCCTAGCCTGCGATTTGCGCATCCGCCTGACTTAGACGTAAGGATAAACGCGCACAGCTACAAGCAGCGACATATGATGCAAGCGGCTACATGGCGGCGTTCCTGAGGATGCGATGTTCGACTCCACGATCCCTTTCGGCGAACCCGAACTGATGCGGGCCAGCAGCTTTCGGCGGTACCTGCCGCATCCGTCAGATGGTGCGACCATCGCGATCGTCAACCCCCAGCTCGCCGCGCTGAGCCCCTCGCTGATGGCCGATCTCGGGCACGGCGCCACCCACGAGCAGCGCACTGAACCGCTCGATGTACTGGCCGCCTGCGTGCGCCACGCGCAGCCGGTCACCGTGCACCTGCAATGCGGCGAGCAGGCGGTGCCGCTGACCCTGTTTCCGCACGAGCGGCTGTTGCATTGCCCGATGCCGATGGACGCGCTGCTGGCCCAGCAGGAACCCGAACTCGAGGTGATCCACATCGAGCCGGCGTTGCTGGCAGCACCAGGGGCAGCGATGTGGCACCGCGGCCGGCCGAGTCCGTATGCAGTCGCCGACCTGTGCTTTCATCCGCTGGGCGCGATCCTGTGGGATCTAGCCTTGCACGGCGGGCGCCGCGAGTTGCTGCCGGAGATCACCGGGCCGGCGGTCTACCGCGTCAGCCACGGGCTGGACCTGGGCGACGTCACGATGTCGGGGACCTTGCTGTCGGCGGTCTACCGGCTGCGCCGCGCGTCCTGCCGTCTGCGCGACATCGCCACCTGGTCAGGCTTCGACCGCGAACGCGCGGTGCGCCTGCTGAACGGGCTATACCTGCAGTCGGGGCTGATCGTCAGCCGCTCGCACCCCGACGCGCTGCGCGACAGCTGGTTTGGGGCGCTCGGACCGCGCTGAGCTTCTGAGCTGACCCGCTGCCAGGCTGACCGTTAACGCGATCGTTCACAGCGCCCTCAACGCTGTCCGAGCAGTTCCCAGCGCTCCAGCGCGCCGAGCAGTTCGTCGTCGATCTTCGCAATGCGCACCTGCGCCGCTGCGAGGCCTTTCGGGTCGCGGGTGTAGGCGTCGGCATCGGCCAGCAGCGCAGCAAGCTTTGCCTGCTCGGCTTCGAGCGCCTCGATGCGGCCGGGCAACTCGTCGAGTTCGCGCTGCTCCTTGTAACTGAGCTTGCGCGGCTTCGGTGCGGCGGGTGCCGCGACGATAGACGCCGGTGCGAGCTTGGCTGCGGCCGGTGAGTCCTTGCCCTTGGCCGCCCGCGCGGCCTGTGCGCGAATCGCCTGGGCCCGATCGCGCTGGATCTTCCAGTCCTCGTAGCCGCCTTCGTACTCGCGCCACTGGCCGGGCGATTCGTCGCCCTCCCAGACGATCGTGCTGGTCACGACGTTGTCGAGGAAGCGGCGGTCGTGGCTGACCAGGAACACCGTGCCCTTGTAGGCCTGCAGCAGTTCTTCCAAAAGCTCCAGCGTGTCGATGTCGAGGTCGTTGGTCGGCTCGTCGAGCACCAGCACGTTGGCCGGTAATGCGAACAAACGGGCGAGAAGGACGCGGTTGCGCTCGCCGCCGGACAGCGTGCGCACAGGCGAATTGGCGCGCTCGGGCGAGAACAGGAAGTCGTTCAGGTAGCTCATCACGTGCTTGCGCTGGCCCGCGAATTCGACCCATTCGCTGCCAGGACTGATGGTGTCGGTCAGCGTCGCGTCGAGGTTCAGCGTGCTGCGCATCTGGTCGAAGTAGGCGACCTCGATCTTGCTGCCCTGGCGCACGCTGCCACTGTCGGGCTGCAGCTCGCCGAGGATGAGCTTGAGCAGCGTCGTCTTGCCGGCGCCATTCGGGCCGATCAGTCCGACCTTGTCGCCGCGCAGGATGGTCGCGCTGAAGTCCTTGACGATCAGCTTGGGCGTCGCGTGGTCGCTGAACTGCAGCGTTACGTCGCGCAACTCGCCGACGATCTTGCCGCTGGGCGCGCCGGAGTCGACCTCCAGCCGAACCTGACCCAGCGAATCGCGCCGCTTCTGGCGCTGATCGCGCAGCTTTTCCAGCCGCTGGATGCGCGCGACGCTGCGCGTGCGGCGTGCTTCGACGCCCTTGCGGATCCACACCTCCTCCTGCGCCAGCAGCTTGTCGGCGCGCGCGTTGGCCAGCGCATCGGACGCGAGCTGATCCTCTTTCAATCGCTCGTAGGCGCTGAAGTTGCCCGGGTAGCTGCGGATGATGCCGCGGTCGAGTTCGATGATGCGGGTGGCCACGCCGTCGAGGAAGGCGCGGTCGTGGGTGATCAGCATCACGCTGCCCTTG
>JAYVEB010000042.1:0-6338 GCA_043749095.1 Burkholderiales bacterium | reverse complement strand
TTGATCTCGTCGCTGAAGGTGGCCGAAAACAGCAGGCTCTGCTTCTGTGCCGGAACGATGGCCAGCACCTTCTTGATGTCGTGGATGAAGCCCATGTCCAGCATGCGGTCGGCTTCGTCGAGCACGAAGATCTCGACGTGGCTCAAATCGAGCGTGCGCTGCTGATGGTGGTCGAGCAGGCGGCCCGGGGTGGCGACCAGGATGTCGACACCACGGCGCAGCTTGTCGATCTGCGGCTGCATGCCGACGCCGCCGAACATCACCATCGAGGTGAGCTTGCTGTACTTGCCATAGGTGCGCACGCTTTCCTCGACCTGGGCGGCGAGTTCGCGAGTGGGCGTCAGGATCAACGCGCGGATCGGCAGCCGGCCCTTCACGTCGCGCACGGCGGGCTTTTCCATCAGACGGTGCAGCATCGGCAGCGTGAAGCCGGCTGTCTTGCCGGTACCGGTCTGGGCGCCGCCGAGCAAGTCACTGCCCGACAACACAACCGGGATCGCCTGCATCTGGATCGGTGTGGGGACGGTGTAGCCGTATTCAGCGACGGCACGCAACAAGGGCTCGGCGAGGCCGAGGGATTCAAAAGACATGTGGAAATTCCAAACAGCGGATCGGCCTGTCGCTCGCAAACCGAGCGCCAGTCGCAGGCAGAGGGGTGTGAGGGGCGTCGCTAACGCGAAGGCCCGGTCAGAATGACATCAGCGCGGCGACTGGTTACCGCGCTGGTCGTGAGGAGTCTAACGGGTTTCCCCTGATATCGAGGCCGATCAGGTAAGTAAACGACTGGCAAACCTCGACCAACGACAATATCGATTTCCCGGCGACGGAGCCTTCGCGGTCAGACCGTCGCCACTGGCCCTTCGGCGCCGAACATCGCTCGCCACTCACTGAATTCAAGGCAACCCATGGCCCAGTACGTATTTACGATGAACCGCGTCGGCAAGATCGTCCCGCCGAAGCGTCAGATCCTCAAGAACATCTCACTCAGCTTTTTCCCGGGCGCCAAGATCGGCATGCTCGGCCTGAACGGCTCGGGCAAGTCGACGCTGCTGAAAATCATGGCGGGCGTCGACAAGGACATCGAGGGCGAAGCCACGCCGATGCCTGGACTGAAGATCGGCTACCTGCCACAGGAACCGGTGATGAACCCGGACCAGACGGTGCGCGAATCGGTCGAGGAAGGCATCGGCGGCGTGCTGGCGGCGAAGAAGCTGCTCGACGAGGTGTATGCCGAATACGCCGAAGAAAACGCTGACTTCGACGCACTGGCGGCTGAGCAGGCCGAACTGGAAGCGATCATTTCGTCCGCCGGTTCCGAGAACACTGACCTGCAGTTGGAACTCGCCGCCGACGCGCTGCGCCTGCCGCCGTGGGAAGCGGTGGTCGGCAAGCTGTCGGGCGGCGAGAAGCGCCGCGTTGCGCTGTGCCGCTTGCTGTTGAGCAAACCTGACATGCTGCTGCTCGACGAGCCGACTAACCACCTGGACGCCGAGTCGGTCGACTGGCTGGAGCAGTTCCTGAGCCGTTTCAGCGGCACCGTCGTCGCGATCACCCACGATCGCTACTTCCTCGACAACGCGGCCGAGTGGATTCTCGAACTCGACCGCGGTTCGGGCATTCCGTACAAGGGCAACTACAGCACCTGGCTGGAACAGAAGGAAGCCCGCATCGAGCAGGAACAGAAGACCGAAGACGCGCGCACAAAGGCGATGAAGAAGGAGCTGGAATGGGTGCGCGCGAACCCGAAAGGTCGGCAGGCGAAGAGCAAGGCGCGCTTGGCTCGCTTCGAGGAACTGTCCGACGTCGAGTACCAGAAGCGCAACGAGACGAACGAGATTTTCATTCCGGTTGGCGAGCGCCTCGGCCACGAGGTCATCTCGTTCGAGAACGTGACCAAGAGCTTCGGCGACCGCGTGCTGATCGACAACCTGAGCTTCCAGGTGCCGGCCGGTGCGATCGTCGGCATCATCGGCCCGAACGGTGCCGGCAAGTCGACGCTGTTCAAGCTGATCAACGGTATCGAGAAGCCCGACAGCGGCACGGTGAAGATCGGCCCGACTGCGCGCATGGCCTTCGTCGACCAGAGCCGCGAATCGCTGGCGGCCGACAAGTCCGTGTGGCAGGACGTGTCGGGTGGGCTCGACAACATCGTCGTCGGCAAGTTCGTGATGCCGAGCCGCGCCTACATCGGTCGCTTCAATTTCAAGGGCAACGACCAGCAAAAGCTGGTCGGCAGCCTGTCGGGCGGCGAGCGCGGCCGGCTGCATTTGGCGAAGACGCTGGCGCAGGGCGGCAATGTGTTGATGCTCGACGAGCCGTCGAACGACCTTGACGTCGAAACCTTGCGCGCGCTGGAAGATGCGCTGCTCGAATTCGCCGGCAGCATCATGGTGATCAGCCACGACCGCTGGTTCCTCGACCGCATCGCGACCCACATCCTGGCCGCCGAAGGCGACTCGAAATGGGTCTTCTTCGACGGCAATTACCAGGAATACGAAGCCGACAAGAAGAAGCGCCTCGGCGAGGAGGGCGCACGGCCGAAGCGGGTGCGTTTCAAGGCACTGAAATGAAGCTGGCCGCGGCAGGGGGCGCGCTGCTGCTGGCCGGTTGTGCGGCCGTGCCGCCGTCGACTGCGCCGACAGGCACAGTCGCGGCGGTGTCACCGTTCGGCGCTGGGGCGCCTGCTGCGGCAGGCACCACCACCACCGGGCCTACCGGTGCAGTAGCCCGTCCTCCGGCGGCACCGGGCGCTGCACCGCAGGCCGCCACTGCGCCCGGCGCGCCGCGACCTTTCGCAGAGGTGATCAAGGACGCCAAGCAGATGAGCGGCCTGTTCACGCTGTGGCAGAAGGACGAGAAGGTGTGGATCGAGTTGAAGCCGTCCGACTTCAACCAGCCGCTGTTCCTGTCGCCGAAGCTGAAAACCGGGATCGGCGAACCCCGCTTCTTCGGCGGGCTGATGGGCGACGAGCTGGTGATCGAGTTCCGGCGCATCTACAACGTGGTGCAGATGGTCGCGCGCAACACCGAATACGTCGCTGCGCCGAAGACACCGACCGGCCGCGCGGTCGAGGCGGCGTTCTCGCCCAGCCTGCTGGCGTCGACGCCGGTGGTCAGCCTGCCGCACCCTGACCGGAAATCGGTGCTGGTCGAGGCCAACGCGCTGTTCGTCAACGACATGATGGGCATCGCCCAAGGCCTGCAGCGCCAGTACCGCCAAGGCTATGCGCTCGACGGCCGCAACTCGGTGATCACCGACGTGCGTTCTTCCGACGACCTGCTGGTGCTGGAGGTGCTGAGCCACTACGCCACCGGCACGATCTCGCTGCCGAGCCCCGGCGGGGCGCCGCCGGGTGCACCGCAACCGTCGCAGCCACAGACGGTGCCTGACCCGCGCAGCCTGTTCATGACGCTGCACTACTCGCTGGCGAAACTGCCCGAGCAGGCGATGGCGCCGCGCCAAGCCGATGGCCGCATTGGCCACTTCACCAGCAACCGTTCCGACTTCAGCGACGACCTGTCGCGATCGCCGCGCCAACGCTTCGTCAACCGCTGGCGGCTTGAAAAATCCGACCCCACGGCCGAGCTGGCGCCGCCGGTCAAGCCGATCACCTACTGGCTCGACCGCACCATCCCCGAGAAGTACCGCGCCTCGATCACCGCCGGCATCCTCGAATGGAACAAGGCTTTCGAGAAGATCGGCTTCAAGGACGCGATCCACGTCGAGGTGCAGCCCGACGACGCGACCTGGGACACGCTGGACTACGGCCGCAACTCGGTGCGCTGGATGACCAACGCGAACCCGTCGTTCGGCGCCATCGGGCCCAGCCATGTCGACCCGCGGTCGGGCGAGATCCTCGATGCCGACATCGGCATTGAAAGCCTGTCGTCGCGCAGTCTGCGCGCGCTGCGTGCCCAGGTGCTGGCGTCATCGCCTGCAGACGCCTCGGCCGAGTTGCCGCCCGAGCTGGCTGCGCGCGGCATGCGATCTCCGCTTTGGTGCGCCTATGCAGAGCAGGCCGCCGAGCAGCTGAGCTATGCGCTCGATGTGATGGAAGCACGTGGCGACATTGCGCCCGACAGTGCCGAAGCAGAGGCCTTTGTGCGGGCCTACCTCAAGGACGTGACGATGCACGAGGTGGGCCACACGTTGGGCCTGCGTCACAACTTCCGCGCATCGCGCGCCTACACTGAAGCGCAGCTGGCCGACCCGGCCTTCACCGCCACCCACGGCATCGCCGGCTCGGTGATGGAATACGACGCGCTGAATCTGGCCGCGCCCGGCGTGCCGCTGCCGCGGCAGGGGACGGTGTTCAACGCCACCATCGGACCGTATGACTACTGGGCGATCGAGTACGCCTACCGCCCGCTGCCGCCCGATCAGGAAGCCAGCGGGCTGGCCAAGATCGCAGCGCGCAGCGCCGAGCCCTTGCTGGCCTTCGGCACCGACGAAGACAACTTCTTCGGTGTCGACCCCGAGACGCTGCAGTTCGACCTTGGCTCCGATGTGATCGCCTTCGCGCGCAAGCGCATCGCGATCGCCCGCGACCTGCTGTCGCGCCAGGAAACGCGCACGCTGCCCGCCGATCAGGACTACGCGGTGCTGCGCCGATCGGTCACCTACGCGCTGCGCGACATTGGCCGCGCGGCCGGCGTGCTGACGCGGCAGATCGGCGGTGTGCGCACGCTGCGCGACCATGCCGGCAGCGGCCGTGATCCCTTGTCGCCAGAACCGGCCGCTGATCAGCGCGCCGCGCTCGATCTGCTGGCGCGCGGCTTCCTGTCGGCCGACAGCTTCCGCATTTCGCCCGCCTTGCAACGCAAGCTGGCGGTCGATTTCCTCGAGCGCAGCGATGCGGCGCTGCGCAGCGACGGCACGCCGGCCACCGCGCTGGTCACCGACTTTTCGCTGGCCTCGCTGGTGATCGAACTGCAGCGCAATGTGCTGGGCAACCTGCTGAGCGACAGCGTGTCGGTGCGCCTGCTCGACAGCGAAGACAAGCTGCCGAAGGACGCGCTGCGGCTCTCAGAGCTGTACCGCCGGCTGAACGATGCGGTGTGGAGCGAGCTGGGCCAGTCGGGTGACATCCCGCCGCTGCGCCGTGAGCTGCAGCGCGAGTACGTGACCCGCATCGCCAACCAGCTGCTGCGCCCCGGCGCACTGAGCCGCGCCGATGCGCGCAGCCTGGTGCGCGCTCAGGCGCAAACGCTGCTGACCCGCCTGAACACCGCCGCCAAGCGCCCCGGCCTCAGCGCCGAAGCGCAGGCGCACCTGCAGGACAGTGCCGACACACTGCAACAGGCGCTGACCGCCAAGCTCGCGCGCACGGGGGTGTGAGCGAACCGAAGCCAACCACCAAGGAGACACGATGAAGCCGAAGACCAATGAGGAATACGTGCAGATCGACGCGCTGAAGTGGCAGCCGTTTCCCGAGGCGTTCTCGACTGGCGGCATCCGCTGGAAGCTGCTTCACGTGTCGCCAGAGCAGGGCGCCTGGACCGCGATCTTCGACTGCCCGGCGGGTTCGTCATTCGCGCCGCACGTCCACGCCGGGCCCGGCGAATACCTGCTGACCAAGGGCCGCATGGATGTGCGCAGTGGCAAGGCCGCCGGTGGCGACACCGCCGTGGCCCCCGGCTACGGCTTCGAAGCCTCCGGTGCCCGCCACGACAAGACCCAGTTTCCGGTGGACAGCGAGCTCTACATGACCTTCCTCGGCCCACTGACCTTCATCCACCCCGACGGCTCACCGATCGCGGTGGTCGGCTGGGCGGAGGCGCAGGGGGCGTGGGGGTGAGCGGTCGGGATTGATCGTGCTGCTGTTTCCATAAGCTGGAGATCGCCGGTGCCTCACATCGTTCTGCTCTACGCCGCTTTGCTGGCCCTGCTGTTTGTCGGCCTGAGCATACGAACGCTGCGCCTGCGTCGTCGGCTCGGCATCGCCATCGGCGATGCCGGCAACGAGTCGATGTTGCGGGCTATGCGGGTGCATTCCAACTTCGCTGAATACGTGCCCTTGAGTCTGCTGATGATCTACCTGGTGGAGGTCACTGGGGCCCCTCCGCTGTGGGTCCATGGCCTGGGCATCAGCGTTCTGCTGGGCCGTGTCTCTCATGCTTTCGGGGTCAGCCAGACCCAGGAAAACTACGTCTTCAGGGTCGCGGGCATGGCGATGACGTTCACGCCATTGATCGTCAGCGCCCTTCGGCTGCTGTGGGTCTACGCAGGCGAAGGCGTTGCCTAGGAGTCTGGGCGGCAGGAATATTCCAAAATGATGGCTTGATTTCCGAGCTTCCAGAATCGCGCAGGAGCGATTTTCTCGAGCGTGCCAAGGGGT
>JAYVEB010000041.1:0-6359 GCA_043749095.1 Burkholderiales bacterium | reverse complement strand
GCGCGCCACCTTGTCGACCAGCGCGCGCACCTGCTTCATCGCGGCCGACTGACCGGCCATGCGGTTCAATGCCGAGCTGGACGGCACGGCCGCCGCGGGCAACGGCACCACCGCAGCGGGCGCACTCTCGGCCGCAGCGCGGGTGGTGGGTTTCGTTGACGGCAGCTCAGCGGACAGCGCCACACGCTCTGCGGGCACACCGGACGGCAGCAGGGTCGGACTGGTCGCCGGTCCGCGGCCCAGGGCGGAGGCCACCACCGAACGGAACTGCTTCAGATCGACCGGCTTGGTCAGGTAATCGTAGGCGCCGGCCTTCAGCGCTTCCACGGCGTTGTCAGCCGAGCCATAGGCGGTGATGACGATCGCCTTCTCGCGCCGACCTTCGCTCTCCAGGTAGGCCAGCAGGTCGAGTCCCGTGCCATCGGGCAGCCGCATGTCGGTGATCACCGCGCTGTAGACGCGGTCCTGCAGATGCAGCCGCGCCTCCTCGACGCTGCCCGCGGTTTCGATCTCATAGCCCTCGCGCAGCAGCGTCAGCTCGTACAGCGTGCGCAAGTCAGGTTCGTCATCGACGACGAGCAGACTGAAATAGGCGGGGGAGGACATGGTGGGAACGTGTCAGGGCTTCGTCACATCACCTGGGGAACTGCAGACCAGCCTCTGCATTGACCCCATTTCGGCGCCGCATGCTGACGACGAAATCGTTGCGGTTCGCTTCGGTCACGGGCCGCAATCGGTAGTCGATGCTGGCACCATACTGTTCGCACAGTTGCCGACAAATATACAGGCCCAGGCCAGTGCCCCGGCTGCGCGTCGAGAAGAACGGCTCGAACAGATAGCGCTCGACATCGTCGGGGATGGTCGGGCCGTTGCTGCTGATGCTGAGCTGCACCGTGGTTTCGTCCAGCGCGATCAGTCGCACCCGCACCGAGCTTGGTGTGGCCGTGGCATGGCGTCTTGCGTTATCAAGCAGATTGATCATCACCCGCCGCAGGTGTTCGACATCGAAGGTGGCGCCCAGCGGCTCTTCGGGCAGTTCGACCTTGAACTGGCTGCTGTCGCCCAACTCCAGCCCGGCCGCGCGCGCCCAGTCGCTGCAGATCGCGCCCACTTCGGCCGTGACATCGATGACGCCTGCATCGATCACCGTGCCCGGCGCGACCTCCATGACGTCGTCGACGATGCGTGTCAATCGCTTGACGTTGTCGGCAACCATGCGCGTGAGTTGCTGCTGACTGGGCGTGGCGGCATCTTCGGCCAGCAGGGCATTGGCCTGGGCGATCGCCGCCAGCGGGTTGCGGATCTCGTGCGCAATGCCCGCCGAGACGCGGCCCATGGCGGCGAGCTTCTCCTGCCGCATGCGGGCCTGCATGCTGCGCACGTCTTCCAGCAGCAGCACGCACAGCTCCTCGGCCGAGGGCTCGTCAGCGCCGCGCGTGAAACGGATGCGAACGCGCAGCGTGCGGGTGGTGCCCTGCTCGAATTGCAGCATCACGTCACGCCCGGCCTCGGGCCAGACGGCTTCGTGGAAACCACGCTCGACGGTCTTGACCAGTTGGTCCCACGCCGGCACCCCGCGCAATTGAAACGGCGCCGGACGACCGAGCCCGCGGCGCACCAGCAATCGCCGCGCGGCGGGGTTAGCCGCGCGCACGCGGCCGGTTCGATCCACCACCAGTACGCCGTCCTGCATTTCCTCGATCACCAGCCGGTTCAGCTGCACCTGCTGACGCGCCAGTTCCATGCTGTCGCGGGCGGTCAGCTCCTCGCGCGCGAGACGGCTGGCCAGTTCACCGGCCAGCACGGTGATGACGAACAAGCCGCTGCCGGCCAGGCCGGCCTGCGTCATCAGGGTGGCCGCCTCGCCGCCGGCTAGCACGCCGAGCCACGCGTTGGCAAGTAACAGCAAGGCCACACCAGCGGCGGTGGCCAGCGCCTGCAAGCGCCGCGTCAGCACACCGGCCGTCAGCACCGGCAGCACCAGCAGCGCCGCGAAGTTCAGGCCGCTGGACGGCGTCAGCACATGCAAAGCGGCAAAGCAGACGATGTCCACGCCAATGCAGGCCAGCCAGGTCAAACGGCCCAGCCGTGGCGACTCGGCATGCTCGTCGGCGACACCGGTGCCGGGCCACAACCACAGGCCGATCGCCAGCGCGGCGTAGGAGATGCCGATCCAGGCCACCGCGACGCTGGGTCGCGCGCCAAACAAACCGGCCACCGCCAGCGTGGCGACCAGCGCCACGCCGAGCGCGGCGCGGGCACTCAGGAAAGCACGGTAGATGCGGTGGAAGGCAGAGGCATCGCTGGCACTGGTCGACAGACCGCCTTGCGACAGCAGGCGCGCCTCCAGCGCCGCATCGGCCTCGGCATGGCGTGTCACATCGTCATGTGCCTCGTCGCGGCGGCTGTCGCCGGAGGTCAGTGAATCACTGTCCCCGATGAACGCGCCGAACCACGACTCATCGGCGCGCATGCCACGTGCGCGCCTGCGGCGGTCGGTCTTGCGACGTTCAGGGGAGCCGGCGGCATCGACCATCGAACGGGATTCAGCGCGGCTTGGTGGTGTCGTGGGCGAGGCGGTGCGCATCGCCGCAGAACCAGCCCGCAGCCCCTGAGACGGCCTCGCTTTGCGGAAGATGGAGACCGCAGTGCATGCAGGCAACGATGCTTTCGGTCGCCGTCTGAGCGCCACCCGGCGGCGCGGCTGGCGCCTGCGGTGGCGCGCCGGGCAGGTCACGGCGCCGACCCCCACGGAACAGCCAGACCACCACGAAAAACAGTCCCAGCAGCAGGAAGAATTTCATCGCGCAGCGGTCGTGGTCATGGCACCTCGGGCGGCCGGTGCAGCAGGACCTCGACGACAAAGTGCGAGCCGACATAGGCCAGCAGCAGCAGCCCGGCCCCCACATAGACCCAGCGCGTGGCCTGCGGTCCGCGCCAACCGAAGCGTCGGCGGCCGGCCAGCAAGCCAGCATAGACCAGCCAGCCCAGCACGGAGAACACCACCTTGTGATCCCAGCGCCAGGGGTTGGCAAAGACCCAGCCCAGAAAAATCGCCAGCGACAAGGTGACGAACCCAGCCGAAACGAACCGGAAGGTCAGCCGTTCCAAGCGCATCAGCGGCAGGCCCATCGGCGGCTCGCCGATGGGCAGCGCATCGGGCGCGCCGGCAGTGGCGAGGCGACCCGGCTGCAAGGTCTGCCGCATCTGGCGGTCGGCCCGGTTCATCATCGCCGCGTGCAACACCGCGGCGCCGAACAGGCCGTAGGAGGCGATGCCGAGCACCCAATGGATCGGCGCCCATGGCGAGCCGGCATGCGGTCGCAGCTGGCCGGGAAAGCCGAGCGCCAGCACCACGGCCAGGGCGCCCAGCAAGGCCAGGGTGCGCCGCACGCCACGGATCGGCAGGAACCGGCTTTCCACGACATACACCGTGATGACGAGCCACAGCGTCACCGACAGAGCCGGCGCAAAGCCGAATCGCGCGCCCTCGATGCCAGTGCCGACACCCGAGGTGTCGATGAAGATCGCCGCGGCGTGCAGCATCCAGCCCGTCAGCAGGTACATGCGCAGGCCACCGGGCGCGCTTTCGGGCACCGTCGCCGCACGGCCATAGGCCAGCAATGCCATCAGGCTGACCAGGGCCAGCAGCGCGGGAAACGACGCCGGAATCATCGCGAGACCTTCAAAGATAGACTCATCTTCAAAGTGTACTTTCGCGCCACGCCCTTCACGGCAGCGCCCCCAGACCATGGCTTCCACCCTCACCGATCGCCTGAGTCGCGCCGTCAAGACGATGCGTGGCCAGGCCCGCATCACCGAATCGAACGTGCAGGACATGCTGCGCGAGGTGCGCATGGCGCTGCTCGAAGCCGACGTGGCGCTGCCGGTGGTGCGCGACTTCATCGCGCGGGTGAAAGACAAGGCACTCGGCGCCGAAGTGGTCGGCTCACTGAACCCGGGCCAGGCGCTGGTCGGCATCGTCAACCGCGAACTGGCGGCGACGATGGGGAGCAACGAGATCGGGGGTGTCTCCGACATCAACCTGACGGTGCAGCCCCCGGCGGTGATCCTGATGGCCGGCCTGCAGGGCGCGGGCAAGACGACCACAACCGCCAAGCTCGCCAAGCACCTGATCGAGAAACGCAGGAAGAAGGTGCTGACGGTGTCCGCCGACGTCTACCGGCCGGCGGCGATCGAGCAGCTGAAGACCGTGACGAAGCAGGCCGGTGCCGAGTGGTTCCCGTCCACCGCCACTGACAAACCGATCGACATCGCGAACGCCGCGCTCGACTACGCGCGCAAGCATTACTTCGACGTGCTGCTGGTCGACACCGCCGGCCGGCTCGCCATCGACGAGGCGCTGATGGCCGAGATCAGCGCACTGCATGCGGCGCTGAAGCCGATCGAGACGCTGTTCGTCGTCGATGCGATGCAGGGCCAGGACGCGATCAACACCGCGAAGGCCTTCAAGGAAGCGCTGCCGCTGACCGGCATCGTGCTGACCAAGATGGACGGCGACTCGCGCGGCGGCGCCGCGCTGTCGGTGCGGCAGATCACCGGCGCGCCGATCAAGTTCGCTGGCGTCAGCGAGAAGATCGACGGGCTGGAAGTCTTCGACGCCGAGCGCCACGCCGGACGCATCCTCGGCATGGGCGACATCGTGGCGCTCGTCGAGCAGGTCACGCAGGGTGTCGACATCGCCGCGGCGCAGAAGCTCGCCGACAAGGTCAAATCAGGTGACGCGTTCGATCTGAACGACTTCCTGCAGCAGATTTCGCAGATGAAGAAGATGGGTGGCCTGGCCGGGCTGATGGACAAGCTGCCGTCGCAGATGACCGCCAAGGCCGGCCACGTCGACATGGACAAGGCCGAACGCGACGTGCGCCGCATGGAGGGCATCATCTGCTCGATGACGCCGCTGGAGCGCCGCAAGCCCGATCTGCTGAAAGCCACCCGCAAGCGCCGCATCGCCGCCGGCGCCGGCGTTCAGGTGCAGGAGGTCAACCGCATGCTCAACCAATTCGAGCAGATGCGCGACATGATGAAGAAGATGCGCGGCGGCGGGATGATGAAGATGATGAAACGACTCGGCGGCATGAAGGGCATGGGCGGCCTCCGGTAGATCGTCTGCCGCGACGCTCTCACCCGAGCAAGGCGGTCGCGAACTCTCGGGCATCGAAGGTTTCCAGGTCTTCGAGCTGTTCGCCAACGCCGATGAAGTAGACCGGCACCGGGCCTGTCACACCGTTCACACCCGCGACGCGCTCGCGCGCCCACAGCGCGATCGCCGCCAGCACGCCACCCTTGGCCGTGCCGTCGAGCTTGGTGACGATCAGGCCCGTCAGCTGCAAGGTGTCGTCGAACGCTTTGACCTGCGCCAGCGCGTTCTGGCCGGTGTTGCCGTCGACGACCAGCAGCACCTCGTGCGGCGCACCCACCTGCGCTTTCGCAATCACGCGCTTGACCTTGCGCAGCTCCTCCATCAGGTGCAACTGCGTCGGCAACCGACCGGCGGTGTCGGCGATCACCACATCGCAGCCGCGCGCCTTGCCGGCAGTGACCGCATCGAAGGTCACCGACGACGGGTCGCCACCTTCCTGGCTGACGATCTCGACGCCGTTGCGCCCAGACCAGACGGCGAGCTGCTCCTTCGCGGCGGCGCGAAAGGTGTCGGCCGCGGCCAGCAACACCTTCTGCCCGCTCTCGGCCAGATGGCGGGTCAGCTTGCCGATGGTCGTCGTTTTGCCGGCGCCGTTGACGCCGACGACCATGATCACCGTCGGTGTGTGCTCGCCCACGGTGAGCGGGCGCTGCAGCGGTTGCAGCAGGTCGGTGACCGCATCGGCCAGCAAGGCCTTGACGGCAGATGGATCGGTGACTCGAGCTTCCTTGACGCGGCGCTTCAGATCGGCCAGCAGGTACTCGGTGGCCTTGACGCCTGCATCGGCCATCAGCAGCGCCGACTCCAGGTCTTCGTACAGCGCGTCGTCGATCTGCGTGCCGGTGAACACCTGCGCGATGCCGGAACCAGTCTTGCGCAGCCCGGTGCGCAGCTTGTCCAGCCAGCTTTTGCGCTCGGCAAGTGGCGCTTCGGCGGGCGCAGCCGTCGGAATCGCAGCCTCTGGTGCGGCAGCGACCATGGCGACGGGCACGTCCGCTGGCGTCTTCTTCTTGAAAAAGCTGAACATGCGTGGGGAGTGGGGAGAGCCCGAGTGAATCGAGTGAATGAACCACATCAGAGCAGCCCGCAGCGCAGACTGGCAAGCACTGTGACCGTTCGCAGCCAGCTATAATCGGGAGCTCGAGGCGCTTTAGCTCAGTCGGTTAGAGCGACGGAATCATAATCCGCAGGTCCG
>JAYVEB010000040.1:0-6372 GCA_043749095.1 Burkholderiales bacterium | reverse complement strand
TGGCTGTTTACCTGCGTTCGCGCATTTACGACTCAGAGGACTGACTCCATGATCCGACACATCGTCATGTGGACCCTTCACAACCCAGCCGACGCGCCGCGCTTCAAGGCGCTGCTCGACTCCTGCGCCCGGCTGGTGCCCGGCATCGTCGAGTTCGATGTCGGCATCCGCGAGGCCGGGCTGGAGGCCAATGCAGACGTGGTGCTGGTGTCGACCTTCACCAACGCGCAGCAACTCGATGCCTACCAGAACCACCCGCAGCACAAGGCTGTTGCCGCCGAGCTGGGCACGATGCGGTCGGGCCGGCATGTGCTGGATCACGCCTTCGAATCCGGGAAGGCGAGCGCTTGAACTTTCGGCGTTCGCGCCGGCTGCTGTGCTGTGCTTGGTGGGCAGCGATGACCGCATCGAGCGCAACCACGGCGCAGCCGGTTGATGCAGCCCTCGCGGCATCAGCGGCCACGCCTTACGCCGTTCCGATTCCTCGGAACCCCGCGGCCATCGCCGCACAGTGCAAGGCGCTGCTGGCCGATCTGAAGCAGGCCGAAGCGCAGCTCGCGCAAGGCAACGAGCCGCCGGGGACGTCAGTGCTGGCGGCACTCGACGCGATGACCCGCCGCACCGAAGACACGATGGGCCCGCTGGACGTGCTGGTCGCGGTCAGCCCGCGCAAGGCGATCCGCGATGCGGCCGAGGCCTGCGACCGCGACTACCAGGCGTATTCATCGCGCTTCTGGCAGAACGCCGCGGTCTATGCACGCGTCAAGCAGGTGCATCCAGCCGACGACATCGACCGCCGCTACTGGCGCGCCACGCTCGACAACTTCGAGGATGCCGGCGTGGCGCTGGCGCCGGCGCAGCAGCAGCGGGTGCGCCAGCTCAACGACGAGCTGACCGCGCTGACCCAGACTTTCGAGCGCCGCATTCGAGAAGACCGCACCCGGCTGTGGTTCACCCACGAGGAACTGGCGGGCGTGCCCGGTGGTGTGTTGAAAGCCGCGCCGCGCGATGCGCAAGGCCGCTGCCGCCTCGGCCTAGAAGAAGCCACCGTCTACCCGGTGCTCGAAAACGCCACGCGGCCCGCGACGCGCGAGCGCCTGTGGCGTGCCTATTTGTCGCTGGGCGGTGCAACCAACCTCGACACGCTCGCCGCGCTGACCCAGCGTCGCCGTGAACTGGCACAGCTGTTCGGCCAGGCCTCGTATGCCGACTTCGTGCTGCGCCACCGGATGGCGCACAGCGAGGCCGAGGTGCAGACCTTCCTGGCCACGGTCAAAGATGCGGTGCGTTCGCGCGAACTCGCCGACCTGGAAGTGCCTCGCGCCGAGAAGGCCCGGCATCTGAATCAGCCACTCGATCAGACCGTGCTGGCCCGCTGGGATACGGCGTTCTATTCGGAACGGGTGCGCCGCGCCACCTATGCGGTCGATCAGGAACAGTTCCGCCGCTACTTTCCGCCCGAGGCCAGTCTGCGTTTCGTGTTCCGCGTGGCCGAGCGGCTGTTCGGCCTCACGGTGGCGCCGGCTGCGGCCCCGCAAACGCTGTGGCATCCGCAGGCGCGCAGCTACACCGTCACCGACAACGAAACGAACGCGCTGCTGGGCACGCTGTTTGTCGACCTGTACCCTCGCGCCGACAAATTCAACCATGCGGCGCTGTGGAGCTTTCGCAATGTCTCGACGCTGGCCTGCCGCCAGCCGGCCGCAGCCCTCGTCGTCAACGTCAGCCGCCAGGGCCTGACGCTCGACGAGCTGGAAACGCTGCTGCACGAGTTCGGCCACGGCCTGCATGCCTTGCTGTCGAAGACGCGCTACGCGGGGCAGGGCGGTACCAATGTGCAGCTCGATTTCGTCGAGGCGCCGTCGCAGATGCTGGAAGACTGGGCCTACGACCCGCAGGTGCTGGCGCTGTTTGCCGAGGTTTGCCCGAGCTGCGAGCCGGTGCCAACGCCACTGCTCGCGCAGGCCCGCGCCGCGCGCGACTTTGGCAAGGGCACGCAGTTTTCACGGCAGCACCTGTACGCCAGCTACGACCTCGCGCTGCACGGCCGCGAGCCGGCCGACCCGCTGATGCTGTGGGCGCAGATGGAAGGCGCGACGCCCCTCGGCCATGTGCCCCAATCGATGTTCCCGGCCGGTTTCGAGCACATCGCCGGTGGCTACGCGGCCGGCTACTACGGCTACCTGTGGAGCCTGGTGCTCGCCGAAGACCTGCGCACCGCCTTCGCCGCCGACCGTCTGAGCCCGGCCGTCGGCCGCCGCTACCGAGAGACTGTGCTGGAAAACGGCGGCCAGGTCGCGCCCGGCAAGCTACTGCAGCGCTTCCTGGGCCGACCGACCGACAGCCAGGCTTTCTTAAAGGCGTTGCAGGAATGATGATGCAAGCGGTAGGCTGAAGCTGTTTGTAGTGGCGGCAAAGCGTTCGCAAAAGCCGTCGCAGCTGTCGAAAGTAATGTGACGGTATTTTTTACAGTCACCCAGAGTTTTTTATCAGCAGCGACCGAAAGGTCATTGGTTTCAATCACTTAGGTGATATGGCCTGATATGTGCTGGTGGTAGTAACCATTAGTTTTCATTGGAGAGAAAAATGGAGATTAGATCAAAGTCTCAGCTTTTCGTTGTGGTCGCCGCCATTGCGAGTGGGCAGTCTGCGATTGCCGGTCCCACCGCCTGTGATGGTTCAAGCCCGCTCAGCGGTTATGTGAATGGCACCACGGTGACTGACCTCAGTCGTGAAGACCTCACCATCACCAACGCTTCGAACTCTTTGGTGATCGCCACCAACTGCTACGGCCATGCAAGTCTAGACCCGGGCAACAGTCCATCGGCAGTCACAAACTTTGCAAACACCAACACTCTATTCGGTGGTGGTTGGACCTTCGGTGCCAGAGCTGACGCTGCTGCGTCGCCCAGTACTACTTATACGTCCGGGATGTTTGGCGGCTATACATTTAGCATCACGGGATTGACATCGACGGCCGACGGCAATTTCGACCTGAAAATTAGTGGGGCGCCGTTGCCAACGTACTTGGATTTCTTCATAACGACGAAAGCCAGTACGAAAACAGATTTCTTCTTTTTCAATGATTTGTTCGTTGACGCTTCTAACCCTGGCACCTACAGCGTTGCAATTAAGGGTGGTCAATCCAATAACTACGCGCAGTTGTCTGATGTGACTGTCGGCGTGCGTCAAGGTGATGGCCGGACTCCGCCTGAAGGCAATCCAGTGCCTGAACCCGCATCTCTGGCCTTGGTCGGCTTGGGTCTGTTGGGCTTGGTTGTATCTCGGCGCTGCAGAATCTAACCCTGCCATTACTGCTGTAGCAAAAAGGCCTGTCTCGACGGGCCTTTTTGCTTTTGGCTCGCAGTTTTATCGCGATACTTGAATCGAGGTGCTCGTTTTGTTGCCCGCCGCGTCGATTCCGGTTGCTGTGATGGTGTAGGAACCTTTGGCAACTTTGCGCGTGTTCCAGTTGTACGACAAGCTGCCCCCGGTCGCGCTCGCCTTGAGCTCTCCGTTGATGTAAAGCGTCTGTTTGATGCCTGCTGAACCGGCGTTGTCAGACGCCACCGCGCTGATCGACACATTGCCCGACACCGTGCTGCCGTTGGTCGGGTTGCTGACAGTTACCACCGGCGGGGTGGTGTCGGTCGGCACTGGAGGCAGGCTGGTGGTCGCGTTGGACACGCTGACGGAGACGTTGGTAGATGCCTTGCTGTTGCCTGCCGCATCGAACGCATAGGCCACTACCGTAGCCGTGCCGTTGGACAGCTTGGTGGTGTCCCAACTGAACTGGTAAGGCGATACGGTGTCGGTGGCAATGATGCTGCCGTTGACCCACAACTCTACGCGGGCCACCCCGACGTTGTCGGTGGCCGAAACGTCGACCCCGGTCAGGCCGCTGACGGTACTGCCCCCGAGCGGCGCTGAAATCGCGACCGACGGTGCTTGCGTGTCGGCTGCCACCGCGGCGGTGGCAGCAGCGACGGCCGCCGCCGCATCGATACGGCCGTAGCCGTAATAAGGATCGCGGCCGCTCGTGCCCAAGTCGACAGCTGTCGCGTAGAGCAGGCTTTCGACCTGGCCTGCCGACAACGTTGGCTTGGCGGCCATCATCAAAGCCAGCACACCCGCAGTGATTGGCGAAGAGAATGAAGTTCCAGACCATGCGCCGTAACTGCCGCTGGAATTGGTGGTCCAGATCCCGACACCTGGCGCTGACACCGCGACATAGTTGCCGAAGCTCGACCAACTGGCAATGACATCGTTGCCGTCGGTGGCCGATACCGGAATCATCGAGGTGATGGCAGGTGAACCGTCATTTGTCCCGCTGTTGCCAGCCGCCACGGTGACCAAGCCCCCCTTGCTTTTCATGTACTGGGCCGCGCTTTGCACCGAACTGCTCGAATACAGGCTGGCAAAGCTGGCGTTGGCGACGCGAGCGCCATGGTCGGCAGCGTAGGTGATACCCTGCGCAACGGTGCTGTAGTAACCGTAGCCTGAAATGTCGGTTACGCGAATAGGCATTATCTTCGCCGCACCGGCGACGCCTACCACGCCCGTTCCGTTGTTAGCAATTGCTGCTGCGGCACCGGCAACCGCCGTGCCGTGACCGTAGACATCCGCCGTGTTGCTGTCGTTGTCGTAGAAATTCCAGCCCGGGACCAGATTGGCAGCCAGGTCGGGGTGAGTTGCAAGCACACCCGAGTCAAGGATGGCAATGGTGACGCCGGAGCCCATGGTCGTGTTCCAGGCATCTGATGCGCGGATCTTCGGCACATGCCACTCACTGCCGTTATAGGGGTCGTTGGGCACCAGGGTCAGGTGCACGCGCCGGTCGAGCTCGGCGAATTTCAGCTGTGGGTGGTGCGCCAGCTTGGCCAGGACGGCAGTCTCTGAGGCTTGAGGGGGCAGATCGATGATGCGAAGGTCGCTTTGACCTACCCGGCGAGCGTTTCCGCCGAACGACTTGGCAATCTTGTCCACATCGCTGTCTTGCAACCCCGCTCGGGGCATTACGAGCAGCCGGCCTTTGGCCCAGCCTGTCGCGGTCTGCGCGTGGGCTGTTCCGACCAGCCCTGCCGCGGCGATCAGCGTGCACGCAGCCAGTGAAACGACACTTCGACGGGGAACTTGCTTGGAAACGGTGAAGGGATTGAAGCGGGTGGCCAGTGATTGCGTGTTCGTGTTCACGATGTGGTTTCCAATGCGTTGCGGCTGGCATCCAGACCGACAGCACTGCTCATCGATGAACACCGACTCCCTGCGGCACGCATCACGATGAGGCGTGCCGGTGGTCGGAAAACCACGGCGCGGTGCGGCGCTGTGGCTTGCTCACTCTGGCAGTCCTGCCGTCATGGGGCCGAAGCCCTTTAGACCGTTGACTTTGCGTCGCGCACTTTCGTGCGCGTTGCCCTTTTCAGATGAGTTCCTGATCCGCTGTAGCGTCGACCCATTCGACGCCGTCAGGGAACAGACAGAGAGATCCTTCCTCACTATTCTCGAGTAGTGCCGATGAAAACTAAGGGAAATTCAGTCAGCAGAAGTACACCAATGAAAGCAATTGTTTCGGCGGGCAGCCCCTAACATTGAGCAGCGACGCTCGGATCGAACATCGACGATTGAGCTCCACCAGTCGACACTGCTAAGGCAAATCCTGTGGACTTTCCGATGCTGATCCCCTTCGTGCAAGCCATGGGCTTCGAGCTGCTGCGCATGCAGGGCGGCGAGGCCGAGATCGCGCTGAACCTGCGGCCCGACCAGCTCAACTCGCTGAACATGGGGCACGGCGGCGTCACGATGACGCTGCTGGATGTGGCAATGGCCCACGCGGCCCGCAGCGCCGACACGCCAGCCGATGCCAACGCCAGCGGATCGCCTGGCACGCTGGGCCGCGGCGTTGTCACCATCGAGATGAAGACCAGTTTCATGCGCCCCGCCACCGGCCGCCTGACCGCCCGCGCCCGCGTGCTGACACGCACCCTCGCTCTCGCGTTCTGCGAAGCCTCGCTGTTCGACGAAGCCGACGCGCTGGTTGCCCACGCGACCGGCAGCTTCAGGTACCTGACGCGCGGGACGGGCGAAGGCCGGCGGATCAGGGGAGCGGGTGGGGATTGAGCCATGCGCTGACCGACGGTCATGCCTGCGGCGATAACATTCTTGCCGTCGATTCAACTGGGAGTGCGCAGCATGGCGATGGATGTGGTGGATTTCGAGATCAAGGGCTCGGAGATGCAGTTCGTCGAGGTCGAACTCGACCCGGGCGAGGCGGCCGTCGGCGAGGCCGGCAGCATGATGTTCATGGATGCCGGCATCTCGATGGACACGGTGTTCGGTGATGGCTCGGCCAGCACGGGCGGGCTGTTCAACAAG
>JAYVEB010000039.1:0-18247 GCA_043749095.1 Burkholderiales bacterium | reverse complement strand
CCGATCCGGGTGCATGGTGCTTTCGTCAGCGACGACGAGGTGCACCGCGTCGTCGCCTACCTGAAGAGCCAGGGCGAGCCGAACTACATCGAAGGCATCCTCGAAGGCGGCACGCTCGATGGCGATTCCGGCGAGATCGCCGTCAACGACGGCGGTGGGCCGGGCAACGAGAGCGATGCGATGTATGACTCGGCGGTGGCCATCGTGCTGCAGCACAAGCGCGCCTCGATCTCGCTGGTGCAGCGCCACCTGCGCATCGGCTACAACCGCGCCGCGCGGCTGTTGGAACAAATGGAGAAATCCGGGCTCGTATCCAGCATGGGCAGCAACGGCAACCGCGACATCATTGTTCCGGCGCGCAGCGAATGAAGCGCGCCTTCGGGTGGCTGGTGGCGTGGAGCGCGCTGGCGCTGGTGCCGATCGCGGCGCACGCCGATGCAGTCGACGCGCTGAAGGCCTTCGTGCAGCAGGTGAAGACAGGCCGCGCCACCTTCACCCAGACGGTGACGTCGCCCGACGGGGCCAAGACCAAGACATCGAGCGGCAGTTTCGAATTCGCCCGCCCCGATCGCTTTCGCTTTGCGTACACCAAGCCGTTCGAGCAGTTGATCGTCGCCGACGGCCAGAAGGTCTGGATCTACGACAGCGACCTGAACCAGGTCAGCAGCCGCAAGCTCTCGCAGGCGCTCGGTGCGACGCCCGCGGCCTTGCTGGCCGGTGGCGACCTGAGTCGCGACTTCGACGTGCTTGCCGAGCCGGCGAAAGACGGACTCGATTGGGCGAAGGCCACGCCGAAAACCAAGGACGGTGCATTTGAATCGATGCGCATCGGCTTCAAGGGCAAGCAACTCGCTGCGGTCGAGATCACCGACAACTTCGCGCAGCGTTCTCGGCTGACGTTTGCGCAGTTTGTTGCCAATGTCGAGTTGCCGCCGGAGAGTTTCAAGTTCGTCGTTCCGAAGGGCGTCGATGTCCTTGAGCAGTGAGGTCGTGGCGCTGTCGCTCGGTGCAGACCAGGACCACCGCTTTTGGGTAGAAGGGCAGTAGGGGCATGGCTGATCTCTTTGCGACGGCGCCAACGGCGCCTTGGGCCGAGGCCTTGCGGCCGAAGACCCTGGACGAGGTCATCGGTCAGTCGCACCTGATCGGCGCGGGCAAGCCGCTGCGGCTGGCGTTCGAGTCCGGCAAGCCGCACTCGATGATCCTGTGGGGGCCGCCCGGCGTCGGCAAGACGACGATCGCCCGGCTGACGGCTTCGGCGTTCCAGTACGAATTCATCGCGTTGTCGGCCGTGTTCTCCGGCGTCAAGGACATTCGTGAGGCGATGGCGCAGGCCGAGCAGAACCTCGCGCAGGGCAGGAAGACGATCCTGTTCGTGGACGAAATCCACCGGTTCAACAAGAGCCAGCAGGATGGGCTGCTGCCTTTCGTTGAATCGGGGCTGGTCGTGTTCATCGGCGCTACGACGGAGAACCCATCGTTCGAGGTGAACTCGGCGCTGCTGTCGCGCGCACAGGTGTACGTCCTCGAAGCCCTGACCGACGATGAACTGCGCCAGTTGTTCCGCCGCGCACACGACACCTTCATGGCCCACCTTCAGCTTGACGATGCAGCGGTCAATGTGCTGGTCGGGTACGCCGATGGCGATGCCAGGCGCTTGCTGAATCTGCTGGAGCAGACCGACACGGCGGCGCGCGCCGCCGCATTGCAGACGATCGATGCGCCGTTCGTCAAGAACGCGCTGACGGCCAGCGGCCGGCGCTTCGACAACGGCGGTGAGCACTTCTACGACCAGATCTCGGCGCTGCACAAGTCGGTGCGTGGGTCCCATCCCGACGCCGCGCTGTATTGGTTGTGCCGCATGCTCGATGGCGGGGCTGACCCGAAGTACCTGGCTCGCCGCATCGTGCGCATGGCATGGGAAGACATCGCTCTGGCCGACCCGCGGGCGATGCAGATTGCCAACGACGCGGCCACCACCTACGAACGCCTCGGGTCTCCGGAGGGCGAACTGGCGTTGGCGCAAGCGGTCATCTATCTGGCGGCTGCGGCGAAGAGCAATGCGGGCTACAAGGCCTACAAGCAGGCGAAGGCCTTCGTGAAGCAGGACAAGTCACGCGAGGTGCCGATTCATCTGCGCAACGCCCCGACCAAGCTGATGAAGGAACTGGGCTACGGCCACGAGTACCGCTATGCCCACGATGAACCGCAGGCGTATGCGGCGGGTGAGACCTACCTGCCCGATGGCATGCAAGAGCCCGCCTGGTACCAACCGGTCCCCCGAGGGCTGGAGGCCAAGATCGCGGAGAAGCTTGCGTTTCTGCGCCAGCTTGACGAGGCCGCGAAAAAGCCCTGACTCGCCTCAGGCGGTGGTCGCCCGGGCGACCCAGGCCTGCCTGACCTGACGTGCTGGAACCAGCGCCGGGCTGGTCCAGGTCGCATGCGCCGGTTCGACCTGCGCCATCAGCTGGTCGCGCAAGCGCACTAGGTGCTGCGGCTCGCTGAGCAGGCGCATCTGGTCGCTCACGCTCAGGCTGTCGACGTCGTGCGCGGCCCGCAGGCGGCTCACCAGCTGGCGGCGAGCGCGGCCACGCTGGCCCCACATCGTGCTGCGAGAGCCCATGGCTTTTTGCACCACGTCGAACAGCCACGGGTTGTCGAGCGCATCGTGCCAGTTCGCGAAGCGGCCGGGCTGATGCGCGTTCTGCCGGGCATATGACGCGGCTTCGCGCAGCACGGTCGGCGTGCGCGTTTCTTCGGGCGTGACCAGCAAGCCGCGTCGCCGCACCCGTTCGCCCAGCCCGGCGCGGCTGGTCAGCACGGCCAGCGGCACCGCCAACAGCAGCGGCAGGCCGACCGGTGCCAGCCACAAAAGCGTCGCCGGTTCCATCGCCAGCACCACAGCGCCCAGCGCCAGCATCACCACGCCGAGCAATGCGAAGCGGTTCGACGCGTCGGCCCAGCCGATGTCGTTCGCCTCACGCGGGGGTGACTTCCAGTCCAGCTTCAGTCCGGTCAGGGCGACGACGACGAACAGCGTGTGCGCGACCATCCGCAGCGGCGCCTGCAACACCGACAGCACACCTTCCATCAGCGCGCCGCGCACCAGGGCCGCGGTGCCGCCATACAGCGCCTGTTCACGGCGCAGCACGATGGTGACAACACCCAGGGCGCGTGGCATCACCAGCATCGCCAGCGTGCCGGCCCACAGCGTCAGGATCTCGACCGGCACCCCGGTGTCGGCACTGAACGCGGGGTGGCCGCCGAACAGCCACAGTGCCACGCCCAGCAGCACATAGGCCAGCCACAGCGGTGCAGACAGGTAAGCCAGTGCGCCGGTGACCAGCATCGCGCGGTGCACGCCGTGCATGCCGGGTTCGGTCAGCAGCCGAGCGTTCTGAAGATTGCCCTGGCACCAGCGGCGATCGCGTTGCAATTCTTCCAGCAGGTTCGGCGGCTGTTGTTCGTAGCTGCCTTCAACGTCGTTGACCAGCCACACGTGGTAACCGGCGCGGCGCATCAGCGCGGCTTCGACGAAGTCGTGCGAAAGGATGTGGCCGCTCAGCCCGCCGCGACCCGGCAGCGCAGCGAGGGCGCAATGTTTCATGAACGGTGCCACGCGCAGGATCGCGTTGTGGCCCCAGTAATGCGACTCCCCGAGTTGCCAGTACTGCATGCCGGCGCTGAAGAGGCGGCCGGTCACGCGGCCGGCGAACTGCTGGGCCCGTGCGTGGATCGTCGACAGGCCGCTTGCCTGCGGCGCGGTCTGGATGATGCCGGCATCGGGGTGGGCTTCCATCAGGCGCACCAGGCTCAGCAGGCAGTCGCCGGTCATCACGCTGTCGGCGTCCAGCACGACCATGTAGCGGTAGTTGTTTCCCCAGCGGCGGCAGAAGTCGGCCACATTGCCCGACTTGCGCTGCGCGCGGCGCTGGCGCCAACGGTAGTGGATGCGGGTGCCCGCTCGGTTGTCGGTACCCAGCGCATCGCGCAACTCGGCCCAGGCCGCCAGCTCCGCGGTGCGGATGGCCGGATCGCTGGTGTCGGACAGCAGATACACATCGAACAGACGCGCGCCACCGGCGGCGATCAGTGATTCCACCGTGGCGCGCAGGCCGGCGAACACCGTGGACACCTGCTCGTTGCAGATCGGCATGACCAGCGCTGTGCGCGCGTCGGCGGCAATCGGTTGGTGGGCGACCGATCGGCTCGACAGCGCATGCGGATCACCACGCCACTGCACCCAGAAACCCATCATCGCGGTGTAGAAGCCGGCCGACACCCAGCCGAACAGGATCGAAAACAGCGCGATCTGTGCGCTGCGCAACCACGCGCTGTCATAGACCGGCAGCACCTGGTCGAGCATCGCGGTGGCGCTGATCACCGACAGCGCGATCAGCGCCAGCAGCGTATGGCGGCGTCGCGTTGCTGCCTGCTTCCAGGCGGCGGTGGCTGCTGAATCGGCTGGTGCCGGTGCGGCCGCATCGAAGCGCACGCGCTGCGGCGCATCGCTGCCCGCGAGCCGTGTCGCCAACGCAATCCACCCATCCAGCACGCCACCGAAAAATCCACGCCAGGGCCGCGCGATCATCGATCCGCGATTGATCGGCGGCATGCTGGCGCCGGTGTTCGGTTTCGCGGTGTTGGCCGGTGCGGCCGCGCCGGTGCTGGCCTCGGTCCAGGAACGATTAAGACGGTTGACATGACGATGGTTCATCGGGCGCTCGAAGGGACGATGAGGCCCTCGGCGCAACCTGCATGCCACTGTCGAAAACGCCCTACGAATCAAGCACTTGAGCGGGAAATTCCGCTTGGCGTGGCCGGATTTCGGTTTTCCATCGGCTGCAGCCCGGTTTTCTGTCCCGGATCAGCGACAAGCGACCGGGGTCAACGCTCCAAGTCCTTGATTTGCACGGGCTAAGCGCTGTCGCCGCGTGGCGACAGCGGTGCCGATGGTGTCGCCTCGCCCGGCACGTCGGCCCGCCCGTCGTTGCGGAACAAACCCGGCGTCAGGCCGTGCTTCTGCAGCAGCCGGTAGAACTCGGTGCGGTTGCGATCGGCCAGCCGAGCGGCGTCGGCCACATTGCCGTCGGTCAGCTTCAGCAGCCCGACCAGGTAGTCGCGCTCGAAGCGCTCGCGTGCCTGCGCAAAGCTGAGCACCTCGACGCTGGGCACGCGCAGTGCGCGCTGCACCAGCGCCAGCGGCACCAGCGGCGTGGTGGTCAGCGCGCAGACCTGCTCGACCACGTTGTGCAACTGGCGCACATTGCCGGGCCAGGGCGCGGCAGTCAGTGCCTTCAACGCCTCGGGTGCGAAGCCGTTCAGGCGCTTGCCGTACTTCTCGCTCAATGCCGACAGGAAATGTTTGGCGAGCAGCGGGATGTCCTCCCGCCGCGCGCCGAGCGACGGCAAGGTCAGCGCGACAACGTTCAGCCGGTAGTACAGGTCTTCGCGGAACTGGCCCTGCGCCATCGCGGCATCCAGGTCGCGGTGGGTGGCCGACAGGATGCGTACATTGACCGGCAGCGACTGGGTCGCGCCGACCGGCCGCACCGAGCGTTCCTGCAGCACGCGCAAAAGCTTCACCTGCAGGGCCGGCGGCATGTCGCCGATCTCGTCGAGGAACAGGCTGCCGCCGTCGGCTGCCTGGAACAGCCCGCGGTGGTTGGCGACCGCGCCGGTGAACGAGCCCTTGACGTGGCCGAACAGCTCGGATTCGAGCAACGCTTCCGGGATCGCGCTGCAGTTGACCGCGACGAAGGGCTGCGCCGCGCGCGGGCTGGCGCGGTGGATCGCCTGCGCCAGCAGCTCCTTGCCACTGCCACTCTCGCCGCAGATCAGCACGCTGGCATCCGACGCGGCGACCATCTTCGCTTCGGCCAGCAGCTCGGCCATCACTGCCGAGCGGCTGACGATAGTTGCGCGCCAGGCTTGGTCAGTGCCTTCGGGATGGGCAGCCGGTGCGCCGAGCGCCAGCGCCTGGGCGATCTTGTCGAGCAGTGCCTTGCCGTCGAAGGGCTTGGTCAGGTAGGTGAACACGCCGCGGGCGGTGGCCTCGACCGCGTCGGGGATGGTGCCGTGCGCGGTTAGCAGGATCACCGGCAGGGCAGGGTGCCGCTTGCGGATCTCGTCGAACAGTGCGAGGCCGTCGCGGCCCGGCAGCTGCACGTCGCTGACCACCAGCTGCGGCCGCGAGGCTTCCAGGTGCGCCAGGGCTTCCTCGGCCGAGCCGACGCCAGTCACGTGGTAGCCGGCCGCGGTCAAGCGCATCGACAGCAGCTGCAGCAAGTCGGCATCGTCGTCGACGACCAGCAGCTTGGCCGTCACTGGGGCACCCTTCGTCTTGCGGCCGTTCCCGCTGAGCGGAGATGAGCCCCTTCGGGCGGCCGTGCGGCGCTCATGACGGCGCCTTGCGTGGTGCGCCTTTGGCGCGTGGCAGTGGGGTGGGTGGCGCGACCGCATCTGGCGATGCGGTGGGCGCGCCGTTGCCCGTGGTTGCTGGCGCGACCGACGAGATCGGCCGTGGCGCGAGGCTGCGCTCGATCGCCTTCAGTGCTTCCAGCTTCTCGTTGAGTTGCTTGACTTCGCGCTGGCTGTCGCGCAGCTCCTGGTTGCGGCGGTCGAGCAGGTCTTCGAGGCGGCGCAGTTCCAGCAGGCGCGCCAGCAGCAGCCGGGCAATCGGCTGCCAGGGTTCCGATTCCGGTGTCATTCCCCTGGCCAGCGGCTCGACCAAAGCGATGGCCCGATTTTGTTCACCGCCATTGCGCGTCAGCAGCAGTGCCATCGCGAGATCGATCGAGGTGTCCGGCGCCGGGGGCAGGGCGCTCAGGCGGGCGATTTCCTGCGCCAGCTCGCTGGGCGCCAAGCTGCGCAGTTGTTCGTGGCTGGCCAGCGCGTGTCGCGAGGCCAGGTCGCTGGGTGTGGCGGCTTCGATCGGTTCGCGGGCCACGCTCGGTGTTGCGGTCATCACCGGCGGCGGGGTGGCGATCACGGCCGGCGTCGGCGTGGCGACCGGCGGGGACTCGCGCTGCAACACCGAGCAGCCTGACACACCGATCGCCGCAGCGACCACGAAAACACCGGCCAGCGGCCGCAGCGCACACCGCCGCAGGGCGGCGTCAACGGTCAGGGACATGGGGCAATTCAATCCGGAAATGGGCGCCCGACGGCGAATTTTCGTCAGGCATCAACAAGTCGATCTGACCATCGTGGGCGCGCACCAGTTCCTGCACGATGGACAGGCCGATGCCGCTGCCGCGCGGTGCGTCGGGCGGCTGGCGCTCGCCGCGGAAAAACGGTTCGAACACGCGCGCCCGGTCGACTGCGGCGACGCCCGGGCCTTCGTCGGTGACATCGATGCGCGCCCGGCCCGGCCATTGCGACACCGCAAAGACGATGCGCCCACCGATCGGGCTGAAGCGGATCGCATTCGACAGCAGGTTGCCCAAGGCGGTGCCCAGCTTCTCGGCGTCGACTTCCACCTGTAGCGGCCAGCCGGTCACCGTGACCTTCAGCTTGCGTGCCTGCCATTGCAGCTTCTGCATCTCGACCTGCTCGGCGATCAGGGCCGTCAACTCGACCGGCCGGCGCACCAGCCGGCGCGCGTCGAAGGCCGCGGTGTTGAAGCGCAACAGGTCCTCGATCTGGCTCTGCAGCACGGCGGTGTTCTGGCGCAGGATGCGCGCGACCTCGCGCTGCGGCTCGTTCAGCGGGCCGGTGACGCCGTCTTCCAGCAGCGCCACGCCTTCGCGCAGTGCGGCCAGCGGCGTCTTCAATTCATGCGACACATGGCGCAGGAAGCGCGCCTTGTCGGCATCGAGCTCGGCCAGCCGCAGCCGCAGCCATTCGAGTCGGCGGCCGAGCTGGCGCACGTCGGCCGGCCCGCGCATGTCGATCGCCTGGTCGAGCCGGTTCTCGCCCAGGCCGACGATCGCTGCCTCCAGCCGCTTCAGCGGGCGCGCCAGCCAGATGCCGAAGGCCAGCGCCAATCCCACGGCCACCGCGATCGCTGCCACGATCTGTCGGGCCAGCTCGGTGCGGCCCAATTCCAGCCGTTCCAGCAGCGCCGCATTGCGCGACTCTGTCGCGAGCCGCACCTGGTCGGCGAGGTCGATGTTGATCTGGCCGAGTTCGCGGAAGTCGGCGGTCAGCGTCTGTTCACGGTCGCGCAGCGAGTCGGCATCGCCGCTGAGCTGCTGGCGCAACGTCCGCAGCGTCTTGCGCCACGCGTCGGCGAGGGACTCCCGACCGTCGGCGGTTGGCTCGACGTCGCGGGCGCCTGCAGCCAGCTGGTCCAGCGCTTCACCGGCTTCATGCGCCGCTTCGTCGAAGCGCTGGCGCAGCAGCGGGTCGTCGAGCACCAAATACTGCCGTGCCGCGCGCTCCATCGTCACGCTGCGCTCGGCCAGCCGCTGCGCTGCGGCGCTCAGTGATACCGCCTGCTGCGCGCCGTCGCTGCTCTGCGTGATCAGTGCCTCGATCGTGAACAGCCCGCGCAGTGACGCCGCACTGAGCAGACCGGCAATCAGCAGGAACGCGACCAGCAGCAGTTGGTGGAACGAAAAGCGGTCCAGCGAGAACATGCCGGCGATTCTGCCTGCGTGACTTCCCGGTGCGCCTTGCCAGCACGGTGGCTCATGTCGATACGCCCCCGCGGCCGTCGATAATCATCGGCGGTTCGCAGGCGGGTTGAACCTCAGCGTCAAACCGAGGTATGTCAATCCACCGATACTCCATCGCCCGGCCGACCCCGCGGGCGCCATCGCCGAATGCCGATGACTTGCAAGATTGAAAGCTGATGATGAGACGCCTGAAGTTGGGGTGGGTCGTGGGGGTGATGGCGGTGCTGCTGGTGGCGGGGTTCGTGGCCCGCACGCTGTATTTCCGATCGCAGCAGCGGGCCGAGGCAGCCGCACCGGCGAAACCGCCGCAAGCGATGGATTTGAACGCCAGCGACATCGTCGTCGCCCGCGTCCAGCCCTTCAATCGCACGCTGCCGATTTCCGGCAGCCTGAAGGCGGTGGACAGCGCGGTGGTGCGTGCCAAGGTCGCTGCCGAGGTGAAGACGCTGTCGGTGCGCGAAGGCGATACGGTCACCGCGGGCCAGACCATCGGCCAGCTCGACACGCTGGAAGTCGATTTGCGGGTCCAGCAGGCCAACCAGAACGCGGCGTCAGCGCGCGCCCAGTGGGACATCGCGCAGCGCGCGCTCAACAACAACCGTGCGCTGGTTGCGCAGGGATTCATCTCGGCCACCGGGCTGGAAACCTCGATCTCCAACGAGGCGGCAGCACGCGCCACTTACGAAGCTGCCATGGCCGCGGTGAACCTGGCCCGCAAGGCACGCACTGACGCGCGGCTGGTCAGCCCGATCTCCGGTCTGGTGTCGCAGCGGCTGGTGCAGCCGGGCGAGCGGGTCGCAGTCGATGCAAAGCTGGTCGAGATCGTCGATCTGTCGCGCATCGAACTCGAAGCGGCGGTGGCGCCCGAGGAGATCGGCCGCGTGGCCATCGGTCAGACGGCGCGCCTGGCCGCCGAAGGCCTCGACGGGCCGGTCACCGCGCGGGTGGTGCGCATCAACCCGAGCACGCAGGCCGGCACACGGGCCGTGCTGGTGTACCTGCGGCTCGACCCGCGGCCCAGCCTGCGCCAGGGCTTGTTCCTGACCGGGGTCATCGATCTGAGCAGCGGCAGCGCGCTGACGGTGCCGCTGTCGGCGGTGCGTGTCGATCAGGCGCAGCCGTATGTGCTGGTGGTGGCCGACGACCACGTCGAGCAGCACAAGGTCACGCTCGGCCAGCGGGGCGAATTGCCGATCGATGGCCGCGTCGAGCCGGTGGTCGAACTGACCAGCGGTGTCACCGACGGCGCGGTATTGCTGCGCGGGTCGGCC
Organism: Burkholderiales bacterium; assembly: GCA_043749095.1. GTDB lineage: Bacteria > Pseudomonadota > Gammaproteobacteria > Burkholderiales > Burkholderiaceae_C > PBB1. The sequence goes on along the minus strand of JAYVEB010000039.1, from coordinate 8,355 downwards.
GGCGCGCTGCGCGACGGCACGCAGGTGCGCCTGCTGGCGGCCGCGGCGCCGGCGGCCTCCGCCCCGAACTGACATGTGGTTCACCCGCGTCTCGATCGGCAACCCGGTGATGGCCACGATGGTCATGCTGGCCTTCGTGGTGCTGGGGATTTTCAGCTACCAGCGGCTGTCGGTCGATCAGTTCCCGAACATCGATTTCCCGACGGTCGTGGTGCAGTTCGACTACCCCGGCGCGTCGCCCGAAATCGTCGAGACCGAGGTCACGAAGAAGGTCGAGGAAGCGGTCAACACGGTGGCTGGCATCAGCTCGCTGTACTCGCGCTCCTATGAGGGCAATTCGATCGTCATCATCGAGTTCAACCTGAATGTCGACGGCCGCAAGGCCGCCGAGGACGTGCGCGAGAAGGTCGCGCTGGTTCGGCCCAGCCTGCGCGACGAGGTCAAGGAGCCGCGCGTCTCGCGCTTTGACCCCGCCAGCACGCCGATCTTCAACCTCGCGGTGCTGTCGCCTACGGCCAAACAGACCCCGCAGGAACTGACCACCTGGGCCACGCAGGTGCTGCAGAAGCGGCTGGAAAACGTGCGCGGTGTCGGCTCGGTCAGCGTGGTGGGCGGCGTGTCGCGGCAGATCAACCTGTACCTGAAGCCGGCGGCGATGGAGGCGATGGGTGTCAGCGTCGACAACGTCATCAATGCGGTGCGCAGCGAGAACCAGGAGCTGCCGATGGGCGCCATCCGCTCCGTCGAGCAGGAGCGCGTGGTGCAGATCAATGCCCGCTTGAAGCGGCCCGAAGAGTTCCGCGACATCGTCGTCGCTCGCCGCGGTGCTGCCACGCCAGGCACCGGCAATGCCACGGTCAGCGGCGGCTCGCCGGTCAAGCTGTGGCAGGTGGCCGATGTGGTCGACGGCCCGCAGGAAGTGGAAAGCCTGGCGCTGTACAACGGCCAGCGCACGGTGCTGCTCTCCGTGCTGAAGTCGCAGGGCGAGAACACGATCGAGGTGGTCGACGGCCTGCGCAAGGCGCTGGCAGCTGCCGCACCGGTGACGCCGCCGGGCATCGTCGTCGAAGTCAACCGCGACAACTCACGGTCGATCCGGGTCGCGGTCGCGAACGTCAAGGAGACCTTGGTCGAAGGCGCGGCGCTCACCGTGCTGATCGTCTTCCTGTTCCTCAATTCCTGGCGCAGCACCGTCATCACCGGCCTGACGCTGCCGATCGCGCTGATCGGCACCTTCGGCTTCATGTACATCTTCGGCTTCACCATCAACAGCATCACGATGATGGCGCTGAGCCTGTGCGTGGGTCTGCTGATTGACGACGCGATCGTCGTGCGCGAGAACATCGTGCGCCATGTGCAGATGGGCAAGAGCGCGCACCAGGCGGCGCTCGACGGCACGCAGGAGATCGGGCTTGCGGTGATGGCGACCACGATGTCCATCGTGGCGGTGTTCCTGCCGATCGGCTTCATGGGCGGCATCGTCGGCAAGTTCTTCCATGAATTCGGCCTGACCATCGTCGCTGCGGTGCTGATCTCGATGTTCGTCAGTTTCACGCTCGACCCGATGCTCTCCAGCATCTGGCACGACCCGCAGGCCGCGCACCGCACCGGCACGCCACGCGAGACGACCAGCCTCTATGACCGCACGCTGGGCCGTGTCACCTCGGTGTTCGAGCGCTTCACCGTGTGGCTGGGGCATGGCTACCAGACCATCCTGGGCTGGTCGCTGCGGCATCGGCTCGCGACACTGTTGCTCGCGGCGGCGACCTTCGGCGGCAGCTTCCTGCTGATTCCGGTGCTGGGCGCCGAGTTCGTCCCGAAGGCTGATTTCTCGGAGACCACGGTCAATTTCTACACGCCGGTCGGCTCGTCGCTCGAAGTGACCGAAGCCCGTGCCAAGCAGGTCGATCTGGCGCTGCGCGAGCTGCCCGAGGTCAAGTACACCGTCACCACGATCAACAGTGGCAACGCCGCCGGCAAGATCTTCGGCTCGACCTATGTGCGGCTGGTCGATCGCGATCTGCGCCAGCGCGGGCTGGAGCAGATGACGGTGCCCATGCGCGAGCGCCTCGCGCGCATCCCTGGGATCACCGTCACCAACATGGGGTCGCCCGATCTGGGCGGCGGCAAGAGCCTGCAGTTCTCGATCCAGGGCAGCGACCTCGGCGAACTGGAGCGGCTCTCCAAGGGCATCACCGCCCAACTGAAACAGGTGCCGGGCCTGGTCGATCTGGACACCACCTTGAAGCCCGACAAGCCCACCGTCGCGATCGATGTGAAGCGCGAGGCGGCGTCCGATCTGGGCCTCAACGTCAACACCCTGGCCAACACGCTGCGTTCACTGGTGGGCGGCACAACGGTGGGCAACTGGCGCGCGCCCGATGGCGAGAACTATGACGTGATCGTGCGCCTGACGCCTGACAGCCGCAACTCGCTGGCCGACCTGCAGCGCCTGCCGGTGCCGGTGGTCGCCGGTGCCGACGGGCTGCCGCGCATCGTGCGGCTCTCGCAGGTGGCCGATGTCAGGGCATCGACCGGGCCGAACCAGATCAACCGGCGCGACCTGAACCGCGAGATCAACATGGATGCGAATGCCTACGGTCGCAGCTCGGGCGATGTGTCGGCGGACATCCGGCGCATCCTCGACAGCGTGGCCTGGCCGCCGGGCTACCGCTACAGCTTCGGCGGCAGCACGAAGAACATGGCCGAATCGTTCAGCTACGCGATCGGTGCGCTGGGCTTGGCGGTGGTGTTCATTTACATGATCCTGGCCAGCCAGTTCCGCAGCTTCCTGCAGCCGATGGCGCTGATGACCTCGCTGCCACTGACGCTGATCGGCGTTGTGCTGACTTTGTTGATGTTCGGCTCGACGCTCAACATGTTCAGCATCATCGGCATCGTGATGCTGATGGGGCTGGTCACGAAGAACGCGATCCTGCTGATCGATTTCGCGATCCGCGCACGCGAGGGCAGCGTGCCCGGCGAGGCGGCGACTGACCGCGAAAGCGCGCTGCTGCTCGCAGCCCGCGTGCGCCTGCGCCCGATCCTGATGACCACGCTGGCGATGATTTTCGGCATGGTGCCGCTGGCCTTCGCGTTGTCGGAAGGCTCGGAGCAGCGCGCGCCGATGGGCCAGGCGGTGATCGTCGGCGTGATCGCCTCGTCGCTGCTGACGCTGGTGGTGGTGCCGGTGGTCTATTGCTACCTCGACGATCTTTCGGTGTGGGTCAAGCGGCGCTGGGCCCGCCGCCCCCATCCCGTGGCCACGCCGCCGCTGATCATGGGGAAATAAACTATGCGGTCGTTGATGACCGCAGCCTGTTTGTTTACCCCTCACCGCATCAGACCTCGCCGCCACCCAGCCCTTGGAACCTCATGGACATTGAACACGCCCGCTTCAACATGATCGAGCAGCAGATCCGGCCCTGGGATGTGCTCGATGCCGAGGTGCTGTCGCTGCTGGCGGCGATTCGCCGCGAGGACTTCCTGCCGCCGGCGTCCCGCTCGATGGCTTTCGTTGACACCGAAGTCGTGCTGCCCACGTCCACCGGGCCGGCGCAATCGATGCTGGCGCCGAAGGTCGAAGCGCGGCTGCTGCAGGAGCTCGATGTCGGCAAGCACGAGCGGGTGCTCGAGGTCGGCGCCGGCTCGGGCTTCATGGCGGCCTTGCTCGGCCACCGTGTGCAACAGGTGCTGAGCCTGGAGATCGATGCCGACCTGTCGGCCTTCGCCAGCGCCAACCTGCGCCGCGCCGGTTCGGCCAACGTGACCGTGCGCCATGCCGATGGCTCGAAGGGCAGTGCCGCAGACGGTCCCTTCGACGTCATCGTGCTGTCCGGTTCGGTGCCGCAGGTGCCGCAGGTGCTGCTCGATCAACTGAAGCCCGGGGGCCGGCTGGTGGCCATCGTCGGGCAGCTGCCGATCATGCAAGCGCTGCTGTACACCCGCAGCGTGGCCGGTGGCGCGGGGGATCGCAGCGCGATCAGCAGCGTCGAGCTGTTCGATACCGTGGCGCCGCGGCTGCGCGGCTTCGACGAGCCCAGCCGATTCCACTTCTGATGCAGCACATTGGCCCGCGCGACTTTGCAGCGCTGCTCGCCGGCGCTGGTGCATTGGCATCGACAGCGACGCCAGCAGCCGCGTTGCCACTGCTGCTCGATGTGCGCGAGCCCTGGGAATTCGAACTGGCTTCGCTGCGCGCCGACGGCCTCGAGACCCTCAACCTGCCGATGAGCCAGATCGTCCAGCGCATCGGTGAACTCGACCCGGCGCGACCCACCGTTTGTCTGTGCCATCACGGCGTGCGCAGCGCGCAGGTGGCGGCCTTCCTGGAACAGCGCCAGGGCTTCACCTCGGTCAGCAACTTCACCGGCGGCATCGATGCCTGGTCGGTCGAGGTCGATGCGAGCGTGCTGCGTTATTGAGCGCTGCGGTTGATCGTCCTTTGTTGATCGTTCCCACCGAGCCGTACCGATGAACACCCTGTCGATCCTTCGCCGATGTGCCGTGCCGGCACCGAGGCCCACGCGATGGGGTCGCCTCGTCGCGGCCACTGCGTTGAACCTGGCCGCGCTGGGTCCGGCCACAGTGCATGCGCAGAGCCTCGACGAGCTCTACACCGCTGCGCGTGGCTATGACGCCACCTACCTGTCGGCCCGCGCGCTCGCCGATTCGGCCCCCTACCGCGCCGCGCAGGCCGACGCGCTGCTGCGCCCGAGTGTGAGCCTGGACGCCAGCGCCAACACTGGCCGCGTCGAGACCGGCTTTGGCAATGGCTCGTTCAATACGCGGTCGGGCCAGTTGTCCGCGCGTCAGCCGCTGTTCAACCGCAACAGCAGCGTCACTATCGATCAGTCCGAGCGTGAGCTCGAAGCTTCGGCCCTGCGACTCGAAGTGGCCGAGCAGGATCTGATCGTGCGGCTGGCCCAGGCGTACTTCGATGTGCTGGCGGCGCAGGATGCACTGGCCACCACGCGCACCAGCAAGGTCGCAATCAACGAGCAGCTGGCGTCGGCGAAGCGCAATTTCGAGGTCGGCACCGCGACCATCACCGACACCCGCGAGGCGCAGGCGCGCTTCGACCTCGCCACCGCGCAGGAACTCGCCGCCGACAACGACCTGCGCAACAAGCGCATTGCGCTCGACTTGCTGGTCGGCCGCAGCAACGTCGAGCCCAGGGGCCTGACGCCACCGGTCACCTTGCCGCCGATCACGCCCGCCGATGCGGAAGTCTGGGCCCGCAACGCCGACGCGCAGCACCCGTCGGTGCGGCTGGCGCAGCTGTCGCTGGGCGTCGCCCAACTTGAAACCAGCAAGGCCCGTGCGGGCCACCTGCCGACGCTGGACGCGGTGGCCAGCCTCGGCAGCCAGTACAACTCGTCTGGCCGCAGTGGCAGCCAGTTGTCGAGTGCCGGCACCACCAACACCGGCAGCATCGGCGTGCAGTTCAACCTGCCGCTGTTCACCGGGCTCTCGGTGCAGAACCGCATTAAGGAAACGCTGGCGCTCGAAGACAAATCGCAGAACGATCTGGAAGCCGCGCGCCGCGCGGTGTCGCTGGGTACGCGGCAGGCTTACTTCGGCGTGCAGTCATTGCAGGCGCAGGTGCTGGCACTGGAAGCGGCCGAGTCGTCGAGTGCCCTGGCCCTGGAAGCCACGCAGCTCGGCTACCGCGTCGGCGTGCGGGTCAACATCGACGTGCTGAACGCGCAGACGCAGCTCTACACCACGCGCCGCGACCTGTCGAAAGCCCGCTACGACACCCTGCTCGGCGGCCTGCGGCTACGCCAGGCCGCGGGGCAGCTGAAGCCCGAGGATGTGACGGCAGTGAGCCGATTGTTGGCACGGTGAACTTGGTCGGCCGGTGGTCGATACGGGGGTAACCCCCGCCCCTTGACTGTGGGGGGCGTGCTGTCCCGGGCGTGCGTTGCCGGGATATAAACGGAGCTGTGTCGATACATTGCGCCGTCGAGCTGTGGCTGGGCGATTGGATGTCCTTTTTTAGGAGACCTCACATGAAAAAACTAGGAGTCTGGGTGGCAGAAGGCCGCTGTCGTGAAAACTCGTGATTTCAGGGGTTCCTTACCCCTTGGCACGCTCGAAAAAATCGCTCCTGCGCGATTCTGGAAGCTCGGAAATCAAGCCAGCATTTTGGAATATTCCTGCCGCCCAGACTCCTAGCAGTCGAGCTTTCGGGGTGCCCACAGGGGCCATCGGATGGAGAAGGTCGCTACCAACCAATAGACATTACAGATATTGGACCGTGATGGTACGCAGAACGGTGAATCTTGGATGCGTCGGGGGCATCAATCAGGCCAGCCCGTGGGCGACGAGCGCCTCTCGCCAGACGGCCAGCTTGCGCTCGAAGCTCCAGCTCGCGTGCGCAGGGCTGGTCGATGGCAGCCGGATCACCGCGATGCCCAGCGCCTGGGTGTGACGCATCGCACGCGCCGACTCGCCCCCGTTGTGCGCGATGGCCCGCAAGCCGGGCGCACGCTGCCTCAGGCTGGCCAGATCGTTGAAGACGGCATCACGGATCGCGCTGTCAAGGCTGCCCACGCGGCGGCAGCTCGCATAGACATCCCACAGGCCCAGCCCGCGGGCGCTGGCTTCGGCCACACGACGCTCGTAGGAGAGGCCGACCAGATCGATGCCCCACAGCGCCGAAAGCAAGGGCCAGAACTGGTTGCGCGGGTGCGCGTAGTACTGCTGCGCTCGCAACGATGCCAAGCCGGGAAAGCTGCCGAGCACCACCAGCCGGGTGTCGGACGACAGCACCGGCGGCAGGCTGTCGAGCACCGGGGGCACCGCGAGCGGCTGCTTTGGGCCCCCCATGGAGCGCGTCGTCATGGCGTGCCGGCGGCTGGATGCAGCGCCGCGAGCTTCGGCAGCGTGGCGCAGGCATTGCCCCAGGTGGCCGCGGCGATCTCGGCCAGGCTGACACCGCGCAACACGGCCAGCGTCTCGGCGATGCGCGGCAACTGGGCCGGCTCGTTGGGCACCGCGGCGCCGGGCTCGGATCGGCGTTCGGCGGCAGTGCGGTAGAGCCAATGCGGCGGGATGTCCGGCGCGTCGGTTTCCAGCACGATCGCCTCGATCGGCAAGGTCTGCGCCAGCCGCCGCAGTTGCAGCGCGCGCTCGAAGGTCATCGCGCCGCCGAAACCCAGCTTGAAGCCCAGCGCCACAAAAGCCAGCGCCTGCTGGTTGCTGCCATTGAAGGCATGCGCGATACCGCCTGGCACTGGCGTGCGGTGCAGGTGTTTCAGCAGCGTGTCGGCCGAGCGGCGCACATGCAGGATCACCGGCAGATCCATCGCGCGGGCGAGGCGCAACTGCGCGGCATAGAAGCGTTCCTGGCGCTCGCGATCGGTGTCGGGCACGAAATGGTCGAGGCCGATCTCGCCCACCGCCACCAGCCGTGGATCGTGCCGGTGTGCGTCGAGCGCTACGGCAAGACGATCGAGGTCGGCATCGCCGGCCCGATCGACGTAAAGCGGATGAATGCCCAGCGCATAGGCCAGTTCGTGCGTGTCGGCCAGCTCGCGCACGGCATCGAAATTGGCGGCTTCTACTGCCGGCACCACCATCTGCACCACACCCGCCGCCCGGGCCCGCCCGACCACGGACGCAGCGTCGTCGCCGAACTCCGGCGCATCCAGGTGGCAATGGGTGTCGATCCAGCGCATGCGCTGATGACTAGGGCCTGTTAACGCTATGGAAGGGCTCGCGCCGGGTCGCCGCAGGCCGCAGGGCAAGGCGCGAGCGAGGCCGCGTGCCCGGGGCACGCAACGAGTAAGCAACGAAGCCCTGCGGCCTGCGGCGACCCGGCCCGGAGGGTGATCTCAGCAGACGGCCGCCTGCCGCGTTGCAAATCCTCGCCATAGTTGAGGCTATGGCTGCGGTTTGCGCCTTACTGGCGGCCGCCTGCTGAGTCACGCGAACCCTTCCATAGCGTCAACAGGCCCTAGGGCACGAGCCGGCCCAGCTTCAGGCGCAGCACCCGATCGCAACGCGCGGCCAGCGCCTCATCGTGGGTGACCAGCACGAAGGCCATGTGACGGCTGCGCGCCAGCGACAGCATCAGCTCGAACACGCCGTCGGCGGTTTCGCGGTCGAGGTTGCCGGTGGGTTCGTCGGCGAGCACGCAGGCGGGCTGCCCGGTCAGCGAGCGCGCAATCGCCACCCGCTGGCGTTCGCCGCCCGACAGCTGCGCCGGCCGGTGCAGGGTGCGGTGTCCGAGGTCGACCTGCTGCAGCACCGCCTCGGCCGCAGCACGCGCCTCGGCCTGCGGCACGCGCCGGATGCGCAGCGGCATCGCGACGTTGTCGAGCGCGGTGAATTCGGGCAGCAAGTGAT
>JAYVEB010000038.1:0-6420 GCA_043749095.1 Burkholderiales bacterium | reverse complement strand
AAAGACGCGCTGACCAGCCATCACATCGAAATCATTCCCCGCTTCCAACCGGCCAGGATAGTTGTCGCCGGGCGGTCAAGATAGTTGACGCCGGCCATAGGGTGGTCGATCAAGCGCCAAACGGGATCGCACAGAACCCTGATACGCCCTGGGTGGGCGGACTACACCTTCGCTTTTCATGACACTGAGGAAATCGGTCCTCGCATGTTGGTCAGGATCGCCAAACACACGGGCCTGACACCTGAAGATTTATAGGCCTGCGTTCAGCGGGTCATGCAGGGTCCATGTCTTCGGGCATCATCCAGCCCCGAGCCGGCGCAATGAGCCGGCCGCATCAACGCAGCAGGCTGACCCCATGTCGAACCGTCTCACACAGATCGCCACCCGCACCGGGGACGATGGCACCACCGGCCTGGGCGACGGCAACCGGGTGTCGAAAGACAGCCTGCGGGTGCATGCGATGGGCGATGTCGATGAGCTGAACTCGCAGCTCGGTGTGCTGCTGGCCGAGCCGCTGCCGGATGACGTGCGCGAGCTGCTGGTCGTCATCCAGCACGAGCTGTTCAACCTGGGCGGCGAGCTGTCGATCCCCGGCTACGAGTTGCTGAAGACGGCGGCGGTGATCCAGCTCGATGAGGCTCTGGGTTACTACAACGACCAGTTGCCGCGCCTGAAGGAGTTCATCCTGCCGGCCGGCACGCGCAGCGCGGCGCTTGCACATGTGGCACGCACGATCGCGCGGCGCGCTGAACGTGCGGTGGTGGCGCTCTCCGCTGGCGAGTCGGTGCGCGCCGAACCGCGGCACTACCTGAATCGGCTGAGCGACCTGCTGTTCGTGCTGGCCCGGGTGCTCAACCGCGCCAACCTCGATGGCCTGGGCGGCGACGACGTCTACTGGAAGAGCGAGCGACTCGCCCAGCAAGACGCCGCCGAATAGAGCGGTAGAGAGGGCAGCAGCAAGAGACGCCGCCCTCTCAGCGGCGACGCGCCTTGATCGCGCTGCTGAGGGTGTCCAGCACCGTCAGCGTGTCGTCCCAGCCGATGCAGGCGTCGGTGATGCTCTGGCCGTAAGTCAGCTTTGCCGGGTCGTCCTTGCCGGGGCTGAATTTCTGTGCACCCGGGTTCAGGTGGCTTTCGACCATCACGCCGAAGATTCGGCGGCTACCGCCAGCCAGCTGGGTCGCGATGTCGCGCGCCACCCCGATCTGCTTGTCGTGCTGCTTGCTGCTGTTGGCATGCGAGCAATCGACCATCAAGGTGCCGGGCAGCTTGGCGGCTTCCAGGTCCTTGCAGGCCGCTTCCACATGCGGCGCGTCGTAGTTCGGCGCCTTGCCGCCGCGCAGGATCAGGTGGCAGTCGGGGTTGCCGGTGGTCTCGACGATCGCGACCTGGCCGTTCTTGTGCACGCTCAGAAAGTGGTGCGGGCGGGCGGCGGCCTGGATCGCGTCGGTGGCGATGCGGATGTTGCCGTCCGTGCCATTCTTAAAGCCGATCGGCGCTGACAAGCCCGACGACAGCTCACGGTGCACCTGACTTTCAGTGGTGCGGGCACCGATCGCGCCCCATGCGATCAAATCGCCCAGGTACTGCGGCGAGATCACATCGAGAAATTCGCTGCCAGCTGGAACACCGAGGCGATTGATTTCGAGCAGCAGCTGCCGGCCCATGCGCAGGCCTTCGTCGATGCGGTAGCTCTCGTCCAGGTAGGGGTCATTGATCAGCCCCTTCCAGCCGACGGTGGTGCGCGGCTTCTCGAAGTAGACCCGCATCACGACCTCCAGCGTGTCGGCATGGCGGGCGCGCTGTTCCCTCAGCTTGTTCGCGTAGTCGAGCGCGGCGGCCGGGTCGTGGATCGAGCAGGGCCCGACGACGACCAGCAGCCGGTCGTCCTGGCTGGCCATGATGCGGCGGATGCGTTGCCGGGTGTCCGCCACCAGCGTCTCGATCGCGGTGCCGCGGATCGGGAAGAAGCGGATCAGGTGCTCGGGCGGCGGCAGCGGCGTGACGTCGCGGATGCGCTCGTTGTCGGTCTCGCTGGTCTTTTCGATGAGGCCATAGCGGCCTTCGGAGGCGGCATTCTGGTGAGACATGTGAGGTTCCGGTGCGGGTCGATTGGAGAGAGTTCAGGGCCCGCCTCAGGCGGTGCCGCCGACGGTCAGCCCGTCGAGGCGCAGCGTCGGTTGGCCCACACCGACCGGCACGCTCTGGCCTTCCTTGCCGCAGGTGCCGACGCCGGTGTCCAGCTTCATGTCGTTGCCGATCATGCTGACGCGGGTCAAGGCGTCGGGGCCGTTGCCGATGATCGTCGCGCCCTTGACCGGGTACTGGATCTTGCCGTTTTCGACCCAGAACGCTTCGCTGGCCGAGAACACGAATTTGCCGCTGGTGATGTCGACTTGCCCGCCGCCGAAGTTCGATGCATACAGGCCGCGCTTCAGCCCGGCGATGATTTCCTCTTTCGTCTTGTCGCCCGACAACATGTAGGTATTGGTCATCCGCGGCATCGGCACTGCGGCATAGCTTTCGCGGCGGCCGTTGCCGGTGGGCTTGACGCCCATCAGGCGGGCGTTCATCGCGTCCTGGATGTAGCCCTTCAGGATGCCATCCTCAATCAACACATTGCGCTGTCTGGCATTGCCTTCGTCGTCGACGTTCAGCGAGCCGCGCCGGTCGGGCAGCGTGCCGTCGTCGAGCACCGTCACGCCCTTGGCCGCGACACGCTGGCCGATCAGGCCGCTGAACGCGCTCGATCCCTTGCGGTTGAAGTCGCCCTCCAGGCCGTGGCCGATCGCTTCGTGCAGCAGCACACCGGGCCAGCCGGAACCGAGCACCACGCTCATCTCGCCGGCTTTCGCGGGGCGTGACGACAGGTTGGTCAGCGCCGCGTTCACTGCGTCGTTGACGTAGCTCTCGAGCATGCCGTCGTCGAAGTAGCCATACCCGAAACGACCGCCGCCGCCGCTGCTGCCGGTTTCGCGGCGCACCACACCTTTGACGGTCTGCTCGGCGATCACCGTCACGCTTACGCGCACCAGCGGGCGCACATCGGCCGCCCGTGTGCCGTCGGCACGCGCGACCAGTACCACGTCGTATTCGCCGGACAGGCTGGCCATCACCTGCTTGATGCGCGGGTCCTTCGCGCGGGCCATGCGCTCGACGCGTTCAAGCAGCGCCACCTTCTGCGTGCTGTCCAGCGAGGCGATCGGATCCATCGGGGCGTACAGCACCCGGCTGCCGGCCACCTTGCTCGCGGTATTGATCTTGACGCGGCGGCTCTGGCCGGCGGCGGCGATCGTGCGCACCGTGTGCGCGGCGTCCATCAGCGCGGCTTCTGAGATGTCGTCGGAATAGGCAAAGGCGGTCTTCTCGCCGGCCACCGCGCGCACGCCGACACCCTGGTCAATGCCGAAGCTGCCGCTCTTGACGATGCCCTCTTCCAGGCTCCAGCCTTCGCTGCGGGTGTACTGGAAGTACAGGTCGGCATCGTCGATGCGGTGGGTGGCGATCGCCTGCAAGGCACGCGACAGCGTGGCCTCGGTCAGGCCGAACGGCTCGATCAGCAACTGCTGGGCAACCGCCAGACGTTCGATGGTGGGTTCGCGAGAAATCATCGGTGGACTTTCAAAGCTTAAATTTCATTGTAGAAGTGGCCCACACGGCGCCGGTTTCAAGGGGCTGTCGGGGGCACGTCCTTCAACGCGAGTGCCCGCGCGTACAGCGCATTGCGTGGTGCGCCAGTCAGCGACGCGGCCAGCGACACTGCCTGCTTCAGCGGCAATTCGGCCAGCAAGGTCTGCAGCACCGCATCGTGGCGCGCAGTGGCGTCGGGCGAGGCAGTGGGTGCCACGGCATGGATCACCAGCACGAATTCGCCGCGCACGCGGTTTGCGTCGGCTGCCAGCCAACCGGGCAGCGCCGCTGCCGGCATCGTTGCCACCGTCTCGAACTGCTTCGTCAGCTCGCGGCACAAGGTGATGGCGCGCGCGCCACAGGCCTCGGCCAGTCCCTGCGCCAGCGACTCGATGCGGTGCGGCGCCTCGAACAGCACCTGGGTCTCGTCGGTCGCGGCCAGCGCCTTCAGTGCGAGGGCGCGCTCGTTGCCCTTGGGTGGCAGGAACCCGATGAATCGGAAGCCGCTGCCGACCGTGTCGCCCGCCACGCTGACGGCGGTGACGGCGCTGCTGGCGCCAGGAATCGCCACCACCGTGCGCCCGGACGCCGCGACCGCCGCGACAAGTGCAGCGCCCGGATCGCTGATGGCCGGCGTGCCGGCATCGCTGACATAGGCGACGCGCTCGCCACGCGCCAGCCGGGCGATCACATCACCCGCCGACGATTGCTCGTTGTGCTGGTGCACCGCCAGCAGCGGTTTGTCGAGCCCCAGGTGGCGCAGCAGCGGCGCGGTGTGGCGGGTGTCTTCGCACGCCACCGCATCGACTTGCGACAGCACATGGATCGCACGCAGGGTCAGGTCGGCCAGGTTGCCGATCGGTGTGGCCACCACGTACAGCGCGCCCGCGGGATACTGCTGGCCGCCAGCGGCTGCGGCAGCTGCCTGGAGCAACAGGGAGGCGGGAGTGGTGGTCACGACGAAGGCGGTGGGAGATGGTGGCGAAGCCCGCGCGCTGGCGCATCTGCGGGCCCACGGGCTCGCGCTCGTGCAGCGCAATTATCGGGTCGCCGCCGGGCCGAACGCCCGCGGCGGTGAAATCGACCTCGTGATGCGTGATGCGTGATCGCGATGGCACGCTGGTGTTCGTCGAAGTCAGGTCCCGCAAGACCGCTGGCTTCGGTGGTGCTGCGGCGACGGTGGGCGCCGCGAAGCAGCGCAGTCTGGTGTTTGCCGCGCGTTGCTTTCTGCGCGGCCATGCCACGCCGCCGGCTTGCCGCTTCGACGTTGTCGCAATTGAAGGCGATCACGTTGAGTGGCTGCAGGCGGCTTTCGATGCCGGATAGAACAGGGAGCCGGGCTGCGCACCACATCGGCGTCTATCATCGATCGTCATGATTGAACAACGCATTCAGCAGCAGTTTTTCGACAGCGCCGACCTGATGTACGCGGCAGCCGACGTGCTCAGCAAGCCGATTGCCGATGCGGTCGAGGCGGTGATGGGCTGCATCACCGCCGGCGGCAAGCTGATGGTCTGCGGCAACGGGGGCTCGGCCAGCGATGCCCAGCACTTTGCCGCCGAATTCGTCGGCCGCTCCGAGCGTGAGCGGCCTGGCTTGGCGGCCTTGGCGCTGACCACCGACACCGCCATCCTCACCGCCATCGGCAACGACTACGACTTCAATTCGATCTTCTCGAATCAGGTGCAGGCGTTGGGCACACCGGGGGATGTGCTGATCGCGATCAGCACCAGCGGCAATTCGGCGAATGTGCTGGCCGCGGTGGAGGCCGCCCATGCGAAAGACATGACGGTGGTCGCGCTGACCGGCCGCGCTGGCGGCAAGCTTGGCGCGTTACTGATGGACACGGACGTGCACATCTGCGTGCCTCACGATCGCACCGCCCGCATCCAGGAAATCCATGGCCTGGCTTTGCACTGCCTGTGCGACGCGGTGGACCAACAGTTACTCGGAGAACAAGAGTGAATCGAATCTCGAAGCTTGCTGCCGCCACATTGGCCGCAGTCACCGTGTCAACCAGTCTGACCGGCTGCTTCCCGCTGCTTCTTGGCGGCGCGATGGTCGGCGGCACGGTGGTTTACACCGACCGACGCACCTCGGGCACCCAGCTTGAAGACGAAGCAATCGAATTGAAGGCGTCGAACCGCTTGAGCAAGGAGCTCGGCGAACGCGCTCGCGTCAGTGCGGTCAGCTACAACCGGCTGGTGCTGCTGACCGGCGAGGTCAGCGGCGAGGCCGACAAGGCCGTCGTCGCCCGGGTGGTGTCAGGCATCGACAATGTGCGCTCGATCGTCAACGAAGTGACGGTGGTCAGTGCTCATCCAACGAACACTCAGGCCAACGATGCGATCGTTACCGGCAAGGTCAAGGCCTCGCTGGTCGATTCGAAAGACATCTTCGCGCAGTCGGTGAAGGTCGTCACCGAGCGCGGCACGGTCTACCTGATGGGCAGAGTCACCGAGCGCGAGGCCAATCGCGCCACCGAGATCGCCCGCGGCGTCAGCGGCGTCGACAAGGTCGTGCGCGTCTTCGAAGTGATCTCCGAAGCCGAGTTGGCCAACATTCAAGCCCCGTCCGCACCGCCACCCCGGGCCGAGCGCTGATGTGCCAGCCCTCACCCACCGGGGGCTGCAGGTGTTTCAGCGCAAGCGGGTGATCAGGCTCGAGGTGTCCCAGCGCTGCCCGCCAGCGGCCTGAACATCGGCGTAGAACTGATCGACCAACGCGGTGACCGGCAGCCGGGCACCATTGCGGTGGGCCTCGTCCAGCACCAGCCCGAGGTCCTTGCGC
>JAYVEB010000037.1:0-6452 GCA_043749095.1 Burkholderiales bacterium | reverse complement strand
ACCGAGCGATAGGCCTCGAACTGCTCGTCTTCGCCGGGCAGTTCGCCAGCGCGGTTCATGAACAGGAACTCACTGCGAAACAGACCCACGCCCACGGCACCGGCGGCGACTGCCGCGACGGCATCGCCGGGCAGTTCGATGTTGGCCAGCATCTCGACCGGCTCGCCATCGAGCGTCACGGCCGGCGTGTTCCTCAATCGCGACAGCCGCTGCCGTTCCAGGTCGCGCTGGCGCTGGCGGAAACGGTATTCCTCGAGCACGATGTCCGACGGGTTGACGATGACCAGCCCGGCGTCGCCGTCGATCACCACCAGGTCGTCCTGACGGATCACACGCGAGCCTTCGCGCGCGCCAACCACGGCCGGGATGTCCAGGCTGCGCGCCACGATGGCGGTGTGCGATGTGGTGCCACCGACATCGGTAACGAAGCCGGCGAACACGGTGCGCTTGAAATGCAGCATGTCGGCCGGTGCGATGTCGCTGGCCACCAGCACCAGCGGCTCGTTGTGCGCGTCGGCGCCAGCCGACTTCGGGGCGGCATCAACCAGCGCAGGCGACCCCCGCGCCATCGCACGCAACAGCCGCTCGACCACCTGTTCGACGTCGGCCTTGCGCTCGCGCAGGTAGTCGTCCTCCATGTCGTCGAACTGGCGCGCCAGCACCTCGAACTGCGCCGACAAGGCCCATTCAGCGTTGTAGCAGCGATCCTCGATCCACTGCTTGGTGGCAAGCTCCAGCGTCTCGTCGTTGAGCAGCATCAGGTGCACATCGAGCAGTGCCGACAGCTCGGCCGGCGCATCGCCGGGCAGGTCTTCCTGCAAGGCGGTCAGCTCAGCGACGACGGCATCGCGGGCGACGCGCAGGCGCGTGATCTCTCGGCTGACCTCGGCCACCGGGATGAAATAGTGCGCGACGTCGATGCGGCTGGACGAGACCAGCACCGCGCGGCCGATGGCCACCCCGCGCGACACGGGCAGTCCGAACAACTGAAAGCTCATGGGTCATGCTAGCAGCGCCCCTGCGCCCTGGCGCCCCGGGTTGTCACGGGCCATGCCAGCGGCTGTGCGCTGCCCGCTGACATCGCCGCGACTGTCACGTCAGCGTCACCCGATCTTCACAAGCCAGTCACCCGGGCCCCTCAGCATCTGCAGATGGACTCTCAACATGTCAGGGCACAGGGCGCCACATCCCGGGCGACGTTGGCTTCGCTTCCAGGGCTCGACGGCGCCTGGCGCCAGCGCCCCGGCTTCGACACGGTGGGAACGGACCGGCCGTTCGGCTTCGCGGTCAGCTGGGCGCGCCACGAAGACGAGGTGCGGGCCGCCCAGGGGCTGCGTTACCAGGTGTTCGTCACCGAGCTGGGCGCCCGCCTGACGCTGCCGCGTGGCGCGCCCGCCGGACACGACATCGATGTGTTCGATGCCTACTGCGAACACCTGCTGGTGCGCAGCACCGGCACGGAAGACGAGGAACCGGGCGAGGTGGTCGGCACCTACCGCGTGCTGACACCGGCGGCCGCGAAGCGCATCGGCGGGCTGTACAGCGAGAGCGAATTCGATCTGACGCGGCTGCGCGCGCTGCGCCCGAAGATGGTCGAGCTGGGTCGCTCCTGCGTGCACCCTGACTGGCGGCGTGGCGGGGTGATCCTGGCGCTGTGGGGCGCTCTGACCGAATTCATGCAGCGCAACCGGCTCGACACGATGATCGGCTGCGCCAGCATCAGCATGCGCGACGGCGGTCATGTGGCGGCCAGCCTGTGGGAGCAGTTACGGCGCAGCCACCTGGCGCCCGTGGAACGCCAGGTGCCGCCGCGGCTGCCGCTGCCGATCGCCGACTTGCGGCGCGACCTGTGCGTCGAGGCGCCGGCATTGATACGCGGCTATCTGCGGTGCGGTGCCCAGGTGTTGGGTCCGCCGGCCTGGGACCCGGATTTCAACACCGCCGACCTGCCGATGATGATGCGCATGGACGACCTGCCGGCGCGCTATCGCCGGCACTTCCTCGGCAGCTGACACGTCTGAAGGGGTTTCGCGGCCCATGTGGGGCCTGCGAAACCGGGAGGCTCATTCGCCTTCGCCGAACTTGTCGTTGATCAGGGCCAGCAGGGCGTCGATCGCGGCCTGTTCATCGTCGCCGGCAGCGTCGATCTCGACACCGACGCCCAGCCCGGCGGCCAGCATCATCACGCCCATGATGCTCTTGGCATTGACGCGGCGGTCGCCGCGGCTGATGAAGACCTCGCTTCGAAATCCGCTGGCCGTCTTGGTGAGCTTGGCCGAGGCCCGCGCATGCAGCCCAAGCTTATTGCTGATGGTGACGCTGATTCGAATCATGGGTGCCCGGCTGGATGGCCTGGTTTTGCGGCCTGGAAATGGACACCTGCATCACGCCCTGGGTGGCGCCCGCCACCGCACGCGCGGCCACGGCGTCCAGCGGTTCGTGGAGGTAACACAGGGCACGCCAGAGCATTGGGACATTGACGCCGGTGACCACTTTTACCTGACCGACTTCGGCCAGACCAGCCAGACGCTGAGCGACGTTGCATGGCGTGGCCCCGAAGACATCGGTGAGGATCAGCGCCTCTGGGTTGCGCACCTTGGCCAGCAGCGCTGCCGCCAACGCCTCGATCTGCTCGACCGGCATCTCTGGCGCGACATCGAGCACTTCGAGCGTCAGCGCGCAGTCGGGAAATGCATGGCTCGCCACTGTCTTCAGCGATGAAGCGAGCGGGGCGTGAGCAATGATCAACAGTCCGAGCATGGAACCCCATTATCGGCAGTTCAACCGGTAGCCGCCGCCACAGCACGCACCGTGCAGGCGAAGCGTGGTGGATTTCACAACGCCAGCCAGCTCAAGGCAGCTTCAATGCGGCGAAGAAGGTGTCGACCGCGTCCTCATCGAGTCGCGCGCCGACGACGGTGGCCTGATAGACCTGCGTCCCTTGGGTGAAGAAGGTCGCCTGCGCCGCGATGATGGACCCGTCTGCACGCGTGCCACGCCAGCCCAGCCGTTGCGCCAGCGAATGCGGCGTCATGCCCGGCACCGGCTGCGGGCCTTTCACCGAGGTCGGCCCCCCGATGTTCTGGGCTGCCGCTTCGCGAAGGGCCTGAAGCACCGGAGTCACCCGGTCGGCCTGGCTGACATCGATGTGACTCAGGGCGTAGACGCTATCGGCCGCGGAGCACGACGACAGCTGCATCGCCAGCTCGGCGCCCGCCAGCGTCACACGACGGACGTGGTGGTCGGGCTTGCACGGAAACAGCGCGCTGACCACGCTGTCGGGCGGGTGCGTCTCGCGCCAGTTCAGTGCCGGTGTACAGGCGCACAGGCCTGCCGCCAGCGCGATCGACAGCGCGGCGACAGGGCGCAGTGGGCAGGCGATGAAGCACTTCATGCCATCGATTATCAAAGGGGACGGGCCGTACCTCCGTTGCCGGCAAAGCGTGCGTTCACCAGAGGCATCCGCACGCGCTGCCACGGCCCGTGAATTATTCACACCCCAGGTCCGGTGTCGGCAGGTCTTGCCGACTGGCGCAATGCCGCCAGCAAGTGAACACTACGTCTGTCTCGAGCCGGGTGACGGTTGACCGACGCCCCCTTGGCTCCCCAGCCTGCCGTTTTCCAGACCCACCACCGACCCATGCCGCGCCGGGCAGCGATCCGACGGCCGCCGATTCCGATTCCATGAGTGCACCTTCCATCGCCACGACGCCGATCTCACCGCCAAGGGCGCCGACCACCGTGGCCGACGGCGTTCGCTGGCGCGACCTGATCGCCGAACTCGGTGCGGAGATCGCGCATCCGCTGACGCTGGCATTGGAGCGCGTCAACGCGCTGACCTCGACCGGACGGATAGACCGCGCCGGACTGCGCCTGCTGCGTGAAGAGATCGAGACCGCGCGCCAGATGGGCATGACCGCGCAGTTGCTGGCCCGCTTCGCCAGTGCCGGGCTGGCCCAATCGCGCGAGCGGGTGGCCATGCTGGACACGCTGCAGTCGGTGCTCACGCACCGCAAGCGTGAAATCGATGCACGCGGCATCTCGGTGCAGCCGACGACGACCCCGGTGGATGTGATCGTCGATGCCTCGCTGATGTTCAGCCTGCTCAACACCCTGATCGACTGGGCACTCACCCAGACCCGCTCGACGATCGAGCTGGTCATCGATGTGGACCCGTGGAAGGGCCACGCGCGCCTGAGCTGCCGATTCGCGTTGATCGCCACCGGCGCAGCGACGCAGCCACCGCCCCTCGACACCTTGACCTGGCGGCTGCTGGAACAGACCGCCATGACGATGCAACTGGGGCTGGTGCGCCAGGTGAACGACCGCGCCGTGACGGTCACGCTGGAGTTCGCCTTGCCGGCGAATGCCGACATCGAGGGCGTCAGCGCCGTCGATCTCGACCAGGGCTTCGACAGCTCGATCAATTCGAAGCCGCTGGCCGGCAGCCATGTGGTGGTGATCGCCTCGCGCCGCGGCATGCGCTCGCGCATCCGCGACGCGCTGCTCCACATGGGGCTGATCGTTGACATGGTCGCCTCGATCGACGAGGCCGCAGACTTCTGCAGCGACGGCCTGCCGCACGCCATCATCGTCGAGGGCATCCTGCACGGCGAACGTTTCGATCGCTTCTGCGCCGACATTCGCGCCGAAGTGCCGGGCTTCCCGTTCATCGACATCGTCGAAGAAGGCAAGGAATTCAACGTGTCCGATGACACCGGCGCCGAGCGTGCGCGGGTCGGCCAGGAAGCGATCGAGGCGGCACTGCCCTCCGTGCTGATGTTCGAGCTGTCGAAGACCCTGTGACGGCGGCGCGCAGCCCCTCCCTTTATTTCAGCGAACCGAACACCTTCTTCAGGATGTCGCTGCCGGTGCCAATCGGATCCTGGCGGATCTTTTTTTCTTCCTCGCCGATCATGAAGTACAGCCCATCCAGCGCCTTGCCGGTGACGTACTGCTGAACATTCGCGTCCTTCTTGTCGAGCAGACCCAGGCTGGCTGCCTGCCCTGCTACCGCGTTGTACTTGTCAGCCAGCGCGACTTTCTCGGTGGCCTGCGTCACGATGGGCAGAAACTTGACACCCAGCGGCTCGCGCGTCTTGGCGGAGAAGAAGTCAGTGACGGAATGGTCGCCACCGGACAGGATCTTGCGGCCGTCGTCGACGCTCATCGTCTTGACCGCGCCCAGCAGCAACTCCTTCGCCTGTGGCACCGCCGCCTCGGCAGCTCGGTTCATGGCAGTCACCAGCTCATCGACCGCGTCGCCCTGGCCGGTGGCCTTCAACAGCTTGGCGGCCTTTTTCAGCACGCCTGGCAGCGGTATCTTGACCTTCGGGTTGCCCAGAAAGCCGTCGGTCTTGCCAAGCAGGCCGACCGCCGATTCGGCGCCGCGCTCGAGCGCCGCGCGGATGCCCGACGCAGCATCCCCCTCGCTGAGCGAACCCAGCATCGAACCCGCCTGCGCTGGCGTTACGCCCACGCCGCAGAGCCCGGCGCCCGACAATAGACCGATGGTGAATTTTCTGCGTTGCATGGACGTCTCCCAATGATTGTGGGTTCGTTGAAAAGGAAAGCGCTGATTGCGGTGGCGGCCGCTGGCGCCGTCGCTGCGATAGCTTACGGCGTGCTGCGCAGTGTCGCAGGCGTTGAACCCGCCCCCCAGGTGAGCTACACGCTGCTCAATGGAACGCCGGCCCACACCGCCCAGTTGACCGGCCGGGTCGTGCTCGTCAACTTCTGGGCGACGAGTTGCGCCATCTGCCTGGAAGAGATGCCCGGCCTCGTCGCGACCCATGCACGGTTCAAGGCGCGCGGCTTCGAGACGCTGGCCATCGCGATGGGCTACGACGCACCGTTCAACGTGGTGCGCTACGCCGAGGCGCATGCGCTGCCGTTTCAGGTGGCGATCGACCACGCCGGCAGCTTGGCCGAGCGCTTCGGCAAGGTGGCCGCAACGCCGACCAGCGTGCTGATCAACCGGCGCGGCGAGATCGTCGAGAGGCATGTCGGCCGACTCGACTTCGCGGCCTTGAACACATCGATCGAGCGGCTGCTGGCAGCGCCCTGACGCGCCACGCAACCGGCCGATTCAGCGCGGCAGCATCGGGGCGTCCACGCCCGCCACACCCGCGGCATGCGCCTGCTGATCGGCGTGGTAGCTGCTGCGCACCATCGCACCGACGGCGGCGTGGGTGAAGCCCATCTTCACCGCCTCGGCCTCGAACATGCGGAAGGTGTGAGGGTGTACATAGCGGCGCACCGGCAGGTGATGGCCGCTGGGGGCGAGGTACTGGCCGATGGACAGCATGTCGATGTCGTGCGCGCGCATGTCGCGCACCACCTGAAGGATTTCCTCATCGGTCTCGCCCAGGCCCACCATCAGGCCGCTCTTCGTCGGCACGGCGGGGTGCAGCGCCCTGAACTTCTTCAGCAGGTTCAGGCTGAAGGCCTAA
>JAYVEB010000036.1:0-6455 GCA_043749095.1 Burkholderiales bacterium | reverse complement strand
GGGCAGTGCAGCCCACTCGGTGATCGCGTTCATCTTGATCGTCTGGGCCTGCTCATCGCTGAGCAGGCTGGCGTCGAAGCGATCCCAGGGGATGTCGGTGTCCATGCTCCAACGCACGGCTTCGAGCTGCTTGAAAAGTTCGGGGTAAAGCATGCTGGACATAATAGGCAGGGCGTTTTGAAACGTGATCGAGTTTAGACGCGTTGCCCCTGCGCCGCGTGTAGGAGGGACGCTGCGGCCAGCGTGGGTCAAAGATCGTCGAGGCGTTCAAGTACGCGCTTCGCCTCGGCACGGATGCGCTCGCGCTGTGCCGGCTCCAGCCTGGCGACGTTGCGGGCCATCAAGGCGGTGCGCGGGTTGGCGCTCAAGGCCGCTTCGTGGCGGTCGAGAAAGTGCCAGTACAGCGTGGTGTATGGGCACAGTGGCTTGCCGCTCGCCTGGGTTGATTTGGCGTCGGGGGCGTAGGTGCAGCGGTCGCAGTGGTTGCTCATCCGCTGGATGTAGGCGCCGGAGGCGACGTAGGGCTTGCTGGTGAAGCGCCCGCCATCGGCGTACAACGCCATGCCGGCGACATTCGGCAGCTCGGCCCATTCGACCGCATCGACATACACCGCGAGGTACCAGGCGGCCACCTGTTTCGGATCGATCTCGGCCAGCAGCCCGAACAGGCCGGTCACCATCAGCCGCTGGATGTGGTGCGCATAGCCATATTGCAAGGTCTGTTCGATCGCGTCGCGCGCGCAGGCCATCTTCGTGTCCCCGGTCCAAAACCAGCGGGGCAGCGGGCGGCTGTGGCCGTAGTGATTCGCGTCGGCCATTCCCGGCATGTCCAGCCAGTAGACGCCGCGGATGAACTCTCGCCAGCCGAGGATCTGGCGGATGAAGCCTTCGACACTTGTCAGCGGTGCGCGACCCTCGCGATACGCCTGCTCGGCGGCGGCAATGACCTCACGCGGGTCGAGCAGGTGCAGGTTCAGGCTGCTGGCCAGCAGTGAATGCCAGCCGAACGGCGTGCCCGACCACATCGCGTCCTGGTGACAGCCGAAGTTGACCAGGCGGTGGTCGATGAAGGTCTGCAATGCCAGCAAGGCCTGCTGGCGTGCGACCGGCCAGACGAAGTGCGCGAGTGACCCCGGGTGGTTCGGAAACAGCCGTTCGACATCGGCAAATACCTCACGCGTCAGCGCATCCGGTTCGAGAGCTTCAGGCGGCGGGATCAGCCCCGGCCCGCGCGTCGGATAGCCCTTGCGGTTGTCGGCGTCGTAGTTCCACTGCCCGCCTTCGGGCTGGTCGGGCTTTGCCGCACTGCGGTCGATCAGGACCCGGTGCTGGCGCCGCATCTCACGGTAGAAATACTCCATCCGCAAGCCGCCGCTGTACTTGCCGGCCCAGCGCGCAAAGTCAGCGCGCGAGCACAGGAAGTGCGGGTCGTCGAGCAGTTGCAGCGCCACGCCGGCGTGGTGCGCCGTTGCGGTGATGTCCTGTTGCAAGCGCCATTCACCGGGCTCCAGCAGTCGCAAGACTTCGGGTCGCCAGCGATTCAACTGCTGCGCCAATCGGCCCGCCAGCGTGGGCTCATCACTGTCGTTCAGTGAGAGGTAGTCAACCGTGAAGCCGGCCTCACGCAAGGCATCGCGAAAGTGCCGCATGCCGGAAATGAAGAGCGCGATGCGCGCCTTGTGACTCCAGACCCACGTCGCTTCGCCGGGCGCTTCGATCATCAGCACGCGGTCACGCGCCGGGTCGAGGCCCACCAGCGCGGGGCTGTCCAGGGTGAGCTGGTCGCCGAGCACCAACACCAGACGACGAACCGGATCGGTCATCGCGCCGGCACCGCACGGCGCGCCTGGGTTCGGCAGCGATCGGAGCAGTACTTCACTTCGTCCCAATTCCTCGCCCAGGCGCGGCGCCAGGTCATCGGCCGCTGGCATTCGAGGCAGGGCTTCTGCGGCAATGCCGATTTGTTGCCGCGGAATGTCGGCGCCGAACCCATCAGACTCCGCCGTGCCGCCAGCGCTCGATCTGCGGGTGGATGTCCTGCAGCGACGCGAACGCCATCACGCCCGCGACAGGCCGGCGATGCAGCACAGGCGCCGATCCGCCAACCCACAACTCGACCTCTGGTGGCAGCTTGCTGCGCAGTTCGGTCAGGCCATCGACCACCTGATTCGGGTTCATGCAGCCGGTGAAGCCGAGCGCCACGATGTCGCAGCGGTGCGCCGCAGTGGCCAGGGAAATGTCCCACACCGGGGTCTGCACCCCCAACGACAGCACCCGCGTGCCTTCGAGCGCAAACAGGGCTTCGGCAAGCAGCAGCCCGAGCCCGTGGGGCTCGCCCGGCAAGGTGGTCAGCAACACCCGCGGTCGATCAAGCGGCGCGGCTTCGGGGATGCCGGCCAGCGCCTGCCGCAGCACACCGTGCAGGCATTCGATGTAGGCGTGCTCTTCGAAGATTTCGAGCTGGCCGCGCATCCACGCATCACCGACCAGCGTGTTCAGCGGCAGCACGACATCGATGACGAAACGCGACAGCCCCATCCGCATCTGCGTGTGCAGCAGCAGGCGGCGCAGCGCGTCCATATCATGCGAGCGCATCAAGGCCAGGTAAGACTTCAGGTCGGGCGCGCCCAGATCGACACTGACGCGGCGGGGCACGTCGACAGTGTTCTCGCTGAGTTCGACGAGTGAGTCAATTGGCATCGGCACCAGACGCCCCGGGCGGTGCCCGCCGTCCATCAGGCGCTTGACAATGCGCAGCTTCTCGACCTGTTCGAGCGGGTAGGCGCGCTCACCATGGGCGTCGCGCTCGGGCTGTGGGAAGCCATAACGACGTTCCCAGACGCGCAGCGTGTCTTTGGTCAGGCCGGTGTCGCGCTCGACGGCCGCGATCGCCAAGGTCAGAGACTTCAAACTTCGTGTGGACTCACTCATGACGCATCAGATTTTCAGTCGACACAGTATACTCGAGTGACAGCCTTTTGACCAGGACAAGATATGGACGCCTCAAATCTTCGATCGTTCGTGGCCCAACTGAAATCGACGGTTGCGGCCGGGTTGCTGCTGGGGTTCGCGGCGGGTGCACACGCCGCGGGCTGCCCCGCCTTGCTGGACCGCAGCGTGCCGCGACTGCAGGACGAGAAGCCGCAGAACCTGTGCCAGTACAGCGGCAAGGTCGTCGTCGTCGTCAACACCGCCAGCTACTGCGGATTCACCTCGCAGTACAAGGGGCTGGAGGCGCTGCATGCTCGATACCACGATCGCGGCCTGGTGGTGCTGGGCTTTCCTTCCAACGATTTTGGCAGTCAGGAACCGGGCAGCAACCAGGAAATCGCGTCGTTCTGCGCCAGCACCTTCGGCGTCAAGTTTCCGATGTTCACCAAAACCCGCGTGTCGACCAGCGCCGGCGCTGACGTCAATCCGCTGTACGCCGATCTGCGCAAGATCACCGGCTCGCCGCCGCGCTGGAATTTCCACAAGTACGTGATTGCCAGAGACGGCACGACGGTGGAGAGCTACAGCGCGCTGACTGCGCCGGATGACAAGTCTTTCGTCGACAGCATCGAAAAGCTGCTGGGAACGCCTTGAAGTCGCCCACAAAAGCACTGGGGAATACTGTTCAGTTACATTTTGGACGGCATGGTCTATTGCGTCAGAATTTTATTGGCAGATTGCAAACAGAGGCATCACTCGATGCCCGGGCGCATCGCAGGCAAAATTTTCCCTGAACTAGGGGAACTCCTGTGTGGTTTTATTGTCTACACTAGCGTCTGGGGCTTGACTGTTCTGGCGTTAATTAGACTGAGTCTGAAAACAGGGTCTGAGCAACGCGGGCTGTCGAGCATGCCTGCAAACAGTTTCGCGTTGCACAGCCAGTCGGCTCGACCGATCGAAATCCGGCGGCGGTTTTCATTCCTCCTCCCTCCGTTATTCGCCCCCGGGCGCTGTGCAGCCTCTTTATTCGAGGCGGTGGTGATGCCTCTTGGGAGCCTCTCCACCGCTTTTGTGATTTTGGGCGTTGCGGAGCCGGCGGATGTCTGACGGCAAGCGTCGCGTGGCGGTCATTGGTTCGGGCATCTCCGGCCTGTCGGCGGCGCATGCATTGGCCCGCGACACGCACGTCACGTTGTTCGAGGCTGGCGCCTATTTCGGCGGTCACACCCACACCGTGGACGTCACGCTGGAGGGGCAGACCCATGGCGTTGACACCGGCTTTCTGGTCTTCAACGAGCGCACCTACCCGAAGCTGATCCAGCTGTTCGGCGAGTTGCAGGTGCCCACGGCGCTGTCGGACATGTCGTTCTCGGTGCAGGTTCCCGACATCGGCCTGGAGTGGAGCGGCAGCGACTTGAACACCGTATTCGCGCAGCGCCGCAACCTCGTGCGCCCGGCCTTCTGGCGGATGTTGCGCGACGTGACACGCTTCAATCGCCTGGCCACCGCCCTCGCTGAACGCGGCATCGAGGCCGAGCAGCAACAGGCCATTGGCGATTTCCTGGCCGAACACGGCTTCAGCGCCGAATTCCGCGACTGGTATTTCCTGCCGATGATCGGCTGCATCTGGTCGTGCCCGACCGATCAGATGCTGCGCTTCCCGATCGCCACGATGATCCGCTTCTGCCACAACCATGGCCTGATCCAGGTGACGAACCGGCCGCGCTGGTACACCGTGCAGGGCGGCGCGCGGCAGTACGTCGAAAAGCTGCTGCAAAACATTCCCGACACGCGGCTGAACACGCCGGTGCGCAGCGTGCGGCGCTCGCCAGTCAGCGCGCAAGTCAGCGTGGCCACCGACTGCGGCACCGAGCTGTTCGACGAGGTCGTACTGGCCTGCCACAGCGACCAGTCGCTGGCGCTGCTGGCCGATGCCACGCCCGCCGAGCGCGCGGTGCTGGGCGCCATCCGCTACCACCGCAACCGCGCGGTGCTGCACACCGACACCGCCGTGCTGCCACGCCGGAAGATCGCCTGGGCGGCATGGAACTACGAGCGCGCCCGTGCCGGGTCACGCGAATCAGCCGCGGTCTGCCTGCACTACCTGATCAACCGGCTGCAGCCGCTGCCCTTCAAGGCGCCGGTGGTGGTGTCTTTGAATCCAATCACCCAACCACGCGCCGACGCCATCCATGGCGAGTACGACTACGCGCACCCGGTGTTCGACGCGGCCGCGATTGCCGCGCAGCGGCGCGTGCCGTCGCTGCAGGGCGAGGCGCACACATGGTTCTGTGGCGCGTGGACGCGCTACGGCTTTCACGAAGACGGGCTGACGTCCGGCCTCGCCGTGGTCGATGGGCTGCGCCAGCGCTGGGCCCAGACCGAACCGCATTCGCTGCCGGTGGCTGCATGACGGCGCTTCTTGCAACGGCAGCAACCCTGGCCGAGCCGCTGATCGGCTTCGGACAGGTGCGCCACACCCGCTTGCGGCCGGCGCTAAACCGCTTCGCCTACCCGACCTATTTCCTGATGCTGCCGATGCGCCGCCTGCGAGCAGCTCCCCATGCCGACCTGGCACGCAACCGCTTGGGGCTGATCAGCTTCCACGACCGCGACCACGGCGACGGCCGCGCCGACAGCCTGGCCTGGCTCGACGAGGTGTTGCAGCGCGACGGCGTCTGTGACGCCCACGGAGAGGTGTGGCTGCACTGTTACCCGCGGGTGCTCGGCCACACCTTCAAGCCGGTCAGCTTCTGGTACTGCCACCGCGCCGACGACACGCTCGCGGCAGTGGTCGTCGAAGTCAACAACACCTTCGGCGAGCGACATTGCTACCTGTTGCACGGCCCCGACCTTGCCTACGGCAAGGAACAGGTCGCCGCAAAGGTGTTCCATGTGTCGCCGTTCTGCGCAGTGGCCGGGCGTTATCGCTTCCGCTTCATTCACAGCGCTGCGCATCCGGCCGGCGCCACCGAACGTAAGGTGATGGCGAGAACGGTCGCCTGCATCGACCACGACGACGAACACGGCGCGCTGATCCAGACCAGCGTGTCGGGCGCCTTGCTTCCCCTGACAGTGGGGCGCCTGCACGCCGCGTTTTTTGGCATGCCGCTGATGACACTCGGTGTCATCGCCCGCATCCATTGGCAGGCGATCAGGCTGTGGGCCAAGCGTGTGCCGTATTTCCGCAAGCCGAAACCGCCCGCCACGTTCATCACCCGCTGAACCGACCGAACGCCACATCTCGAACCGACCGCCTCGCGCCGCCCATGAACCGCAGCACCACCTTGAACACGCCCCTCCTGGCCGAGTCGGCCCCGGCCGCCGCACGCGCGGTGTTTCAGCTGCTGAAGCGCCTGAAACACGGCTCACTGGACGTGCGTTTGCCCGATGGCTCCTCGGCGCGCTTCGGCAGCAGCGTTGAAGGTGAGCCACGCGCGGCGATCCGGCTGCGCAACTGGAATGCCTGCTCGGCGGCACTGAAGTCGGGCGACATTGGCTTCGCCGAAAGTTTCATCGCGGGC
>JAYVEB010000035.1:0-6547 GCA_043749095.1 Burkholderiales bacterium | reverse complement strand
CGCCTTGGCCGTTCGGGGTGCGGGCAATCAGGGCTTCGAACGTCTTCTGCGTACCCGAAGAGTCCACGCGGCGGGCCACGTAGATGCCGTCGTCGGCGAGGCCGCTGGTCACGCCAATGCCGGCCCAGGTCTGGCCCAGCTGGGTGTAGGCCGAGGTCAGCTGAGCGCTGCTCAGGCTGGGCATGTTGGCTTCGGTGTCGCTGCCGGAGGTCAGGCCTTGCTGGGTTTGCAGGGCATTGCGGATGTTCAGCGTGACCGGCACGCCGAAGATCAGGGCGTAGACGCTGTTGCCCGTCAGGTTGGCGGTGGCGTTGCTGAAGAAGGCCGGTTCCACGTCGGACAGGCCGATGTAGGTGGTGGCAGCCGAGGTGATCGTGCCGCTGGCGTTGGCGCAGGCGACGTTGGTGTAGCTGCCCAGCGTGGTGTTGAAGGTGACCGTGGTGGTGACAGCGTTGGTGCCGGTGCACAGGCTGTTTATCGCGCTCAGGTCCATGAACGGCAGCTGGTTGCCAGTGGCGGTCAGGGCGTTGCCGGCAGCAGCGGTGTTGCTGTTGACCGGGCCGACGCCGTAGTAAGAACCACCGACCGAGTACTTGTAGATGGCCAGCTTGGTCTTGCCAGCAGGCACGGTGATCTGGCCGGCGTTGGTGCCGATGTCCGGCGTGCAGAAAAACACGACGTTGTTGCTGATGGCATAGCGATGCACGCTACCGGCGGTGCACAGCGACAGGGCCGAACCCAGGATGCCGTTGTCTTGCGCCGAAGCGCCCGACATGCGGATGTTCAGCGTGTCGCCTGTGAACTCACCGGTGTTGGTGTAGTTGCTGGCGGTGATGGCGAACGAAGGCAGGCTGGCCAGGGCGCCGCAGCAAGCGGCTGCGGCCAAGGCGATTTGTCGGAGTTTCATGATGAGTCCTTGATTTGAAAAGTATTTGGTCACAGCTGCGCATACCCCCTGGCGCCCAAGGGCGCCAGAGGCAGGCAGTCAATCAGTTGAAATTACTGGAGCGTCAGGTCAGACGGCAGCAGCAGCCGCAGCCTTGCGGCGGCGAACCATGCCACCCAGGCCGACCAGGCCCGAACCCATCAGCCAGGCGGCAGCGGGCAGCGGAACGGCCGACACGGCAGGCTGCAGGTCATAGGTCAGCACGCCGGAAGAAGCCAGGGTCAGCGTGGCGGTGTTCAGCGAGTTGCTGAAGCCAGTCACGTTGGCGAAGACCGTGCTGGAACCCGTGCCCGCCGTGGTGGCGTAGTAGTACAGGCTCGCAGAACTGCCCAACGCCGTCAGAGCGCCAAAGCTGTAGTTGCTGGTGAAGCCGCCGATGACCGCAGCACCGGTCTTGTCATACCAGTTCGTGCCGTCATTGTTCTGGGTGGCCAGACCCGAGACGCCTGACGAGGTGTTCACAAACGTACGCACTGTCTGGTTCGAGGGGGCAACCGACGGCGCGGCAGACGCCGCAATCAAACCGCGTGACAGATTGCTCGTACCGGCGGCGGTCAAGCCATCACCTGCAGCCACGGTCCACAGGATCGAGCCACTGGTCTGACCAGCCAGCCAAGTGCTGAATTGCCCAGCGCCAAAGGTGATGTTGAGACCGGCTTCGGGGGCCTTGTTGCCGGTGACGGCGCTGCCACCACCGTCGATGGTCGTCGTGGTGACGCTGTCCGGCAGGAAACTGTTAAGCGTGAAGCCCAGGTCGCGGACGTAGTACGCGTTCGTGGTCGTGTTGAAAGCCACCAGCGCGAACGAGCTGTTGCCGGTGGTGTTGTTGGCCAAGTCAGCGTGTGCTGACGAAACCGCGACCATGGCGGCGGCGGCGGCGATCATCTTGAGGTTGAACTTCATGCGGTCTTTCTCCTGTGTGTGTGATGGAAAGGCTTTTCTCAACGAATGGCCCTCCCCGGAAGTGATGCGTGATGCGTAACGCGTGCTGGACTGAATCGACCCCTCACACCGACGCTCCCTGCAATCCACCGAACCTGGATCTCACTCCAAGCTCAATCGATCGAAAGAGATATTAAGGAGCCAGCATGTCGTGTTGATGTGCTGAACAGGCTGTTGCATGGGGCTTTCGGACTATGCCGTTGCAGCCCATGCGTGGCCACTGTTCGCATTGTCCTGACGCAGGCGCGAACGGTGATGAAGACTCAGTGACGCCATCAGCACAATGCATAGCCTGTATGGACTAGTCCGACCGTGGAAACAGCAGTTTTCACAGCGTTGGCTCAAGGACGGCAGACCCGCCGTTGACATGAGATGACCACGCCTGCTCGAGTGCATGTTCGAAGGCACGGGCAAAGGCCGGCCCATCACACAAGGCGCTGTAGGCCAAGTGCGACCGCGCGCCGCAGCGCCAGCGCACCAAGGCTTCAGCGTCGGCGGCCAGCGTCGCAGCGAGCCTGGCGAACCCCTCGTCGTCGTGCGCAATCCAGTCGTCGCGCCCGATCGCATCGAGGATCGACGCGCCCATGCGCGAGGTGTGGGTACGGCCGCGCCGTGTGACCAGTGGCACGCCCATCCACAGCGCTTCGCACGAGGTGGTGGCGCCGTTGTACGGGTAGGTGTCGAGCGCAATGTCCACCTCGCCGTACAGCGCCAGATGGTCGCGGTCAGCCGCCTGCCGGCCGACGAGCCGCAGGCGCGTGGCCTTGATGCCTCGTGCGGCCATGAAACGCTCGATGTCGGCGCGGTTCGAGGCCTGGGCCATCGAGGCCGACTTCAGCAGCAGTCGCGAGCCTGGCACCGCGTTCATTGCCGAAGCCCACAGCTCGAGCGTGTGGTCGGTGACCTTGGCGATGTTGTTGAACGATCCGAACGTCAGGTAACCATTGCGCAGCATCGGCGGTGGCGCAACATCGGGCGTGTCGGCATCGGGCTGGTAGCAGAACATCGAGCGCGGCAGCGCGAGCGGACGGTCGGAGGACAACACTGGCTGGTCACCCGGGTCGATCACCTGATCGGTGATGCGCCAGTCCATTGCCGGTACGCCACTGACCGTGGGGTAACCCAGGTAGCCGGCCTGCACCGGTGCGGGGCCGCGCGCGAAGACCAACATCCGGGAATTTGCGGTCTGGCCGGTGAGGTCGAGCAGGATGTCGATGCCGTCGGCGCGGATGCGCCGGTCGAGCGCGTCGTCCGACAGCTGGGCAGATTCGACCCAACTGTGGCCGAACGACTTCAGCCGCGCGGTAACGGCATCGCTGCGCGGGTTGTTGTGATAGCAGAAGACCTCGAAGCGGTTCTGGTCGTGATGTGCGAACAGCGGCGAGATGAAGTAGGGCACCGAGTGCCGCACGAAGTCACCCGACACGTAGCCAACGCGCAGTCGATCCGCCGCACTTCTTCCTCGGCGCGGCTGGCGCTTGAGCAAGGGCACGAGCCGTGCAGCCAGCTCGGCGTGCGCATCGAAGATCGGCTGCGGGTCTTCGTGGATGTAGTTCGTCGCCATCAGCAGCACGGGGTACAGCGCCACATCCCGGCCCGACTGGTCGACGCCCTCGCGGCAGCGCGCAACGCCTTCGGGGATGCGGCGCGCCTGCAACAGGGAGTTGCCGAGCTGCATCGCGGTGATCGGGTTGGCCTCTAGCGCGAGCGAGCGCTCTGCCCACTCGATGCCGGCGTCGGACTCGCCCAGCATCGTCAGCGCGTTGGCCAAGGCCCGCATGACCTTGGGATTGTGCGCATTGCCCGACAGCCACTTCTCATACAGGCCGCGGGCGAGCCCATGGTCGCCGAGATCAACCAGGCACTTGCCAAAATGCATGCAAGACTCGAGATCGGTCGAATCAAGCGTCAAGGCGGCATTGAAGGCGTGCATGGCCTCGGCCGGGCGACCGGCGCGAAGAAGGATCGCGCCGAGATTGCGCTGCACTTCGGGATCGTGCGGGTCGAGTGCAGCAGCGCGCTGCTGCGCCTCGATCATTTCCGGGGTCGGCAGGTTGTCATCGCCGTCGACCACCGCTTTCCGCTCGGCACGCAATGCGAGCGCTGCGCCGAGGTTGCTGTGCGCCACGGCCAGCTGCGGATTGATGCGGATCGCACGCTCGTAGCTGGCAATGGCCGCGTCGAGGTCGCCCTGCGCTTTCAAAGTGATGCCCAGGCTGACATGGGCTTCGGCGAACGATGGATTGAGCTCGATCGCGCGGCGGTAGACAGCGACTGCGCGATCGAGCTCACCGGCCGCCTTGAGCGCACGTCCGAGGGTGAATTGCAGCGAGGGATCACGAGGCGAACGCTCAACGGCACGACGCGCATGGTCGACGGCTGCAGCACTGTCGGTGCGCATCAGTGCCAGGATCGCGAGCAGGTTGTTCGCAGGGGCAGAGCCCGCGTCCACCTCGAGAACCTGCCTGAGCAAATCGGCTGCGGGCTCGAACTGACCCCCCTGGATCCGCTGCTCGGCTGCCGCCAGCAAAGGCCCGGTGCCTGCGCCCTTCGACCGCATCGGAGGTAGCTGGGAAGAAGCTTGCTTTGCCATGTCTTTGCTTGATGTCATCAGAAACCAGGTTGAGCGTGAATGCCGTGCTGCGGCATCTTTTCTTCAGAACTCGATCACGCCGCTGGCGTGCACGCGCGCGTCGCCCGCGCGGGTCTGCCCGGCGTCGTGCAGCGGCCAGCCGACGTCGAGCGACAGGCTGGCGTAGCGGCGCGCCTGCAAGCGCAGGCCGAAGCCGACGCTGGTCAGCGTGTCGCGGTTGCGTTGTGCGGGCAGCGAGTCTTTCAGGCGTAGCCAGGCGCCGTCGAAGAAGGTGTGCGCAGTCAGCGCGCCCAGCCAGCCGGAGCCCTCGGGCGCGAGGTTGTCGGTACGCAGTTCGAGCGAGGTGCGCCAGGCCTTGTCACCCACCGCGGTGGCATCGAGGTAGCCGCGCACGCTGTCGACGCCACCGGCCACGAACTGCTCGTTGCTGATCAAGGCCTGGTCGCTGAACTGCCCTTCGAGCGAGCCATACAGCGTGAAGCCGCGCGGCAGGTTCTGCGCCCGGGCGAGGTTGAGCTTCAGGATGGTGAAGTTGTTCTGCGCCTTGTAGCGCTTGTCGTCGAACTGCGGCTGCCGACTGGCCACCCCACGCAGCGCAAAGTTCAATCCACCACCGGTCTGCCAGTAGCCGTCCTTGTCGGCCAGGGTTGCTGCGTAGCTGGCACCGAACGGCAGGTAGTGGATCGGCGTGCTGAAACCGGCGTTGCCGCCGACGCTGACACTCTCCTGGAAGTCCTTGTAATCGGCCGACAGCGTGATCGAGTGATTCAGCGTCTCGGTGCCGTCGAGCAGCCAGATGCTGCGCAGGCCGTAGATGCTGCCGCGCCCGAAGATGGTGGTGCTGCCGACGCCGGCAACGGTGTTGCTGTTGGAGCGCGTGTACGAAAACACCAGCAACCCGCTGCCGGTGGGCACGGTGTACGAGCCCGAGAACACCTTGACCTGGCTCGTGTCTTCGGGGGATACCTGCACCTGGCCACTGATGCTGTGTTCGCGCTGCCACAAGTTGTCGTAGTGCAGCGAGGCCTGCAACCGCGTCGAGGTGGTGTTGGGGCTGGACTTGTTGTTCAGCTCCAGGCTGCCATGCAGCGGAAACTTGTCTTCGACCGTCAGGTCGACTTCGGTGGTGCCCGGCGCCTTGCCCGGGCGCAGCAGCGGCGTCACGCGGCGGTCGGCCGAGCGGTTGACGGTGGCGAGTTGCGCGGTCACCACCTTGAAGTTGGGCACCTCGCCTTCGGCCAGCGCGGGCACCTTGTCGAGGATGCGGCCTTGCGAGTAATACTGCGCGCCGACCACCCGCAGCCGAGACACCGGCGCCTGCAGCACCTGCAGCGTGACCACGCCGTCGGTGATGCGCTGCTCGGGCGTGTCGACCACCACCGTGCCGTAGCCGGCATTGCGGTAGGCCGATTCCAGCGCGACGCGTGCCGACTCGACATCAGCGACCGTGCGCTGTTCTCCCAGGAAGGGATACACAGCGCGTTCGATGCGCTCGACCGGCAGCACCGAATTGCCTTCGACGCGGTACTCGAACACGTCGAAGTGGGGCGTGGAAGGATCGGCGGGCGGATCCGCCTCGGCGTGCACGCCGAAAGCGATCGACAGCAGCAGGAAAACGGCTGGGCGTCGCCAGGCTGACGGCGACAACAATCCATGACAACGGGAAACGGCCATCCGGCAGATTCTTCCGTCACATCATGACAATACGTCGAGGTCAGGGCGCGTTTCGAACCAGCGGTGGCAAGCCGCCCGACGTGCCCAAGGCGCAGGCCACAGCGCGCTGGACCGACGAGTCTCGGCAAGCGCGGGCGGCATCTTCGCCCGCGCTGTCGGCCACCTGCTGACAGCTTTGTTCGTCGTAGGCCGTGATGCGGCTGCAGGCCTCGGGCGTGCGGCTGCGCATGTCCTCTTGCGTCGGGCGCGCCGCACGTTGTGCGGTAGGTTCAGGTTCAGCGATCTCGGTTGGGGGGGATTCCGGTTCGGCTGGCGGCGGTGAATTTCCTGGCTGAGCAGGCCGCCGCGATCGAGGCGTTGACGCGGGTGAAAGAGATGGCGACAGTGTGGCC
>JAYVEB010000034.1:0-6548 GCA_043749095.1 Burkholderiales bacterium | reverse complement strand
GCAGCGCCCACTCACGTACAACATGCGTGCTGCGCTCCTGGAGCTTGCTCTCGTGTGCACGCGGGATGCTACGTGGGCACCTCCGAGTGTGGACGTGGCAAGCGCCCTTCTTGTCTTGCTCAAAGAGTTCACAAGCACAACCCCGGGGCTGGATGGCACGCTGACGCGCCTTAAAATTTGCGTCTAAAAATATTCGCTTGTTCGTTCAATCGCAATGGAATTTGTCGAAGACGGAGAGGTTGCGGCGCGTAGGCTCGTCCGTGCCCCCCCTGGATACGTGCCCCCCGCGTTTGTGCAAACTCATCCTTTTACGCCACCATTTGTCGCGCCCCCTTTGGTACCCATCGAATATGGCGCGACTCAAAACTCTTTGGTGCCTCTCTATGAAGTGAGGGGGCGCATTGAAGTTGTTCTGAACACACTTTTGCTGGTGGGCACCATCCTTAAAAACACACCCCACGCAGACCTGCTTGTTTCATCGATTTCTCTCCTCCGAAGCGCCTTGGCGGACCTGTGAACCATGTACGCGATGCGCTTTGATCGTATATTTACTACGCAAGACGCGCCAAACCCGTGCCAAGGCGCGCCCGTGCCACGCCAAGACGCGCCCGTGCAAAGCAAAGCGGTGCCTGCGCCGCGACGCCCACAAAACGGTGCCTCCGCCACACCCGCGACAACCGCCACCAAGCTGACCATCATGGGCGTGGAATACGACGCGTATCGAGTGCACGCGCTTTACCTCAAGGAAGGGGGCACCGAAAAAGCGGCGCGCATGAAGACGGTGCAACGCATCTGGTTGGCGCTCAACAACGGCAAAAAGGACAACCAACCCAAGCGCTGGAGCCGGAAGGCGCGGTCAGCCTACGAGGCGTGGCTGGAGACGGATGTGGGGCTGGAAGCAAAGCGCGACTACGACCCGCTGCATTTTGCGTGCGAGAGCGACTCGGACGCAGACAAACCGCTCGCATAGACGCGGTCGCGTATTTAACCCACTGGTTTCTAGTTGTTGTTACAACAGGCATGGACGGGTCCCTGCGTCAGCTCACAAGCACCAACACTCGTGACCAGTCCAATGCGCCCGGCTTTCCAGGTGCCGGCGGCGCCGGCGTTGTGCGCCTGCCGTTTCCCCAGACGGCCGGGCCAGGAGCGGGGCTGAGCACCGTGGCCGTGCCTGGGCTCGGCGCCATCTCAGGTCTGCAGCGGCCCAACAGAAGCGTTGGTCTAGGGCTCCCGTCCTTCACCAGCATCCCGCACCACGTGGTGACCAAGACGGATGCGTCAGACCCGGAGTCTGTGCCCGACGCCAAGGACATTGGTGTCGCGCAGCTTTTGTTTGCCCGGAACGACAAGCGCGCGAAACGCAAGCGGGGGGCTATGCCGCGCTACGCCCCGTCAACCGCTACAAACGCGGAATTCAAGGAACTGACGCAGCTGAACCGACACCTGGAGGAGAACCGCGCGCTATACTCATCCGCCGCCGAGGTGATGGCAGAGTGGCATTACCTGGGTGTGGTGAAGAATGAGGTGGCACCCAACTCGAATGCAGGGTACCGCGGCGCGCCAGCATCGCGGATGCTCAACCTCATTGTTGGACACCGCGTCCAGGTGCTCGACTACTGGGCTGGCCTTGCGCTGTCTCCCTCGTGCCCCTTGTACCTTGTAATTCGTGGGGTGTCAGGCACGCGCGGTTTCCATTACCAGTTTGTTCCGTGGTCCAACCCGGATTCACCAATGCCTACACTTGCGGATGTGACCTACGAAGACCCGCGAACCAAAACGTTCCACGTTGCAGACCTGGTCCGCGTCGGACGCGCTAGTCAGTATCGCGACGCGGGGGCTTACGGAGAGGGCAAGATTGACCCACTCAAGAAGATTATCAGCCAAGGGATCAAGACAACGGTGGAGGTGTACATTGGTGTTTAATTTTATTTTTGAATTTCAGGTTGCTCTGCTGAATAAACAATCAGGAATTTCAGTGAAACGTTGTTTTCTGTCCCATCAGAGGTACTGGGGTTCTTGAGATATATGGTTTTTTGTCTCCACACAAGAGATGGGTTTGCCAAATCAAGAAACGCCTCATAACGCAGTTGTTCTTCTATTTTACTTTTTTTAAAATAAAAACCACGCGCACAAAAGGTACGACTACCATATGCTAAATGGTGCCAATATATTGTGAATGTGCACACACTTGACACTAGTTCGTTTGTATCAAGGCTTAGTGGCTGGCTGATAATGACAGTTGGTTCTCCTGTGACATCATTGCATCTCAGTGCATTCAAATACGCTGTAAATGGGTTGGCGTTTTTGTAAGCTTTGTGACAGGTTTTTTCACCAAAGACTTGATTGGGGTTCTCATTTAATGGGGGCTTCTTCGCAGGTTGCTTCCGTTCATCCATAGATTCATTCGTGGATGGTTGCGCTGGGGAAACAAAGGGGCCAGGTGCTGTGTTTGTGGGAAGGGTTGGTACACGACTTCTAAAAGGATTTATGAGTATGCTCATTATTTCATGGTGCTGTACAATGTTTATATAGTATATAAAGCCATCCTTATACTTGCTATAATGTCAGTGTTTGGTCCCAAAAGAAGCAGGGACGAATCTTTGCTTTATAATGTCACATTTGTAGCAAACGCGCCTCCTCTTAGTTATGCCCTGAAACAAAATGACGTTCCTACCCCTTTAAAACAATGGAAAACTCGGGAGGATTTCAACGTTCTGAAACATAATATAAACTTAGCGCTGCAAAAAAATTTGTTTTTCTTTAAGGGTATACCTCTTTTGCCTTTTCTTTCGAAATTTTTGAACGACGCTCGTGCCAAAGAACGGTTATATACCCTGGGTTCCGGAGATTATCCACGAGGGACAAAACTAAATATTCAGTTTCAGGCATTTAGCAAAGATAACTCTCTCTTTGAACTGAGAGCATCAGTGACCCCTGTTGTTTCGCAGCCGTCGCACATCAGACACCCAACATTTATGTATGTGATAAAAAGCATACCAAACACAAACAGATACACGGTTGAGCTGGATACAAGCCCTAAACCTTCGTTTTTCATTTCTTTTTTTACAACTTCTAATTTACTTGTGGTCAACCTCTGTACACAGGATGATGTTGAGGAATTTCTTGAAGACTTAAAAGATAAGGTACATCAAAGTGCAAATCAACAGCCTTATGTCATGCCACCACCAGCACCACCCGCACCGTCTGCACCACCAGCACCACCCGCACCGTCTGCACCTCCTGCACCGTCTGCACCTCCTGCACCACCCGCACCACCAGTTCAAAAAGTACTCAGTGTAGCTGTTTTAAACCCAGCCATTAAAATTGAAAGCAAAACATTTCAATAAATTAAGCCTCGCCCATTGTCACAAAAACGTCAACGTCCGCAAAGCCCGGCTGGCCGCCATGCGGCGTGTCCTGCAGGATAAAAACAGCATCCTTCATTGTGCCTTCCCATTTACCCTTGCGGAGCACCACGTTGGTCTCGTTATAGTTCACGTACAATGAAAACACTGGCGGGACGCCGGTGCCTGAGTCGTGCGCGGTGAGCTCAAGGACCTTCCCATCCTTGTTCACGGTATGCCTGTACACAATGATTTCTGAAGTTGGTCCCACGAGCGGAACGTCCATGATGTCGTACGTGTCAATGACGTATTTGGCAAACATGCGGCCGCCCCCCGCCCTCTCGGAGTCCTTGTCAACAATGAAAAGGGTCTTGATCATCTTGTCATCGTGCTCAATCAGATCTTGCAACTTGGAAACGCTGAGATGAACGACAACGCCGTCGGGTGGATTCCACTTGCCGCCCGAGATGTCGACATCGGTTGCGATCATGTGAAGGTCAGCCGACGGCCCGCTTGCATGCGCTTTGGAGCCCTTCTTGCGGCTGGCGGGTGTGGGTCGCTCGTCATCGGAGTCGCTGTCACTGTCACCAAAGATGAACTTGGTGATTGCTGTGCTCATTGCGCCAGTGCTTGTTCTTATTGTCCGGAAACGCGACAATATATACTCCGCGCGCTCGGAATCTTGCCTTATGGTGGCAAAGAGGAGTGTAACCGGGTCATTGAAGCGCCTTGTTGCTGCCGAACAACAATGGTGCTGTGCCATGTGCGGTGAGCTTCTTCCGGCCAGCTTCGAAGTGGATCACAAGGTGCGTTTTACAGACGGCGGCGGTGATGACAGGTCCAATTTGCACGCGCTGTGTCGGACGTGTCACGGATCCAAGACGCTTGCGGAAAACCACGTTGCCACCATTGCTCGCCGTGTTCGTAACGACGCACACGTTTTGAACCGCTGGTTTCATCACGACCCTCATGACTTTGTACCGTCACGGCTTGTTGCGGCCACGTGTCGGTGGAAGATGCGGGAGCTAGAGGATCGTCTGCGGGCGCTTGGATTGCGTGTAGGTGATACAGAACGCGTCTTCCCGGCGGTTGTGTGGGCGTATGCGTGGCAAGCCATTGGATGCAACGCGCCGCATGAGATCATTGATGCGCCAGTCCATGGCATCAGTCTCCGCACAACCAGTTTACCTTCAAACGCTGTGACGCGTACCGGTAAAAAATCGCCATATTTCTCCTGATGTCAAGCGTTACCATTTACGCGGATTACCGCGAGCGCGGTGTCATTGATCACCTCCAAACGCATGGTATACCCGTAGTTGTCAAAAACCTCCTGATCGGAGACTTTGATGTGGTTAAAACCGTTGAAGACGTCGTGGTGCAGCGCTATGTGATCGAGCGCAAGACGTGGGCCGATCATTGCTCTTCGATACAGGATGGCAGGCGACGTGAGCAGATGGCACGCGCGTTCGCCTTGCAGGAGTCTGATCCGACCGTTGTGTATGTTGTGGTGGTTGAAGGCACTGTAGCCGATTGGGCCGGCAAAACTGGCGTCTTACCAAACAGCAACGGCCATGCAGCCCTCGTCAAATCGAGCCTGCGCGACCATGTGCCCTTGTTCTACACGGCGTCGGCAAGTGCAACGTCTCAATTCATTCTTTACGTTTCCAACGCATTGGTCCACGACGGCTTGAAACAAAGCTCAAAAGCCGCGTCACGCACCGCGTCAGGATATGCAGGTGTCGTCCACCACGCGTCAAAGAGGAAGAACGTGGACGCAAACCAGTTTGCTGTCATGTTGACTTTGCTCTCTGGCGTTTCGGGAAAGAAGGCTGAGGTTATTGTGGAGACTTATCCAACAGCCTTGGCTTTGGTTGATGCGTTCAAGGCGACACATCCGTCAAAACGGGCAAAGGTTTTGGCGGATTTGAAGGACGGGGACCGAAGGTTGGGAGATGTTCTTGGAGTGAGAATTGCAAAAGCTTTTGGGTTCTGAATTTTGTAAAAAACAAAATTTCGGCGCCACTTTAAAAAATCACGATGCGTTTGTCTTTTGCGTTGTTTGCTCTTTGCATGGTGCACGTATTTGCTCTTCCTAGAAAGACCTTATTCAAAGAGCAGAGATGTGCATCCGATGATGTATGGAGAGGCGCGCCTGAGACACCAGTTGCGATTGTTCACACTACATCCATCTTCGAAATAAAACATTGGACAGCTCGAGCCGGAAACAACTTTGTTCAGATTCTGAACGTTGTCTCTCTGGCTGCGTGTTGCCGCGGTGTTGCTGTCCTCCCGCCTCACCCTGCGTGGCCGCGCCTTTCGACGCGTGTTGACTACTCCAACCTTCCGGTCGCAATGTCACCAAACGCAAACGCTTCCAGATGTGTGACGGATCACAAGCCATCAGATGTTCATGCCTACGCATACACCTATCATCTGCCGAAACACATTGGTGAGGCGCTTTTCCAATGTACCTTCGACGTGCACAAAGCGGTTTTGGCGGTATTGTTCGACGAGGCGCCGGGGTGTGTCACCACATGCAGCCACATTGGCGCAGACACCCTGGTGGTACACATCCGCAGTGGCGACGTGTTCGTGTACGTGAACAATTCACCGGGGGATGGGGCCTTGGGGTACCTTCAATTTCCTGTGGTTTTCTACGCAACCGTTCTGTCAAGTCGCCACTGGCGTCGCGTTCTGTTTGTCACAGAGCCGGTGGAGATGGAAAGTGCTTACAACCCCGTGTTTCTACATTTTCGGAACGTGTCAAACCAAGCCGCGTGGCCTGAGACAGTCTTTGAATTCCGTGATTACGGTACAATGGACTCCGACACTGCAATCTTTCGTTGCTCTACAAACTTCGTACCAGCGCATTCTTCGTTCAGCTACTATGTGCTTGCAACATCACAAGCCTTGCAAACGTATTACGTGCCAACTGGATGGCGGTGTATGAGTTACAACTCAAGATGTGACGGTGTTCGGAGTGGTGTGAAGAAGGTTTCGATCCCGATCCCAGACTGGAACTTGGACGCGCCGTGGCACAACACGCCGGAAGAACGAAGGCGTTTGGTGACCCACGGGACTCGAGGTATTAATATATACGTTGCATAACATACAACCACAATGGACGCAACCTTGCTGCCTTGGCAACTCAATGTGTTTGTGGCTCTCAACATCTGTCTAGTCACATTTCTTTTGGCACACCTT
>JAYVEB010000033.1:0-18634 GCA_043749095.1 Burkholderiales bacterium | reverse complement strand
TCATCTTCATGGTTCACCTCCTGACACGGTGAGCCCATCTTCCACCCTCGCTAGCTCACCACGTGAGCCTGCTGAGGTTTGTCACTAATCAGGTGACGCGTTGCCTCCGACCAGGGCCTGTGCGGCGCGGCCTTCGGCCTCTTCCAGTGCGTTCGACGCGATCACGTCTTCCGGCTTCTCCGCCATGTACTTCAGCACCGCCACGTAGGCGACGATCAGTGCGGCATACAGCGTCAGGTACATCGCCAAGCTCAGGCCGATCATCGGCGACGGCACGTTGGTCGACGCCACATCGGCGGTGCGCAGCAGGCCGTAGACGATGAAGGGCTGGCGCCCGATCTCGGTCACATACCAGCCCGCCACGGTGGCGA
The DNA here is from genome assembly GCA_043749095.1 of Burkholderiales bacterium. Taxonomy (GTDB): domain Bacteria; phylum Pseudomonadota; class Gammaproteobacteria; order Burkholderiales; family Burkholderiaceae_C; genus PBB1. The sequence continues at coordinate 18,263 of JAYVEB010000033.1, read as the reverse complement.
CCCAGCCTGAAAACGTCATGCCGGCCAGCACCCAGAGCAGCAGCCTGGGCATCCGGGCGGCTTGCCACTGCGCGCGCCGCGACAACCACCAGCCGACCCAGCTGACAGCCAGCATCAGCAAGCCCATGCCGACCATCACGCGGAAGCCCCAGAACACCGGCGCCACCGGCGGGTGCATGTCTCCGAATTCGTTGATGCCCTTGATCTCGCCATCGGCATCGTGCGTCAGGATCAGGCTGGCCAGGCGCGGCAACGCAATCTCGAAGTGATTGCTGTGCGTTTGCGCATCGGGCCATGCAAACAGCAGCAACGGCGCACCGCGCTCGGTCTGCCAGACCCCCTCCATCGCGGCAATCTTCTGCGGCTGGTGTTCCAGTGTGTTCAGGCCGTGCATGTCGCCGACCATGATCTGCACCGGAATCAGCAGCGCTGCCAGCGTGACGCCGACGCGCAGGATCTTCGGCGCCGAGCGCTCGGCCGCGCCATGCAGCATCTGCCAGGCGCTCAGGCCGGCGAGCAGGAACGAGCAGGTCAGCGCCGACGCCAGCATCATGTGTGCGAAGCGGTATGGGAACGACGGGTTGAAGACGACCGCAGGCCAGCTGACGACCTGGAACACGCCGTCGACGATCTCGTGGCCGGCCGGGGTCTGCAGCCACGAGTTCAGTGCCAGGATCCAGAACGCGCTGACGGTGGTGCCGAAGGCGACGAAGAAGCTCGCCATCATGTGGATGCGCTCGCTGACCCGGCCGTGGCCGAACAGCATCACGCCCAGGAACCCCGCTTCCAGGAAGAAGGCGGTCAGCACCTCGTAGCCGAGCAGTGGGCCGGCGACGTTTCCCGCTTTTTCCATGAAGCCTGGCCAGTTGGTGCCGAACTGGAAGCTCATCGTGATGCCGCTGACCACACCCAGCGCGAAGCTGAGCGCGAACACCTTGGTCCAGAAGCGGTAGGCCGCGAGCCAGGCGGTGTCCGCGGTTTTCAGCCAGCGCCAGCGGAAGAACAGGAGCGACCAGCCCAGCGCGATCGTGATCGTCGGGAACAGGATGTGGAAAGTCATGTTCGCAGCGAATTGCATGCGGGCGAGGATGAGTGCGTCCATGACGAAGCTTCCTGTCAGGAGGGGGTCTTGCCGCCAGTCGCGACTTTCACCTTGCCTGTGAATTCGAGCAATCTTTGTACCTTTGAACCCATGTTCATCAGCTGCGCGAGGGTTTTCTGGTCCATGCGCTGCACATCGTCGAACCAGGTCGTCATCAACTCGATCAGGTCGTGCCTGCTTTTCATGCGCTGCTGAGCAATGCGGTCTTCGTCGGTCGTCGTCTCTTCGAGCAGCGCACTGCGCAGCATCGACAGCGTGGGCTTGATCTCGCGGCGGCGGCGTTCTTCGGCCAGCGTGCGAAAGATCTTCCAGGCGGCGGTTGGTGCTTCGAAATATCCGCGATGGTCACCGGGCAGGTGGCGCAACTTCAGCAGCCGCCAGGCCTGCAATTCCTTCAAGCGCATGCTCACGTTGGAACGCGCGAATTCCAGGGAATCGCCGATGTCGTCGGCGTTCAACGGGCGCGGCGGCACGAAGATCAGCGCGTAGATCTGGCCGACGGTGCGGTTGATGCCCCAGCGGCTGCCCATCCCACCGAAATGGCTGACGAAGCTGCGCACGAGGGGGAACAGTGCGGGGATGGTGGAGTGGGCTTGCATTCGACACAGCACGTCGCGCTGAAGGTGCATTGTGTCAATCTATCGGACAGTTCAGAAGTTACCGAAATCTGATGAAAGACCTCTGCGCTGTTCTGGTGGTTCAGGCGCTCAGGCCTGCGCCCAGAACACCGCGAACCAGCCCTGCGAGTCGACCCAGCACCGGTTCTGCGCAAACCCCGCCGATTGCAGCAAGCCGGCAAAGCGTTCGATGCTGTATTTGTAGGAGTTTTCGGTGTGCAGCCGGTCGCCGGCGTCGAATCGCCGTTCACCCTCGGGCCAGCGCACCACCAGCGCCCGGCGGGCTTCGAGGTGCATCTCGATGCGCGAGGCTTCGCGGTTGAAGAAAGCCCGGTGGCGCCAGTCGCACGGGTCGAAATCGCTGCCGATCAGCCGGTTCAGGTGGCGCAGCAGGTTCAGGTTGAAGGAAGCGGTGACCCCCAGTGCATCGTCGTAGGCCGGCTCCAGCCATTCGACGTCCTTGATCAGATCGACACCGATCAACAACCCTCCACCGTTTGCCTGGCGCCGCACGCTGGCCAGAAAAACCTCGGCCTGCGCCGGTGTGAAGTTGCCGATGCTCGACCCGGGGTAGAAAAACACCGGCCGGCCTTGCACCACGTCCGTCGGCAGCGCCAGCGTGCTGGAAAAGTCCAGCCCGATACCAACCACTTCGAGCGCCGGATGTTGGCGCTGCACGTCGTCCAACGCCTTTTCAAGAAAGCCCGCGGAGATGTCGATCGCCACATAGCGTGCCGGTTGCAGCGATGGGATCAGCCGCAGCGCCTTCGCGCAGTTGCCGGCCCCCAGATCGATCAAGGTGCCGACCGCGCCGATGGCCTGCGATATCGCCACGGCGTTCGCAGCCAGGACCGCCGCTTCGGTGCGCGTCGGGTAGTACTCGGGCAGTTCGGTGATCGCCTCGAACAGGCGCGAACCCAGTGCGTCGTAGAGGAATTTCGGCGAGGTCGTCGCCTGCGCTGCGCTCAAGCCTTCGATCAGCTCGCGGCGAGTCTGCTCGGGATTCTCGCGATAGACCTGCACCAGGCGATGGGCCGCATCGGCGACAGGGCATGGTGCGAGCGATGAGCCGGACAACGCGGTGGGTTTCAAGGCGGGATACTCCATGGTCGGTGGTCGGCCGTGCTGCCCGGACCTGTCAACGTATTGTGTTGCGGGACCGCCGCCAGCGCATCGGATGAACACAATCGGTCACCTGCCAGCCGGGCCGATGTCCACCCGATAATTCGCGACGCTCTCGACCGCCCACCATGCAAATCGGCTTGTCCAACAACGAATTCCTGTTTGGTGTGATGGTCGCGACCGGCGCCTGCCGCATGGCGTGGCGGCGCAAGCTGCGCCACATGGCCGAACCGCCGTTGCGACGGCCGTTGTGGGCGAGCCTGGGCACCGAGCTGTTCGTCGTTGTAATGCTGATCTTCACCTGCCGTGTCGCGATCGCCGACTGGCCAAGCGTGCCATCGGGCTCGATGGAGCCGACGCTGCGCGTCGGTGACTACCTGCTGATCAACCACCTGGCTTACGGGCCGCGGCTGCCGTTCACCAACACCGCGATCGAGTTCGGGCAGCCGCAGCGCGGTGACGTGGTCGTCTTCCGCTACCCGCATGATGTGTCGCAGTTCTACGTCAAGCGGCTGGTCGGCATGCCGGGCGATGTGGTGTCGTTTGCCGGCGGCGTCGTGGCCATCAACGGCGAGCCGGCCAAGGCGGAGATGCTGGAGGACGATGAACTGGCCCGGCAGCGGGTGCGCCGCACCGACGAAGACCGCGGCCAGTGGATGGTCCTCGAATCGGCTGCCGCGCCCGCGCGGGTGCTGAAGATCAATCCCTTCATCCTCGGCCGCACACCTTTGAACCTCGACGACACTGGCCTTGCCGCAAACTGCCAGGCGCCACGCGGCGGCGAATGGCAATGCACCGTCCCGGCGGGTCATTACCTGATGTTGGGCGACAACCGTGATGCCTCTGCCGACTCTCGTGAGTGGGGCTTTTTGCCGCACGAGCAGGTCTACGGCAAGGCGGTGCGTGTGCTGTTCAACTTCAGGCAATCCGGTCGGGCGTGGAAGCCGCTTTGAAACCTTCAGTGGAGCCACGATGATCAACCCACTCGATCCGACGACTGCAGTGCCCGCTGCTGCGGTCGGTGATCTCACCGGCAAGCACATCGTGCTCGGCCTGTCGGGCGGCATTGCCTGCTACAAGGCGGCCGAACTGGCGCGTGCGCTGGTGAAGGCCGCGGCCACGGTGCAGGTGGTGATGACCGAGGCGGCCGAGCAATTCATCACGCCGGTGACGATGCAGGCCTTGTCGGGGCGCCCGGTGTTCACCAGCGCCTGGGACACGCGCGATGTCGGCGGCAACGCCAACAACATGGCGCACATCAACCTGACGCGCGGCGCCGATGCCGTGCTGGTGGCGCCGGCCAGCGCAGACTTCATGGCCAAGCTGCTGCACGGCCGCGCCGACGACCTGCTGAGCCTGCTGTGTCTGGCGCGTCCGATCGACACCTGCCCGCTGCTGATCGCCCCGGCAATGAACCGCGAGATGTGGGCGCACCCGGCGACGCAGCGCAATGTCGCCCAGCTGCGCGCCGACGGCACCCGAATCGTCGGCCCCGACAGCGGGGAGCAGGCCTGTGGTGAAGTCGGTGACGGACGCATGCTCGAACCCGAGCAACTGCTGGAGGAGTTGATCGGCTTCTTCCGCCCGAAGCCGCTGGTTGGAAAGCGCGTGTTGATCACCGCCGGGCCCACCTTCGAGCCGATCGACCCGGTGCGCGGTATCACCAACCTGTCCAGCGGCAAGATGGGCTTCGCGATCGCGAGGGCGGCGGCCGAGGCAGGTGCCGAGGTCACGCTGGTGGCCGGGCCGGTGCATCTGGCCACGCCGCGCGGTGTGCGGCGCATCGATGTGCGCACCGCCTTGCAGATGGCCGACGTGGTCATTCCGTTGGCACCGACGCAGGATGTGTTCATTGCGACCGCCGCAGTGGCCGACTGGCGGCCCGCCAGCCTGGCCGAGCAGAAGATCAAGAAGAACGGCAGCAAGGTCGCGCCGACCTTCGAGCTGACCGAGAACCCCGACATCCTGGCGGCGGTCGCACGACAGGCGCTGGCGGCTGGCCACCCGTTTTGCGTCGGCTTTGCGGCCGAGAGCCACGACCTGCTGAAGCATGCGCGTGAAAAGCGCGAGCGCAAGCAGATTCCATTGATTGTCGGCAACCTGGGCCCGGCGACCTTCGGGCGCGACGACAACGCGCTGATGCTGGTTGATGCGCAGGGTCACCGCGACCTGCCGCCGGCCGACAAACTGACGCTCGCACGGTGGCTGATGGCCGACATCGCGCAGCGGCTCGCCTCCACAGAGACACCGACATGACGACGATCGAAGTGAAGCTGCTCGATGCGCGGATGGCCGACGCACTGCCGGCTTACGCCACACCAGGCAGCGCAGGGCTCGATCTGCGCGCCTGTCTCGATGAGCCTTTGCTGATCGAGCCCGGCCAGACGAGGTTGATCCCGACCGGCTTGGCGATCCACATCGCTGACCCAGGTCTGGCCGCGATGATCCAGCCGCGCTCGGGACTCGGGCACAAGCATGGCATCGTGCTCGGCAACCTGGTGGGACTCATCGACTCCGACTATCAGGGTCCGTTGATGGTCAGCTGCTGGAACCGAGGCCAGGCGGCTTACACCGTCCAGCCGATGGAGCGCATCGCGCAACTTGTCATCGTGCCGGTGGTGCAGGCGAGCTTCCGCCGCGTGGAAGCGTTCGACGTGTCGGACCGCGGCGCCGGCGGCTTCGGATCGACCGGTGTGAGCTGACGCCGCACTACCCGGTCAGTGCAGGTCAGTGCAAGTCAGTGCAAATGAGGGCCGGGCGGCATCGCGTTGAGCACGCTGAAGGCCGGTTGCCCGACGCTGCCCGCTTCGATCTCGTCCGCCGTGGCGGTGCGCACGTCCTGCACCTTCAGGTGGAGGTGCAGCGCCAGACCGGCCAGTGGGTGGTTGCCGTCGAGTACGACATGCGTCGGGTACACCTCGGTGACGGTGTAGACCACGTCCTCGGGCATGTCAGGCGTCATTGCGCCTTCCGGCACGCCCTCGAACTGCATGCCGACTTCGATGCCGCCGGGAAACACCGAGCGTTCCTCGAAGAAGACGAGGCCGGCCTCGTAGTCGCCGAAGGCATGCTCGGGTTCGAGGTGAAGCGAGGCTTCGAAACCGATGGTCTGGTCCAGCACCGTGGCTTCGACCTGTTCGAGCAGATCGGCACCGCCATAGAAAAATTCCACCGGTTGCGCCAGTTCATCGATCAACTGGCCTTGGGCGTCTTCGAGTCGCCAGGTGAGGGCGACGACGCAAGGGGATTGGATTTGCATCGGGAAATGATCGCACATGGGTCACATGGGTGATGGCCATCCGCAGCGCTGCGGCTTGGTGGAAGTGGCGCATGGACAATCCTGCGCATGACCATCGACACCCTGACACCGCTGCTGGGCGGGCTCAGCCCGCAGGCCTTCATGCGCCGCCATTGGCAGAAGAAGCCCATGCTGATCCGCCAGGCACTGCCGGGCGCCGAGCCGGCGATCGACCGCGCGGCGCTGTTCGTGCTGGCGGCCACCGAGGGGGTCGAGTCACGGCTGATCGAGCAACGCGATGGCGGCTGGTCCTTGCGCCACGGGCCGTTCACCCGGCGTCAGTTGCCACCGCTGGTGCGGCCCGGCTGGACGCTGCTGGTGCAGGGTGTTGATCTGCATCTGCCGGCCGCACACCGCTTGCTGTCACGCTTCCGCTTCGCCTCCGATGTGCGGCTCGATGACGTGATGATTTCCTATGCGACCGATGGCGGCGGTGTCGGCCCGCACATCGATTCCTACGATGTCTTCCTGCTGCAGTTGGCGGGCCGCCGTCGCTGGCGTGTCGGCCGCACGAAGCAGCTGGTGCTCGTGCCCGACATGCCATTGAAGATCCTCGCGAACTTTGAGCCGGAACATGAATGGACACTGGAGGCGGGCGACATGCTGTACCTGCCGCCGGGTTGGGCGCACGACGGCGTGGCCGATGGAGAGTGCCTCACCGCGTCGATCGGTTTTCGGGCGCCGACCCGTAACGAGGTCGGCATGCAGGTGCTGCAGCGGATGCTCGACGGCGTCGATGACGACGAGGTTGCCGGAACCCGCTATCGCGATGCATCACAAACTGCCACCGATCAGCCTGCGCGCATTCCCGCGCGCTTGGCCGAGTTCGCTAACGATGCGGTCAAGCGCCTGGTCGACGATCCGCACTCTCTGCACTGTGCCTTGGGCGAATGGCTCAGCGAGCCCAAGCCGCAGACCTGGTTCGAGCCGGTCGATGCCTTGCCCGGTCGCTGCGCCGTGGCACTCGATCGGCGCACCCGCATGTTGTACGACGGCATGCACGTGTTCATCAACGGCGAATCCTTCGTTGCTTCGGGCCGCGACGCCCGTCTGATGCAGCGCCTGGCCGATCGTCGCGCGCTCGATGCGAAGGCGGTGACGCAGCTCGGTGCCGACGCTTGGGAGCTGTTGCAGTCCTGGGTTTTCCAGGGTTGGCTGCGTGCTGTTGAGGGCGAGGCTGGAAATTGAGAAACTGTGGCTGATGCAGGCCAGCGAGGAGGTCGAAGCGTGAATCTTCCAACCGATGGGGTGATCGACACCCGGGCCCAGTTCCAGGCGGCCGTGCGGTCGGCATTTGCGCAGATTGCCGCGACGGGAACGCGAGACATCTGGATGTGCGACGACGACTTTGCCGAATGGCCGCTCAACGATCCGCAGGTCATCGAGCATCTGTCAAATTGGGCCAGCGCGCATCGCCGTTGCACCGTGCTGGCCAGCCGCTACGACAGCCTTCAGCGGCAGCACTCGCGCTGGGTGCAATGGCGACGTCAGCGATCGCATGTAGTGCATTGCCTGGCACCCGATGAATCGCAGACGAACCCCTTGCCCTGCGTGTTGCTGGCCCCGGGTTGTGTGACGCTGCGCCTGATCGATCGCGAGCGATGGCGTGGGTCCATCTCCACGGACCTGGGGCCCGCCGTTCGCGAGCGGGAACGGCTTAACGCGCTGATGCAACGTTCCGTCGACGCCTTCCCGTCGAGCACGCTCGGTTTGTAATTCATTTTGCGGCCGCGACATATACTAGAAGGCTGTAGCCTAAGGGTTTGTTGGCCTTTAGCTCCTGAGTTTTGGGTTTGTCGCTCTGGCGATGACTCTGGACCTTTTCCTTTTAATCGACATTTTTGACTGAGGATGAACATGAACAAGTCGCTCGTGCTGGCCACCCTGTTTGCTGCTGTTGCTCTTTCCGCTTGCGGCAAGAAAGAAGAAGTCGCTCCGGCCGTCGAAGTGGCTTCCGCTGCTGCTGCGCCCGCCATTGCTGAAGTGGCTTCCGCTGCCGCCTCAGCTGTCGACACCGCCGCATCGGCTGCTGCTGATGCCACGATGGCTGCCGCCAGCGGCGCTGCTGATGCGACCAAGGATGCCGCCAACGCTGCAGCCGATGCCGCCAAGAACGCTGCCGCCAAGGCCGCCGATGCCGCCAAGGACGCGATGAAGAAGTGATCGGTTCACACCGAAACGAAAAAGCCGCCTTGGGGCGGCTTTTTTGTGGGCGTCTGCAAACGCTGCGCTGCGTCTGCTGGATCGCCTCTCCGCCAGGCCACCGCGACAGGCGCGGCCCTGCGGGAGGTCTTGCGTTTACTTCTTCAGGTCGTTGACCAGCACTTGGGCCAGGCGTGTGGCGACATCGTTGTCGGGCGCGCCACCCTCTGAGTTCTGCACAGTCACCTTGCTGCGCTTGCCGTCGCCCTTGACCTGCACCCGGTAGCGAACGACCTGTTTCGGGTCCTTCTTGTCGTTGCCGAAGCCGCTGAAGTCCAACAGCTTGCTGATCACGCCTGGCTCCTGCTTTGTGGGTGCGTGATCCTGGTCGGTGTAGCTCACGTAGTAGAAGCCTTGCGCGCGGTCGCGGTCTTCGACGGCAAAACCGCTACGGTCGAGCGCCAGCCCGACACGCCGCCAGGCGCGATCGAAATCGTCGTCCACTTCGATGCTGCCCGCAGGGCCGCCTGACAGCAGGCGTGCGCGCGCAGGCGGAAGCTCTCCGGGCGCGACCAGTGCGGTGGCCTTCTCTTCTTGCACGCCGAGCTTGAGCAGCAGCCGACGCAACATCTCGGCTTCGAGTTCCGGTTCTGGCGGGCGCGGCTGCCAGGTGCTGCTGTCCTTGTTCAGACCGGTCAACACCTCTTCCGCACCGCGGTGGCTGATGTAGATCTCGCTGCCGTTGGCGTTGCGCTCGACGCGAGTCCGGTAGCGGTCGCGCTCGCCGCTGTCCCAGGCCGCATCCAGCACCAAGCCGATGGTCGAGCGGATGAAGTCTTGCGGAATCTTGGAGCGGTTCTCGTTCCACTCGGTTTCCATCACGCCGACGTCGGGCTGCTCGACCGCGAGCGTGAAGCCACGTTCAGCCCAGAACTGCTTGAGCTTGGGCCACACCTGCTCGGGGGTCAACGTGGTGACGATCCAGCGGTCGTTGCCGCTGCGCTCGATGGTCACATTCGGATCGGTGTTGGGCACCACACCCGGTGCGTTCGTGCCACCGCCGGTGCCGCCGCCAAACGACGGCGGCTGGTAGGTTGCTGCGCTGACGATGCCCGAGCCGTCCTGCTTGTAGCGGGAGTCGCGGGCCAGCTGCGTCAGATCCGGTGGCACTTCCAGGCCCTGCGTCTGCCCCGATTGGGCGCGGTAATCTACCTTGTCACCTTTGAACAAGCTGCCCACCGAGGTGCAACCCGCCAGGCTGATCACCACCATCGAGCTGGCCAGGCGCCGGGCGCGCAAGCCATTGTTCGATGCGGTGCCGACGCGGGCTTTTTTCGTATCTGTCACGTTGTTCATCTCCGTGGGGTTGGCGGCGCAGCTGCCGCGCAGACCGTTGGTCGCCGATGGCGAAAGAAAGGACATCTCAGGAAAGGAAAGCGGCGGATGGCCGCTCACAACAAGCCTGCATCACGCATGGCCGCATTGACCGTCGCGACACCCGCCGGCGTCAGCGGCACCAGCGGCAGGCGCAGCGTGTTCTTGCAACGGCCCAACTGGGCCAGTGCCCACTTGGTCGGTGCTGGGCTGGGCTCGGCAAACAGGTGCTTGTGCAGCGGCAGCAAGCGCATGTGGATCGCGGTGGCTTCACGTACTTGGCCGGCCATCGCTGCGACGCACAGCTCGTGCATCGCACGCGGCGCCACATTGGCGGTGACGCTGACATTGCCATGCCCGCCGAGCAGCATCAGCGCGATGGCGGTCGGGTCGTCGCCGGAGTAGATCGAGAAGCCAGGCGGCGCGTGCTTGATCAGCCAGGCCGCGCGTTCGATGTTGCCGGTGGCTTCCTTGACCGCGACGATGCCGGGCAACTGCGCCAGACGCAGCGTGGTTTCCGGCTGCATATCGGCCACCGTGCGGCCGGGCACGTTGTACAGCACGATGGGGGTGTCGACCGCCTCGGCGATCGCCTTGAAGTGCTGGTAGATGCCTTCTTGCGAGGGCTTGTTGTAATACGGCACCACCGACAGCACACAGTCGGCGCCGACCTGCTTGGCGTAGCGCGTCAGCTCGATCGCCTCGCGCGTGGAATTGCCGCCGGTGCCTGCCATGATCGGGATGCGTCCGCGCGCATGTTCCACGACTACACGGATGATCTCGCAGTGCTCTTCCACCGACACCGTCGGGGACTCGCCGGTGGTGCCGACCACGCCGATGCAATCCGTGCCTTCGGCGATGTGCCAGTCCATCAGGCTGCGCAGCGTGTCGTAGTCGACGCTGCCGTCCTCGTGCATCGGCGTGACCAGCGCGACGATGCTGCCAGTGATCGGTTTCATGGGAATTCCTTACAAGCCCTCCATTTTAGCTGGCGCGGCGAGGGTTCACGGGGGATCCAGCGGATGGCGCGGTGTGTCGGGATCGTTGGCCGAGGGGCGCACCGCCACCAGGCGCTGGATGTACCGATCGGGTCGGCTTGCAAAACCATCTTCGTAGGCCACCACCCGCAGCCCGTGGTCTGCTGCGAATTGCAGCAACTCACCCGGGCGCAGCAGGAAGTCGGGGTTGGAGGGTTTGCCGACACGGGCGTTCCCTTCGGCGAAGGTTTCATAAATCAGCACACCCGAGTCGCCGATGCTGCACGCGATGTCGGGCAACAGCGCGCGCCACAGGTAGTTCGTCACGACCACGGCGGAGAAGGCTTGATCGGGCAAGGGCCACGGCTGGCCTTCAAGGTCGGCGACCACGGTGCGCGCCACACCCTGCAGGCCTTGAAGCGCTGCGACATCGCGATCCACTGCCGTCACGGCGCAACCGCGATCGTGGAACCAGCGGGTGTGACGGCCGCTGCCGCAGGCCAGATCGAGCACGCTGCCGTCGGCCATCACCAGGTGCGACCAGCGCCGCACCCAGGCTGAGGCCGTGGGTGTGGTGGCGGCTGAGGGCGGGTGCCTGTCAGGCGTCGAAGGATCGGTCATGTCGATGGGCGGGAGCGCGTGCGGAAATGTATGTCAGCCCATCGGAGGGACCGCTCGGCGGGTGCTGTCGGCCGCGTGAACCCGCTCCCTACAATCCGCCGCCATGGTCACCCGCCCCCCTGCACGTTCCTCATCCGCCCCCGCTTCCGCCAGCCCCTCCACCTATGGTGAAGCCTCGATCCGTGTGCTGAAAGGCCTGGAGCCGGTCAAGCAACGACCGGGCATGTACACCCGTACCGACAACCCGCTGCACATCGTGCAGGAGGTGATCGACAACGCGGCCGACGAGGCCTTGGCGGGGCATGGCAAGCGCATCGATGTGACGCTGCACACCGACGGCTCGGTCAGCGTGCAAGACGACGGCCGAGGCATTCCGTTCGGCATGCACCCGGAGGAACTGCGCCCGGTGGTCGAGATCGTCTTCACCCAGTTGCACGCGGGCGGCAAGTTCGACAAGGGCTCGGGCGGTGCCTACAGCTTTTCGGGTGGCTTGCATGGCGTGGGCGTCAGCGTCACCAATGCGTTGTCGAAGCGGCTGGAGGTGACCGTGTTTCGCGAAGGCCAGGTGGCGCAGCTCTCCTTCGCTGGCGGCGACGTCAGCGAGCCGCTGACGCTGCGCAAGGCCGTGCTGTCGGCTGCATCGGGCGACCGCAAGAGCGGCACCACGGTGCGCGCCTGGCCCGACGCGAAGTACTTCGAAAGCGTCGATCTGCCGAAGGCCGACCTGACGCACCTGTTGCGCAGCAAGGCGGTGCTGATGCCCGGTGCCAGCGTGTCGTTGACGATCGAAAAAATCGGCCGCACTGACCACGACACGCAGACCTGGCTGTACCAGGGCGGTCTGCGCGACTACCTGATGCAGACGCTGAGCGCCGACCCGCTGATCCCGCTTTTCGAAGGTGCGTTCCACGCCGATGGGTCCGAGTCGGAGAACTTCGGAAACTTTGCAATGGGCGAGGGCGCGACCTGGTGCGTGGCTTTCACCGAAGACGGTGCCCCGGTGCGCGAGAGCTATGTGAACCTGATCCCGACCGTCAACGGTGGCACGCACGAGTCCGGGCTGAAGGACGGGCTGTTCGGCGCGATCAAGAACTTCATCGATCTGCACAGTCTGCTGCCCAAGGGCGTGAAGCTGATGCCTGACGACGTGTTCTCGCGCGCCAGCTTCGTGCTGAGCGCCAAGGTGCTCGACCCGCAGTTCCAGGGGCAGATCAAGGAGCGGCTGAACAGCCGCGACGCGTTGCGGTTGGTGTCGGGTTGCGTCAAGCCGCCGCTGGAGCTGTGGCTGAACCAGCATGTCGACTATGGCAAGAAGCTGGCCGAGCTGGTGATCAAGCAGGCGCAGACGCGGCAGCGCGCGAGTCAGAAGGTCGAGAAGCGAAAAAGCTCCGGCGTGGCCGTGCTGCCCGGCAAGCTGACCGATTGCGAAAGCCGCGACCTGCTGCACAACGAGCTGTTTCTGGTCGAGGGCGACTCGGCCGGCGGCAGCGCGAAGATGGGGCGCAACAAGGAAACGCAGGCCGTCCTGCCGCTGCGCGGCAAGGTGCTCAATTCGTGGGAGGTCGAGCGCGACCGGCTGTTTGCCAACAACGAGATCCACGACATCGCGGTCGCGATCGGCGTCGATCCGCACGGCGCCGGCCCTTATGCCGATGGCCACACGCCCGACATGAGCGGCCTGCGCTACGGCAAGGTCTGCATCCTCAGCGACGCCGATGTCGACGGCTCACACATCCAGGTGCTGTTGCTGACGCTGTTCTTCCGGCACTTCCCGAAGCTGATCGAGACCGGTCACCTGTACATCGCGAAGCCGCCTCTGTTTCGCATCGACGCGCCGGCGCGTGGCAAGAAGCCGGCCGCGAAGATCTATGCGCTGGACGAAGGCGAGCTGACCGCGACGCTCGACCGCCTGCGCAAAGAGGGCTGCCGCGAGGCGGCTTGGAGCATCAGCCGCTTCAAGGGCCTGGGCGAGATGAATGCCGAGCAGTTGTGGGACACCACGCTGAACCCCGAGACGCGCCGCCTGTTGCCGATCGCTTTCGGCGACCTGGGCTTCGCTGCCACGGTCGAGTCATTGACCAAGCTGATGGGCAAGGGCGAGGCGCAGGCGCGGCGGGATCTGATGGAGCTGCACGGTGACGAAGTGGATGTGGATGTTTGAGTTGTTCTTCGTCGGTCTGCTTGTTGTTGCAGGCTGAGTCTGGGCTTGTTCTGCGCGGCCCGCCAAAGCCACCGGGCAACCCCCTCCGCGAATGTCCTCCGGCCGGCTGCGCCGACCTCCCCCTTGAGTTCGCTGCGGGGATTGCCCGGTGGCCTCGGCGGGCGGGATGGCGGTGAGGCGTTCCAGGCACGCGACAACAGGTTGCTTTCGACCCGAATCTGCCAGCCGGGTTGCTCCAAAGCGGCTGGACCGCGAGCCATCGCTTTTCTCGTTTCGTTTCTACGAAGCGGCCGTTCGTGATCTCACACACCCGGCCATTTGCTGACGGTGACGAAAGGCGCCTTACTGGCATCTCTCTTCGGCGTAGCGGCCACTGCTTTGTAGTTCAGAGTGCGTTCCCCGTGCCAGATTGGCGAGGTCTCAGCCAGCCATCCGCGCACGCCATGTTGCAGCTTGCAACGGCGGCGACATCCACCTGCACTTGGCATTCGTGCCGAGGAGGACGAGAGCGCATTGCTCAATGCCGTGAGCGAGTCCGCGCGGAAACTGCTAAGGCTGCCGACAACGCCGCCTTTCGCGTACGTCGATGCACCACGGCTTCGACCATGGCGGCAGGTGGCTTTCAAGTCCCGAGTGCTGACCAGGTGCGTCGTACCGCCACGCCTTGGCATCGTGAGCTTGGAGTCCGCCTGCCCGCCGCGAGCGGCCGACGAACAGAATGTCTCCTTCGTGGCCAGAGGCGGCATTCTGCCCGGGCTGATCCGCGCCGTGCCCGCCTCAAAGATCAGGCGGACCGCCGCATGACCGAGGTCGAAGTCATATTCGGCCTGCGCCTGAAGGCCTGCGTTGCGTGCGGACGGCGGCACACCGCGATGAGACACTGCCAGCCCGCAGCCCGCAGCCCGCAGCCCGCAGCCCGCAGCCCTACCGGTGTACCCCATACTCCCCACCCCCGAATTGAGTGATCCGCCTTGCCCCTGATGAAATTGATGGCCCTGATGTCGGTCGTGCTGTTGCTTGCAGCATGCAAACCGTCACCCCAGACCGTCCCGTCTGCGGCGCTCGAGCCGTTGCGCGTGGCGTTCACCGGCCAACCCCAGAGCACCCTGGTCCACGTGGCGCAGGCGCAGGGCTTCTTCGCTGCGCAAGGGCTGAAGGTCGAGCCCGTCATGGCCACCTTCGGCAAGGAGGCCCTGAAGGCGGTGCTCGATGGCAAGGCCGACATCGGCACCGTGGCCGAGACACCAATCATGTTCAGCGTGCTGCAGGGCGCGCCAATCCTGGTCATTGCCAACATCGAGTCCAGTTCGGTCAACAACGGGGTCATTGCCCGCAAGGACGCTGGCATTCAGAAGGCGGGTGACCTCAAGGGCAAGCGTATCGGCATCACCCCGAGGACTACCTCGGACTTCTTCCTCGACTCATTGCTGACCGCGCACGGGCTGGCGCGCAAGGACATCCAGGTGGTCGCCCTCAAGCCCGAAGAAATGCAGCATGCGCTGGTCGGCGGGCGGGTGGACGCCGTATCGACCTGGAACTACCCACTGACCTCCATCCGCCGCCTGCTAGGCGAGAAAGGTACTCTGCTGCTCGACCTCGAGACCTACACCGAGACCTTCAACCTCGTGGCCACCCAGGACTTCGTGCGGACCCACCCGCAGGCCGTGCAGCGCTTCCTGCAGGCATTGATCCTGGCCGAACGGTTCGTCAGGCAGTCGCCCGAGGCCGCGCAGTTGATCATGGCGCGCGCGACAAACAAGGAGCTCAGCCTGGTGCAGGAGGTCTGGCAGGCGTTTCACTACCAGGTGGGGCTGGACCAGACGCTGCTGATCACGCTGGAGGACGAGACCCGCTGGGCCATGAGAACCCGGCTGACCGATCGCACGGACATGCCCGACTACACGCAGCACCTGTATCCCGACGCACTGAAGGCCGCACTTGCTGCCATGCCGCCAGAGTGATCACGTGTGAAGCGCCTGCAACTCAAACTCTGAGGCGAGACTCCGGTGCGCGTTGCCACCCGCCTGCGGCTGTTTGCCGCACTGTCCGTCGCGACGCTGGTCGTGCTCACACCCGTGGTCGTCCATGCGGTGCTGGAATTCATAAGTGCCAAGGCCGATGATGCACTGACCGGCGAGATCCAGCGCGTCCTTTTCGAGCGGACCTTCTTGCAAGACCAGTACATGCTGTACCGCGAACAGCGTGCCCTGCTGCAATGGCAGGCCGCCCATACGCAGTCGCAGGCGCTGCAGTCGAGGGCCCGGCTGCAGCTGCCCGAGGTGCGATCGATCGTCGAGCGGATGGGCCGCGACAGCGTCGCCGCACGCGAACTGTTCGACCGCATTGCGGCCAACACGGCCAAGCTCCGGCCGATCCGTGCCGACAACGAGATCTACGAGGAACTCGACCGCCGCCTGGCCAGCCAGCTGCTGCTGAAGTCCCACGCCCTGCAGTCCGCCGTGCTGGCGTTGTCCGGCGCGAGCGCCCGGCGGCTGGAGCACGCCTACCTGCTGCTCAGCATGTCCTTCGGGCTGTGCGTCGTACTGCTGGCCAGTGGCGGCTTCGGTAGCTCCGTCATGCTCGGCCGTTATCTCCGGCGCCGGCTGCTGCCCCTCAACGACGGGGTGAAGATCGTCGCTGGGGGCCACCTCGACCACCGCATCCCGGTGAAGGGCGACGACGAGTTCGCCGACCTGGCCGCGGAGATCAACGGCATGACGGGCCAGCTACAGGCCTTCACCACCCGCCTGGAAGTCGACATCGCCGAACGCAAGCGCCTGGCCCGCGAGCGCGCGGTCTATCACCAGTTCTTCGAGCGCTCGGTCAACCCGATGTGCGTGACCGACGCTGAGGGCCGCTTCGCACAGGTGAATCCGGCCTTCCTGTCGCTGACCGGGCACGGCGCAGCCCAGATGCTGGGGCAAACCTTTCGCGACTTCGTGCTGCCGGAGGATCGGGAGCGGGCCGACGCCGAACTGCGGCGCACGCAGGAATCGGCCTCGACCGCAAGCGAAATCCACTTTCGCTTCAGCGACGGCCTCGTGTTGATCCTGTCTTGGCTGGTGTTCGTCGATCCGGCCGAAGGGGTCAGCTACGTCACCGCACGCGACGTCACTGCGCTGCGGCAGACCGAGGCCGAACTGCGGCGCCGCCGGCAGCACCTGGAGCTGATGGTCGAGGAGCGCACCGCCGCGCTGTCGATCGCCAAGGAAGTGGCCGAGACCTCCAACCGCGCCAAGACCGCCTTCCTCGCCAACATGAGCCACGAGATCCGCACGCCGTTGAATGCGATTCCTGGGTTCGCGCAGCTGCTGAGCCGCGACATGTATGCCACGCCCACACAGTCCGATCAAATTGGCAAGATCGCCGCCGCCGGGCAGCACCTGCTGGCCATGCTCAACGACATCCTCGACCTGTCGAAGATCGAGGCTGGCGAGGTGCAGATCGAAGCCGTGGACTTTCATCTCTCTGAAGTGCTTCGAGCCGTGCATTCGATCATTGCCGAACAGGCATGTGCCAAGGGGTTGCGGCTGCTGGTCGACATCACGGGAGTGCCCGCTTGGCTGCACGGCGACGCCATGCGCTTGCGACAGGCCTTGCTCAACCTCGCTGGCAATGCCATCAAGTTCACACCCAGCGGCAGCGTCGCACTGCGCGTCCAGTCGCTGACGGAAGCCAATGGCGAGTTGCTCTTGCGCTTCTCGGTACAGGACACCGGCATCGGCATCGCGGCCAATGCGCTGCCGCGTCTGTTTCAGGACTTCGTGCAGGCTGACGCCTCGACTACGCGGCAGTACGGTGGCACCGGTCTGGGCCTTTCCATCACGCGGCGGCTGGCGCAGTTGATGGGAGGCGAGGCCGGCGCCGACAGCACGCCCGGCGTGGGCAGCACCTTCTGGTTCACCGCGCGCCTGAGGCGCGGCGTGGGCGCAGAGCCGGGCGCGCACAGCGTAGTCACCGACGCGGCGGCAACCCCGGCGGTTGAAGCCGCAGCCACCGTCACCGACGTCGGGACGCAGTTGCGCCAGCGCCATGGACAGGCGCGCATCCTGGTGGTCGAGGACAACGAGCTCAACTGCGAGCTGGCGCTGACCTGGCTCAGTGACGTGGGCATGTCGGCAGACACGGCCAACGATGGCCATGAAGCGGTGCAGCGGGTACGGGCATTGGCCTACGACCTGGTTCTGATGGACATGCAGATGCCCGTCATGGGCGGCCTGGAAGCGACACGGGCCATTCGCGCGCTGCCGGGAAGAACGGCCATGCCGATCCTGGCGATGACGGCAAATGCTTTTGATGACGATCGGCAGGCCTGCAAAGCTGCTGGGATGAACGACTTCATCGCAAAACCCATGAACTTCGATGCGCTGTATTCGACGCTGCTGAGGCGGCTGGAGCTGGCCGCGAACGAGATAAACCGCGGCCGCTAACGCTGAGCATCGGTGTTGAGGGTCGCCGGCCTTGATGACGAGTTCGCCGTTGGCTGACGGGCGAACTGACGAAGCGGGGGGCATGGTTGCGGCATTGGCAACAACTCATGCCTATGCCGGCTGCAGGAGCGAAGGGTCAAGGCGATGTCACAGACAGTCTTGGGCACAAGCTTGCGCATACCCATGTCGTAGATCATGCCTTGACGCAGCGATTAGCCCGCGCGGGTGCCTACCCTCGATTGGGAGCGTGTGGTCGTTAGGATCGGTCTGTCGCCTCGGGTTGGGACACCCTGAACCGGCCGTTGGTGAATATCCGCTCATGTTTAGGGTTGTCTGATACCTGCCCGGCGCACGCCACGGACGCGCGCATGCCACCGGCCCGAGGGCAGGTGTTGGACAAGCCCCAAGGGAGGAAACCG
>JAYVEB010000032.1:0-6558 GCA_043749095.1 Burkholderiales bacterium | reverse complement strand
CCTTTTTCTTTGCGGCTGACGGTTTGGCGTAGGACACAGACGACGCCCGGTCATGCCTTTGGGAGACTGACAAATTACCCCGACCCGGCACCATCAATGCATCGCCCCCCCGGGGCCCGCTGGAGTATGTGATGCGCGATGTCTGGACCACCAAGAACAGGTACATGATCACCTGGCTGAGAGCGGCAAACCAGATGACCTACGCCGCTCTCGCCAACGCCGAGGCCGAGTCGCAGCAGCAGCTCGCCGTCGTTCCCGCCGAAAAGTCAGCGCAGGTGATCGACTTCTGGAGTAGCAGGCAGCTGACGCTGCCCGAAGGAAAGACACCGCTGCGCTGACACCATCCCCACCGAGGAGCACGCCATGCAAGTCTTGTTGAACACCGATCCCCACGTCGACGGGCGCCATCAGATGGCAGCGCACCTCGAGGCCGTGGTCAAGGAAGCGTTGAGCCGCTTTACAGGGCAGGTCACCCGTGTCGAGGCGCACATTGCCGATGCGAACAGCCATCTCAAGACCACGCCCGATGACATTCAGTGCACGCTGGAAGCCAGACTGGTCGGCATGGACCCGGTGGTGGTGAAGGATCACGCCGACACCGCGCACCAGGCGATCCACGGTGCGGTCGCCAAACTCAAGCGCGCGATCACCACCGTGGTCGACAAGCACGAGGAACACCGCCATGCCCGTCCGGGCAAAGGCGCTGAAGCCAACGGGGCGGACGACACCCTGGGCTGATTCGTCCTGTTTGAATCCGAGCCACTGGCTCGGTTCTGGCCAAGGCTGCCAGCGAGCTGAGGCCACACACACCGGCCCATCTTGATGCGATCTTGATGCGGCCTCGGCTCATCTCTACACCGCTTTGACGCGCGGCTGCCTACGCTCCTTGGGTATCGAAATCCCATTCCCGAGGTGCCATGGACGTCCTGTTTCTGCTTGTCGCCGCACTGATGTGCGCAGCCATCGTCGGCATGGTGGTCGGCTGCGACGCCCTGGGGGTGCGCAAATGAGCTGGCTCTATGCGCTCGCGGCCTCGGCCTCGCTCGGCCTGCTCGCCTATCTGGTCTACGCGCTGCTGCGGGCGGAGGCGTTCTGATGAACACCAACGCCTGGGCTCTGCTGGCCGCCTACCTCGCTGTGCTGATGTTGCTGGCCTGGCCGCTGGGCCGCTGGCTGGTGGCAGTCGCCGACGGGCGCTTTCCACGGTGGATGGCGCCCTTCGGGGGTGCTGAGCGAGCCCTCTACCGGCTGGCCAGCATCGACCCGTCGGCCGGAATGGGGTGGCGGCACTACGCGATCGCCCTGGTGGTTTTCAATTTCCTGGGGGTGCTGGCGGTCTATGCCTTGCAGCGATTCCAGGGGATGTTGCCGCTCAATCCCGCCGGCATGGCGGCCGTCAGTGCCGATTCGTCGTTCAACACCGCGATCGCTTTTGTCACCAACACCAACTGGCAGGGCTACGCCGGCGAAGCGACGATGAGCTACCTGACACAGATGCTGGCTCTGGCGGTGCAGAACTTCCTGTCGGCCGCCACAGGCATCGTGGTCGTGATCGCGCTGATCCGCGGCTTCGTGGCGCGCTCGTCGGCTTCCATCGGTAATTTCTGGGTCGATGTGACCCGTGTGACGGCCTATGTGCTGCTGCCGCTGTCGCTGGTGTTCGCGGTGTTCCTGGTCAGGCAGGGCGTGATCCAGAACTTCTCGCCCTACAAGGGCGTGACGACGCTCGAGGTCAGCAGCTACCAGCAGACCAAGAACGGGGCCGATGGCCAGCCATTGATGGACGCCAAGGGCGCGCCGGTGATGGAGGACCTGAAGACCGGCAGACAGACGCTGGCGATGGGCCCGGTGGCTTCGCAGGAAGCGATCAAGATTCTCGGCACCAACGGCGGTGGCTTCTTCAATGCCAACTCGGCACATCCGTACGAGAACCCGACGGCGCTGACCAACTTCTTCCAGATGCTGACCATCTTCCTGATCCCGACCGCGCTGGTGTTCATGTTCGGTCGCATGGTCGGCGATGCGCGACAAGGCTGGGCGGTGCTCGCGGCAATGACCTTGATCTTCGTCGTCTCGGTGGTCGTCGTCACCGCGCAGGAACAGCAGGGCAACCCGCTGCTGACCTCGCTGGGCGCTGACCAGACCGTGAGCGCCACGCAATCCTGCGGCAACATGGAAGGCAAGGAAACGCGCTTCGGCATCGCGGCCACCGGGCTGTTCGCCGCCATCACCACCGCGGCCTCGTGCGGCGCCGTCAACGCGATGCACGATTCGTTCACCCCGCTGGGCGGCGCGGTGCCGCTGGTGCTGATGCAGTTGGGCGAAGTGGTGTTCGGCGGCGTCGGCTCGGGGCTGTACGGCATGCTGATTTTCGCCATCCTGGCGGTCTTCATCGCCGGGCTGATGATCGGCCGCACGCCCGAGTACCTGGGCAAGAAGATCGAGACCTACGAGATGAAGATGACGTCCATCGCCATCCTTGTGACCCCGGTGCTGGTGCTCGCGGGTGCCGCCATCGCGGTGCTGGCCGACGCAGGCCAGGCCGGCATCGCTAGCCCCGGGGCGCACGGCTTCTCCGAGATCCTCTACGCCTTCACCTCGGCGGCCAACAACAACGGCAGCGCTTTCGCAGGGCTGTCGGCCAACACGCCCTTCTACAACACGCTGCTGGCCATCGCGATGTGGTTCGGCCGCTTCGGCGTCATCGTGCCGGTGCTCGCCATCGCGGGTTCGCTGGCGGCCAAGAAGCGCATGGCGGTCACCGCCGGCACGCTGCCCACGCACGGGCCGCTGTTCGTCACGCTGCTGATTGGCACCGTGGTGCTGGTCGGCCTGCTGAACTACGTGCCGGCGCTGGCCCTGGGGCCCGTCGTCGAGCACCTGATGCTGTGGAGCAAGCCATGAACCATTCCGCCACGTTTTCCTTGAGGGACCCTGCACTCATCAAGCCCGCCATCGCCTCGGCGTTCGGCAAGCTCGACCCGCGCGTGCAATGGCGCAACCCGGTGATGTTCGTCGTCTACGCCGGCAGCATCCTCACCACCATCCTGTGGGTGCAGGCGCTCGGCGGAAACGGCGAAGCGCCGCAGTCGTTCAT
This sequence comes from Burkholderiales bacterium, assembly GCA_043749095.1. Classification (GTDB taxonomy): domain Bacteria; phylum Pseudomonadota; class Gammaproteobacteria; order Burkholderiales; family Burkholderiaceae_C; genus PBB1. The sequence goes on along the minus strand of JAYVEB010000032.1, from coordinate 3,461 downwards.
CCTGGCGATCACGGTGTGGTTGTGGTTCACCGTGCTGTTCGCCAACTTCGCCGAAGCGATGGCCGAGGGCCGCAGCAAGGCGCAGGCCTCATCGCTGCGAGGCATGAAAAAGAAGACCATCGCGAAGAAGCTGGAGCAACCTCGCCACGGCTCCTCCTGGCACCCGCAGGAGGCTGACGAGCTGCGCAAGGGCGCGGTGGTGCTGGTCGAGGCGGGCGACGTGATCCCGCTCGACGGCGAGGTCATCGAAGGCGTGGCTTCGGTCGACGAGAGCGCCATCACCGGCGAATCGGCGCCGGTGATCCGCGAATCCGGCGGGGATTTCTCGTCAGTGACCGGCGGCACCCGCGTGCTGTCAGACTGGCTGGTGGTGCGCATCAGCGTGAACCCCGGCGAGTCCTTCCTCGACCGCATGATCGCGATGGTCGAAGGCGCCAGGCGGCAGAAGACGCCCAACGAGATCGCGCTGACGATCCTGCTGGTCGCGTTGACGATCGTGTTCCTGGTGGTCACGGTGACGCTGCTGCCGTATTCGATCTTCAGTGTGGAGGCAGCGAAAGCGGGCACCCCGGTGACCATCACCGCGCTGATCGCACTGCTGGTGTGCCTGATCCCGACGACCATCGGCGCGCTGCTGTCGGCCATCGGCGTGGCCGGCATGAGCCGGATGATGGCGGCCAACGTCATTGCCACCTCAGGCCGCGCGGTCGAAGCTGCTGGCGACGTCGACGTACTGCTGCTCGACAAGACCGGCACCATCACGCTGGGAAACCGGCAGGCCTCGGCCTTCATTTCCGCCAAGGGTGTGACCGATCAGGCCCTGGCCGACGCAGCGCAGTTCGCGTCGATGGCCGACGAGACGCCCGAAGGCCGCAGCATCACGGTGTTGGCCAAGCAGAAGTTCAACCTGCGCGAGCGCGACCTGACGGCGCAGAAAACCACCTTTGTGCCATTCACCGCGCAGACGCGGATGAGCGGCGTCGACATCGAAGGCGACGGCGGCAGCGTGCGGCAGCTGCGCAAAGGAGCTGGCCAGGCGATCCGCAAGCATGTCGAGGCGCTGGGTGGCGTTTTCCCCCCCGATGTGCAAACCGCCGCCGACGATGTGGCGCGCCGAGGCAGCACGCCGCTGGTCGTGGCCGACGGAACCCGGGTACTCGGCGTCGTGGAGCTCAAGGACATCGTCAAGGGCGGCATCAAGGAGCGTTTTGCCGAACTGCGCCGCATGGGCATCAAGACGGTGATGATCACCGGCGACAACCGCCTCACCGCCGCGGCCATCGCGGCCGAAGCCGGTGTCGACGATTTCCTCGCCGAGGCCACGCCCGAAGCCAAGCTGAAGATGATCCGCGACTACCAGGCCGAGGGCCGGCTGGTGGCGATGACCGGCGACGGCACCAACGACGCGCCCGCGCTGGCGCAGGCCGACGTGGCGGTCGCGATGAACACCGGCACCCAGGCCGCGAAAGAGGCCGGCAACATGGTCGACCTGGACAGCAACCCCACCAAGCTGCTCGAGATCGTCGAGACCGGCAAGCAGCTGCTGATGACGCGCGGCTCGCTGACCACCTTCTCGATCGCCAACGACGTGTCGAAGTACTTCGCGATCATCCCGGCGATGTTCGTCACCACCTACCCGCAGCTGGCCGCGCTGAACGTGATGGGCCTGGCCAGCCCGTCGTCGGCCATCCTGTCGGCGGTGATCTTCAACGCGATCGTCATCGTGTTCCTGATCCCGCTGGCGCTGAAGGGCGTGGCCTACCGCGCCATTGGTGCGGCCGCGCTGCTGCGCCGCAACGTGCTGATCTACGGCCTGGGCGGCCTGATCGTGCCCTTCATCGGCATCAAGGTCATCGACCTGCTGCTGTCCACCCTGCACCTTGTCTGAAGGAATCGTCATGAACGCCATCGTTCGTCCGGCCATCGTCTGCTTCGCCGTACTGACCGTGCTCACCGGCATCGCCTACCCGCTGGTCGTCACCGGCATCGGCCAGGCCGTCTTCCCCCAGCAGGCTGCAGGCAGCCTGCTCGTGAAGAACGGCCAGCCCGTCGGCTCATCGCTGATCGGACAGAACTTCAGCGACCCGAAGTACCTGTGGGGTCGCCCGTCGGCCACCAGCCCGATGCCCTACAACGCCAGAAATTCCAGCGGCTCGAACCTGGGCCCTCTGAACCCGGCGCTCACCGACGCCGTCAAGGGACGCATCGAGGCACTGCGCGCCGCCGACCCCGGCAACACCGCCCCGGTCCCGGTGGATCTGGTCACGGCTTCAGGCAGTGGCCTCGACCCGCACATCAGCGTGGCTGGCGCGCAGTTCCAGGCAGCACGGGTCGCGAAGGCGCGGCATCTGCCGTTGCAAGCGGTGCAGCAACTGATCGCTCAGCACGCCGAAGGGCGGCTGTTCGGCCTGCTCGGCGAGCCGCGCGTGAATGTGCTGCAGCTCAACCTCGCACTGAACGACCTCCGCTCTTGAGCGCCGGCATCGGAGCGCGCCGCCCGGGCCGCTGTGACACCATCATCGCGTGACGAACGAACCGCAGCGCCCCGACCCTGACGCCCTGCTCGCGCAGTTGCACGCTGCCCAGCAGCGCGAAGGACGTGGCAAGCTGCGCATCTACTTCGGCTCGTCGGCCGGCGTGGGCAAGACCTGCGCGATGCTGGAGGCGGCACATCAGCTCAAAGTCAACGGCATCGACGTGGTCGCGGGCGTGGTCGAGACCCATGGCCGCAGCCACACCGCCGCGCTGCTGGACGGCCTGCCGGTGCTGCCTGCGGCGCAGATCACATACCGCGGCAAGCACCTGTCCGAGTTCGACCTCGACGGCGCGCTGGCGCGCCAGCCCAGCCTGCTGCTGGTCGACGAGCTGGCGCATTCCAATGTGTCCGGCTCGCGCCACCCGAAGCGCTGGCAGGACGTGGAAGAGCTGCTGGCCGCCGGCATCGATGTCTACAGCACGCTGAACGTGCAGCACCTCGAGAGCCTGAACGACGTGGTCGGTGGCATAACTGGCATTGCGGTACACGAGACGCTGCCCGACACCTTCTTCGATTCGGCCGCGGAAGTGGTGCTGGTCGACACACCGGCCGACGAGCTGATCGAGCGGCTGGCCGCCGGCAAGGTGTACCTGCCGGCGCAGGCAGAGCGAGCCGCGAAGAATTTCTTCCGCAAGGGCAACCTGATGGCGCTGCGCGAGCTGGCGTTGCGCCGCACCGCCGACCGCGTGGAAGATGATGTGCAGGCCTGGCGCAGCGACCGCCGCATCACGCAAGTCTGGCAGACCGAAGGCGCGCTGCTGTGCGGCATCGGCCCGCACGAAGGGGCCGAGCATGTGGTGCGCAGCACCGCCCGGCTGGCCCAGCAGCTCGCGGTGACCTGGCACGCTGTGTATGTGGAAACGCCTGCGCTGCAACGCCTGGACGGTGCGCGTCGCGAGCGCATCCTGCAGACCGTGAAACTGGC
>JAYVEB010000031.1:0-6565 GCA_043749095.1 Burkholderiales bacterium | reverse complement strand
ATGGAGCGCTTCTTCCTGAATCTGAAGATGGAGCGCGTCTGGCAGCGCGATTACGCCAACCATGCCGAGGCCATGAGCGACATTGCCGACTACATCGTAGGCTTCTAAAACAGCGTGTTGCTGCACTCCAAGCTGCGTAACTTGCCACCCAATGCCTTCGGGCGGCAATCGGCTATCAAACAATCTATCGTTTTACCCGGAAAAACTTGACCAGCACAGCGAGTGACCCCGGACACAAACAGGCCAGTAGATTGTTTGTGCCTGGCGAACGCCCGGACCGAAAGTGACGAGCATGAGTGCAACGCCACTCTCGGCGCCCTCGTCAGCCCATACGGCACTGGCCAGGCTTGATCGGGGGCCTCTCTAGAATCGATCAGATGACCTTCGTTCACCTGCGCACTCACACCGAATACTCCGTCGTCGACGGCACCCTGCGCATCGACGAGGTCGTCGCGGCCGCCGCCGCAGACCAGCAGGTGGCGCTGGCCATCACCGATCTGGGCAACCTGTTCGGTGCGATCAAGTTCTACAACGCAGCCCGGTCCAAAGGCATAAAGCCGCTGATCGGTGCCGATGTGTGGCTGGAACCCGAAGGCAGCGACGGCGCGCCGACCCGGCTGCTGCTGCTGGTGCAGAACCGCACCGGCTACCTGAACCTGTGCGAGCTGCTGACGCGCTGCTGGTTGGGCCCGGCCTCGCAGGCGCAGCCGTGGACCACCTGGGCGGCGCTGGCCGAGCTGAACGGCGGCTTGATTGCGCTGTCGGGCGCCGAGATGGGCCTGGTCGGCCAGGCGCTGGTGGCCGGCGACACGGCTCGTGCGCGCGACCTGGCGCAGCGCTGTGCGGAGCTCTTCCCGAACCGCTTCTACCTGGAGCTGCAACGCGCTGGCTTGCCCGGCCAGGAGGCCCAGGTGCAAGCTGCGGTGCGACTGGCCGCCGCGCTGCAGCTGCCGGTGGTCGCGACACACCCGGTGCAGTTTTTGACCAACGACGACTTCGAAGCGCACGAGGCCCGCGTCTGCGTGGCCGAAGGCGAAACGCTGACCAACCCGCGCCGCATCAAGCGCTTCAATGCGCAGCAGTATTTCAAGACGCAGGCCGAGATGGAGGCGCTATTCGCCGACGTGCCGAGCGCGCTGGTCAACAGCGTCGGGATCGCGAAGCGCTGCAGCCTGAGCCTGGTGCTCGGCAAGCCGCAGCTGCCAGCGTTTCCGACGCCCGTGGTCAACGGCGAGCAGATGGCGCCGGAGGCGTTTTTCCGCCACTCGTCGCACGAAGGTCTGAACGAGCGCTTGGTGCAGCTTTACCCCGATGCTGCGAAGCGCGAGTCCGAACGCCCACGCTATGTCGAACGCCTTGAATTCGAGATCGTCACGATCCTGAAGATGGGTTTCCCCGGCTACTTCCTGATCGTGGCCGACTTCATCAACTGGGCCAAGGCCAACGGCTGCCCGGTCGGCCCAGGGCGTGGATCGGGCGCCGGTTCGCTGGTCGCCTATGCGCTGAAGATCACCGACCTCGACCCCTTGCAATACAACCTGCTGTTCGAGCGCTTCCTGAACCCGGACCGCGTGTCGATGCCCGACTTCGACATCGACTTCTGCCAGGCCAACCGTGACCGCGTCATCGACTACGTCAAGGACAAATACGGCCGCGATGCGGTGAGCCAGATCGTCACCTTCGGCACGATGGCCGCCAAGGCCGCGTTGCGCGACATCGGCCGCGTGCTCGGCATGGGCTACGGCCATGTCGACAGCATCGCGAAGCTGGTGCCGGCGCCGCCGGGCAAGGTGGTGACGCTGCGCCGTCCACCGAACGACATCGACACCAGTGTGATCTACGCCCGCCGCGAAGCGCCCGAGATCGAGGAACGCGAGCAGAAGGAAGAAGAAGTCGCCGAGCTGTTGGCGCTGGCCGAGCGCGTCGAGGGCATCGTGCGCAACGTCGGCATGCATGCCGGTGGCGTGCTGATCGCGCCGGGCAAGATCACCGACTTCTGCCCGCTGTACATGCAGCCCGGCAGCGACAGCGCGGTCAGCCAGTTCGACAAGGACGACGTCGAATCGATCGGCCTGGTGAAGTTCGACTTCCTGGGCCTGGCCACGCTGACCATCCTGGAGATGGCCAAGGAATTCATCCGCGTGCGCTACCCCGATCAGCGTGAATTTGCCTTGGAAAACATCGCGCTTGACGACCCCGGCGCCTACCGCCTGATGAGCGAGGGCAAGACGGTGGCGGTGTTCCAGCTCGAAAGCTCGGGCATGCAGCGGATGCTGCGCGACGCCAAGCCCAGCGTGTTCGAGGACGTGATCGCACTCGTCGCGCTGTACCGCCCGGGCCCGATGGACCTGATCCCCAGCTTCTGCGCGCGCAAGCACGGCCGCGAAGAGGTCGAGTACCCGCACCCGCTGATGCGTGATGTGCTCGAGGAAACCTACGGGATCATGGTCTACCAGGAGCAGGTGATGCAGGTGGCTCAGATCGTCGGCGGCTACACGCTGGGCGGTGCCGACCTGCTGCGCCGCGCGATGGGCAAGAAGAAGCTCGAAGAGATGATGAAGCACCGCGCCGTCTTCGCCGAGGGCGCGGCGAAGAAGGGCATCGCGGAGCCGAAGGCCAACGAGATCTTCGACCTGATGGAGAAGTTCGCCGGCTACGGCTTCAACAAGTCGCACGCCGCCGCCTACGCTTTGCTGGCGTACCACACTGCCTGGCTGAAGGTGCATTACCTGGCCGAGTTCACCGCCGCCAACATGAGCGTGGCGCTCGACGACACCGACAAGCTGAAGATCTTCCACGATGACGCGAAGGCGCTGGGCGTGGTGTTCGAGCCGCCCGACGTCAACGCCGGCGGCTACCGCTTCGAGCCGATCACGCCCGATGCGGCCAGCAAGCAGAAAGGCGAGCGCGGCCGCGTGCGCTATGGCCTGGGCGCGATCAAGGGCACGGGGCAGGGCGCGATCGAGGCGATCGTCGCTGCTCGCCATGAAGGGGGCCCGTTCACCAGCCTGTTCGACTTCTGTGCCCGCGTCGACCGTGCCCGCATCAACAAGCGCACCGTCGAGGCGCTGATCAAGGCCGGCGCGTTCGATCGCTGGGGCCAAGAGCGATCCGCACTGCTCGCCAGCGTCGGCCTCGCGTTCGACTACGCCGACTCGCAGGCGGCGCACGCCAACCAGGGCGGCCTATTCGACTTCGACGATTCGCACGGCGCCTCGACGCAGGAGCCGCCGCTGGTCGAGGCCGAACCGTGGAGCATCAAGGAACGGCTGCTGGCCGAGAAGGCCGCGCTGGGCTTCTACCTGTCGGGCCACATGTTTGATCAGAGCGCCGATGAAGTGCGGCAGTTCGCCAAGCGTGCCAATGCCGATGTGCTGGACACGCGCGAGCCTCAGTTGCTGGCCGGCATCGTCGGCGACCTGCGCATGATCAATGGCCAGCGCGGAAAGGTCGCCATCTTCAAGCTCGACGACAAGACCGAAGCGATCGAAGCGGTGGCCAGCGAAGAACTGGTGAACGCGAACCGCGAGCTGCTGAAAGACGACGAACTTGTCATCGTGCAGGGCAAGGTGCAACCTGATCGCTTTTCGGGCGGGCTGCGGCTGACGGTGCAGCAGGTGTGGGGCCTGGCCGAGGCGCGCTGCCGTTTCGGCAAGTACCTGAGCGTGCACGTCAACGGCGCTGTGCCACCAGTGGCCGAACTGCTGCGCGACTTCCCGGTGCGCAGCGTGCCCACCGAACACGGCGACCTGCCGCAAGGCCTGTCAGTGCGTCTGCACCTGCACCGCAGCGCCGCGCACGGCGAAGTCACCGGCGACCTGGACCTGGGCGAACAGGCGCGCTTCTACCCGAGCGACGAGGCGATCGAGCGCTGGCGCGCGGCGGCGGAGGGGCGCAAGGCGAGGGTGGTGTACGAGGTGTCGGTGGGGTGAGGGCGGCGGGCCACCCCTGGCAACGTGTGAGAGCGCTGGCCGCCTCTCATTGAGCTCCGGCATCAGTTCTGAACCATCCCGGGAATCGCGGAGGGCCGTTGGTTTAAATCAGGCCTCCGGCGCCGCGCTGCCAGGGCCCGGCACCTCCACACTCGGAAAGTACGTGCGAAACCGCCCTGCGTCCCGCGTCAGCAGCGGCCAGCCTTCTACTGCGGCATGCGCGCCGATGAAGAAGTGGGGCAGCGCCTGTGCCTTGCGGCAGCCGCGCTTTCGTTAGTGAGCGAAGGCCCTTGCGGTCAGGAATAGCGCCGGGCGCGGGATGTCGCGCAGTGCCAGGGTCAGCGTGGTCACGGCGCGGTGCAGCGCTTCCAGCGTCGAAAACGAGAGCGAAAGTTCAGCGGAGATCACCGGGTTGATCGCCAGCTGGTGCAGCCGGGCCTGCGCGCTCATCTGGCGGATCGACCATTCGGCGCTGTCCGGATCGGCTCGTCGTGCAAGCTCACGGTGGGGCGTCGAGTGGCGCAGTCTCGACGCGTTTCGTCCATCGCCGTTGACGCCGGTCCATCCCCGGCACACGCGCGCAGCGCTCGTCGAGCGCTGCGCGTTTCAGTTGCCGCGCAACTCGGTGAGTGCGGAATCGCAAAGGCGCATGTGTCGGTCGCTCAGGGTGCCGGCCCTGCCGGCATCGGCAATGCTCTCCAGCACCAAGGTGGCGATCTCGACGTTGCCACGCGACTGCAAGAGCGCCTGTCTGAGATGCTCGATGACCTTGTCTTTGGCACCGAGCTCGCGCACCAGCGGGTCCCAGTGCGGTGTGCGGTAGTGGTCCATCAGGGTATCGACGATGCCTTCGTTGCGGACCAGGAAGTCGAAGTTGAAATCCTTGGCGCCGAAATTCTTCAAGCCTTTGATGCCGGTCAGTTCTTGGTCAGAAATCCGCTTGAATCCCATGCTCCAGTCCGAATACTGGCGCCGCTCGATCGGGCGCCGGTGCAGGAACTGGACCTTGGCGTGGCGCGGATCTCGGGCGATCCTCTCGACCAGGTCGTCGATCACCAGATCGTCGCCCTCCAGCGCCTGCAAAAAAGTGTCCTCGCCGTACAGCAGCATGCCGGTCACGCCGCGGGCCGAATTGTTCTTCAGGCACTGCTGAAGCAGCTCGAGCAACTGCTCGGTCGGCCAGGGCGCCAGGGCGCTGCTGATGTACACAATCTGAATCATCAAAACTCCAGGAACTGGGGGCTAGGTGGTTGCCGACGCCGGCGAAGACGCGTTGGCCTGCGGGGCCCCCTCAAGCTATGCGGCCAACGTCGAGGTGACCGAAGTCCTGCCGCCGATGCGCGATCGAGGTGGACACCCGCCGACTGTGGTTAAGGCTTCAACGCGAGCATAGGAAATTCAAACACACTGTGCAAGGCCCAAGAGGGGTCTGCGGCTTGATCTGCTTCGGCCTGCACGGCTGAATCGCCGCGTCGCGCTGCTTGGGCCTCGTCCAAGTTGTTGCCGTTGTCTGCCGTGCAGGTGCGGCTCTGGTCTCCAACAAACAATCTCCTCGCGGCCCGTGACGATCTTCGCCGTCACGGACTTTGTGACACGATGGCCTTTGCGGCCGACGCCGCTTCCAGGCGGCGCGTGTTGATCCGCCGCCATCTCACTTAGCCCTATCGAGGAGCCCGCATGAAAACCCGCGCAGCCGTGGCCTGGAAGGCCGGCGCCCCACTGACCATCGAAACCGTCGACCTCGAAGGCCCGCAGGCCGGCGAGGTGCTGGTGGAGATCAAGGCCACCGGCATCTGCCACACCGACCACTACACGCTCTCGGGGGCCGACCCCGAAGGCCTGTTCCCGGCCATCCTGGGCCACGAAGGCGCGGGCGTGGTGCTGGAAGTGGGTGCGGGCGTGACCACCCTGAGGCCGGGCGACCACGTCATTCCGCTGTACACGCCCGAATGCCGGCAGTGCAAGTTCTGCCTGAGCCGCAAGACCAACCTGTGCCAGCTGATCCGCGGCACGCAGGGCAAGGGGCTGATGCCCGATGGCAGCAGCCGCTTCAGTTTGAACGGCCAACCGATCCTGCACTACATGGGCACCAGCACGTTCGCCAACCACATCGTGGCGCCTGAGATCGCGCTCGCCAAGATCCGCCCCGACGCGCCTTTCGACAAGGTCTGCTACATCGGCTGCGGCGTCACCACCGGCGTGGGTGCGGTGATCTTCACGGCCGGCGTGGAGGCCGGCGCCAACGTGGTGGTGTTTGGGCTCGGCGGCATCGGTCTGAACGTGATCCAGGGCGCCAACATGGTGGGTGCCGACAAGATCATTGGCATCGACCTGAACCCGGCGCGCGAAGCGATGGCGCGCCAGTTCGGCATGACGCACTTCATCAACCCCAAGGACGTACCGAACGTGGTCGATGCCATCGTGCAGCTCACCGACGGCGGTGCCGACTACAGCTTCGAATGCATCGGCAACACGACGACGATGCGCCAGGCGCTGGAGTGCTGTCACAAGGGATGGGGGCGCAGCATCATCATCGGCGTGGCCGCGGCGGGGCAGGAGATTTCGACGCGACCGTTCCAACTGGTGACCGGCCGCAAGTGGGAAGGCAGTGCCTTCGGTGGCGCGCGCGGCCG
>JAYVEB010000030.1:0-6569 GCA_043749095.1 Burkholderiales bacterium | reverse complement strand
TGCGCTCCATCCTGGCCCGCCTGCTGCGCGCCGCCTGCCTTTCAACTCCCGCCCCAGCTCAGTTCATTCGTGCGGCTGAGGTTGGTCGCTAATCAGGACGCGTCATGACCTTCGACACCGTGTTGCCGGTGATCTTCATGGCCTTGATGGGCATCTCGATGCTGATCTACGTGATCAGCGACGGCTACGACCTGGGCGTCGGCCTGCTGATGCCACGCGCCACCGCCGAAGAAAAAGACGTGCTGATCGCGTCGATCGGCCCGTTCTGGGACGCCAATGAAACCTGGCTGGTGCTGGGCATCGGCATCCTGCTCGTCGCCTTCCCGAAGGCGCACGGCGTGGTGCTGTCGCAGCTCTACATGCCGGTCACGCTGATGCTGATCGGCCTGACGCTGCGCGGCGTGGCTTTCGACTTCCGCGTCAAGGCCAAGTCCAGCGCCAAGCCGCTGTGGGACAAGCTGTTCTTCGCGGGCTCGATGCTGGCCTCGCTGTCACAGGGCTGGATGCTCGGCCGCTACATCAGCGGCTTCGGCGAGGGCTGGAACTATCCCGTTTTCGCCGCCGCCATCGCATTCGCGCTGCCAGCGGCCTATGCGCTGCTCGGCGCGGCGTGGCTGGTGATGAAGACCGAGGGCGAGCTGCAACTGAAGGCGATCGGCTGGGCCAAACTGGCCTGGGCGCCGGTGGTGATCGGCATGGTGCTGATCTCGCTGGCGACGCCCTGGATCAGCGCCACCGTGCGGGAGCGCTGGTTCACGCTGCCCGAGATCATCGCGCTGATGGTGATCCCCATCGCCACCGGCATCGCACTGGTGACGGCCCGGGTGGTGCTCGACAAGGCCATCGTGCGCACCACGCTGTGCTGGCTGCCCTTCGTCGCCCTGATCGCCGTCTTCGTGCTCGGCTTCATTGGCCTGGCCTACAGCATCTACCCCTTCGTCGTCATCGACCGCCTGACGATCTGGCAAGCGGCCAGCAGCACCGCGGCGCTGAAGGTGATCCTGATCGGCGTGTGCATCTCGGTGCCTGCGATCGCGGCGTACACCGTGTTCTCGTACCGCGTGTTCTGGGGCAAGGTGACAGTGCTGCGCTACGCCTGAGCACGGCGTTGTCGTCGGCGCCTGAGGCGACCGACGACGTGTCCAGCTTCAGGTCATCCGAGTGATCCTTCTTTCGCACGCCGCTGGCGCAGCGCCTCGTACAAACACACGCCGCTGGCGACCGACACGTTCAGGCTCTCGACCGCGCCGCGCATCGGCAGGCTGACCAGTTCATCGCAGGTCTTGGTCGTCAATTGCCGCATGCCCGCGCCTTCGGCACCCAGCACCAGCGCCACGGGGCCGCTCAGGTCGATGTCGTACAGCGATTGCGCCGCGGTGTCCGACGTGCCGATGATGCGGATGTTGCGGTCCTTCAGCTCGTTGAGCGTGCGCGCCAGGTTGGTCACCATGAAATACGGCACCGTGCCTGACGCACCGCTCGACACCTTGGCCACCGTCGCGTTGACACCGACCGCGTGGTCCTTCGGCGCGAGCACCGCGTGCGCGCCGGCACCGTCGGCCACGCGCAGGCAGGCGCCGAGGTTGTGCGGGTCGGTGATGCCGTCGAGCACCAGCAGCAGTGGGTTGCCAGAGGCGGCATCGAGCTCGTCCAGCGTGTCGTCGATCGACCGGCTCAGTGCCACCGGCTCGACGCGTGCGACCACGCCCTGGTGACGGTGCGTGCCACACAGCTTCTGCAGCCGGGCGTCGTCGCTGTCGATCAGCTTCGAGCCTGCGGCAGTGCAGCGCTCGACGAACTGGCGCATGCGCTGGTCTCGGCGGGAGGTGTCGATGTGGATCTCGACGACGGATTTCGGCGTGGTCTTCAGCCGGACGGTGACGGCGTGGAAGCCGAACAGGATCTTGTTGCTCATCGACCGATGGTAGCGGCTGGGCTCGGCCAGCCCGACTGCGTCATGGCTGCCGGTGCAGCAACCAGGCCGCCGTCATCACCGCACCGATCAGCACCGGCTGGTGCAGCATGTAGAAACTGAGGCTCCAGCGGCCGAGCACGGCCAGCGGTCGCCCGGGAAGCCGCAGTGCCGCCGGCAGAGCGCCGTTCAGCCACGCCGGGCGATGACGCAAGGCCCACTGCCCAGCCGCTAGCCCCCATAACGCCGCACCCAGCCACGGCAGCACCGGCACATAGTCTTCGGTGATCGGCTTGTGGGTGACCAGGCCGACCCAGTTGGTGGCGCGGGTGTCGAAGAACGGGTGTTGAATGAGCACCGGTATCAGCAGCGCCACCAAACCCAGCGGCCAGAGCCAGCGTCTCGCCGGTGCCGCCAGCCGCAGCAGCAGCAACATCATCGCAATGCCGTGCAGCACACCGAAGCTGATGTAGGTCTGCGGGAACATCAAGGCCGAGCCTGCGCTGACCCCCACCGCGCAGCCGGCAATCTGCGCCCAGCGGCGCCAGAAGCGCTGCACCGACTGGCCCTGATCCAGCGCCACCGCCTGCCCGAGGCCGACGCAGAACAGGAACAGCGTGACGATGGCGCTGCGCTGCACCGTCCACAGCGGGTCGGTGTGGAAGTCCTGCCAGATGAAGCCGTAGTAATTCAGGTCGAAGCAGAAATGGAAGGCGGCCATCCAGACGATGGCCACGCCGCGCAGTGCATCGAGCCGCTCGTAGCGATCGACGCCACCGGCCTTGCCGCCCGACGGCGCCATCACGCCGCTCGCATCCGACTCAAGGCGTGGTGGAGCCGAGCAGCGAGGTCGGCAGCTCGATCTGGCCGTTGGCCTTGAAGGTGGACCCGCTGAGCATCGATCCGCCGATCTTGCCGCGGATCGCGTAGGTGACGCTGGAGCGGTCGCCGTTGGCGAAGCTGAGCCCCTGGCGCAGCACCGAGATGGCCGACACTGACACCGGCACCGAGATCACCAATTCGCTGTAGCGCGGCACCGATCCCACCTGATCGCTGACGCCGCTGGCGAAGCTCAGGCCGCGCAGATCGACCTCGAGCGCCACACCGTCGAAGTCGACCGGTGTGTCATTCGGGTTCTGCACCCGCAGCTTCATCGCCATGCGCAACTCCAGGCCCTGCCCCGGCAGCGGCTCGATGCCGACCAGACTGATCCGCAGCGGATCGCGCATCGGCAGCTGCGAGCATCCGGCCGCCACACCAACCATCACCAGCCACAGCAGCATCTGTAGGAATCTGTTCATCGACATCTCGGAAGTGGATCGGGTGGATCGGATCGACGTGGCAGGTTGGCTCAGATGCTAATGGCTCGCGCTAGCCCACCCAGCGCCGCGCGTTGCGAAACATCCTCATCCAGGGGCTCGGTTCGCTCGGCGCGCCCGGCGTCCAGCCCATCTGCAGGTTGCGGAACACGCGCTCGGCATGCGGCATCAGCACGGTGTAGCGACCGTCCGGCGTGGTCACCGAGGTCAACCCGCCCGGGCTGCCGTTCGGGTTGAACGGGTAGGCCTCGGTGGCCTGGCCCGCGTGATCTACGAAGCGCATCGCGCGGTGCACGGCCTGGATGTCGCCGCGCTGGGAAAAGTCGGCATAGCCCTCGCCATGCGACACCGCCACCGGCAGCCGGCTGCCGGCCATGCCGGTGAACAGGATCGACGGGCTGTCCAGCACCTCGACCAGACTGAGCCGCGCCTCGAACTGTTCGCTGCGGTTGCGGGTGAACTTAGGCCACGCCTGCGCGCCGGGGATGATCGGCGACAAGGCCGCCATCATCTGGCAACCGTTGCACACGCCGAGCGCAAAGGTGTCCTGGCGATTGAAGAAGGCGGCGAACTGATCGGCGAGTTGTGGGTTGAACAGGATCGACCGCGCCCAGCCTTCGCCCGCGCCCAAGGTGTCGCCGTAGCTGAAGCCGCCACAGGCGACGAAGCCGATGAACTGGTCGAGCCGGGCACGACCGCCTTGCAGGTCGCTCATGTGCACGTCGTAGGTGTCGAAGCCGGCCAGCGCCATCGCGTAGCTCATCTCGACCTGGCTGTTGACGCCTTGTTCACGCAGGATCGCGAGCTTTGGGCGTGCCGTGTGGATGAACGGCGCGGCCACGTCTTCGGCCGGGTCGAAACTCAGGTGCAGGTGCAGGCCGGCGTCATCGACCCGACCCGCGGCCTCGTGCTCTGCATCGGCAGAGGCCGGGTTGTCGCGCAAACGTGCGATGCGCCAGCTGACCTCGTCCCACACCTGCTGCAGCTCGCGCAGCGATGCCCTGAACACGTTCTTGGTGTCGCGCCAGACCTCGACCACGCCGCGGTCATTCGGCTTGCCGATGACGTGGCTGTGCTTCGACAGGCCGTGCGCCCGCAGTGTCTGCATCACCTCGTTGCGCACCGCGGTCGGTACCTGGATCACGACACCGAGTTCCTCGTTGAACAGCGCCTTCAGCGTCAGCTCCTGACGCCGAGCGCCGACCTGACCGGCCCAGTTCTTCGAGTCGCCCCAGTCCATGCGGCCGTCGCTGATGCCGTCGCCTTCGACCAGCAGCATGTCGACGTTCAGGCTGACACCCAGGTGGCCGGCGAACGCCATTTCGCACACCGTTGCCCACAGGCCGCCGTCGCTGCGGTCGTGGTACGCGAGCAGGCGGTATTCGCCGCGCAACTGGTTGATCGCGGCGATCAGCGCCTTCAGCTGCGCCGGGTCGTCGAGGTCGGGCACGCCATCTTTGCTCGCGTTGCCGGTCTGGTTCAGCACCTGCGCCAGCATCGAGCCGGCCATGCGATTTTTGCCCTGGCCCAGGTCGATCAGGATCAACGTGGTGTCGCCCGGCTGCAGTTGCGGCGTCAGCGTGCCGCGCACATCGTCGAGCGTGACGAAGGCCGAGACGATCAGCGAGACCGGCGCAGTGACCTGCTTCGCTTCACCGTTGTCGGACCACCGCGTGCGCATCGACAGGCTGTCCTTGCCGACCGGCACGCTGATGCCCAGTGCTGGGCACAACGCCATGCCGACCGCGCGCACGGTGTCGTACAGCGCGGCGTCTTCGCCGGGCTCACCACACGCAGCCATCCAGTTGCAGCTGAGCTTGACGCGCTCCAGCGCAAACGGGGCGGCCAGCAGGTTGGTCAGCGCCTCGCCGACCGCCATGCGGCCCGAGGCTGGCGCATCGATGACGGCCAGCGGCGTGCGCTCGCCAACGCTCATCGCCTCACCGCGGACACCGCGGTAATCGGCCAATGTCACGGCGCAGTCGGCCACCGGCACCTGCCAGGGGCCGACCATCGGATCGCGGTGGCTCAGGCCACCCACGCTGCGGTCGCCGATCGTGATCAGAAAGCGCTTGCTCGCGACCGTCGGGTGGCGCAGCACCTCGAGCGCAACGACTTCCAGCGCCACATCGGTCAGGTCGAGCGCCGGCAACTCCGGCGCCACGCGGGCCACATCCCGATGCATCTTCGGCGGCTTGCCGAGCAGCACCTCCATCGGCATGTCGATCGCCGGTGACGCCGGCGAGTTGTCGGCCGTCATCGGCGCGTCGGCCAGCACCAGTTGCCTGGCCTCGGTCGCAATGCCCACGACGGCATACGGGCAGCGCTCGCGCACGCACATCGCGTCGAACATCGGCAGCAGGTCAGGCTGCAACGCGAGAACGTAGCGCTCCTGGCTTTCGTTGCTCCAGATTTCCTTCGGCGACATGCCGCTTTCTTCCAGCGGCACCTGGCGCAGATCGAAGCGGGCGCCCCGCCCGGCACCATCGACCAGTTCGGGAAAGGCATTCGAGATACCGCCCGCACCGACGTCGTGGATCGCGAGGATCGGATTCACTGCGCCGAGCGCCGCGCAGTGGTTGATGACCTCCTGCGCGCGCCGCTGGATTTCCGGGTTGCCGCGCTGCACCGAATCGAAATCGAGCGCCGCCGCATTGGCGCCGGCCGCCATCGAACTGGCCGCGCTGCCGCCCATGCCGATGCGCATGCCGGGGCCGCCCAGCTGAACCAGCAAGGTGCCCGCCGCGAACGCGACCTTGTCGGTCTGCACGGCCGAGATCGTGCCCAGGCCGCCGGCGATCATGATGGGCTTGTGGTAGCCACGTCGCTGCTGTTTGCCTTCGACACCGACGCTCTGCTCGTACACGCGGAAGTAGCCCGCGAGGTTCGGTCGCCCGAACTCGTTGTTGAACGCCGCGCCGCCCAGCGGCCCCTCGATCATGATCTGCAGCGGGCTGGCGATGTGCTCCGGCTTGCCGTAGGGCGAGCGCTCCCAGGCCCAGTCGGTGCCGGGCAGGTTCAGGTTCGACACGGTGAAGCCGGTCAGGCCCGCCTTCGGTTTCGAGCCGCGGCCTGTGGCACCTTCGTCACGGATTTCGCCACCGGCACCGGTGGACGCGCCGGGGAACGGGGAAATGGCGGTCGGATGGTTGTGGGTCTCGACCTTCATCAGCACATGCGCCAGCTCGTGGCGAGCGCTGTAGACCGGCGCGTTGGTGTAGCCCTCTGGCAGCCAGCGCTCGATCACGCCGCCTTCCATCACCGACGAGTTGTCGCTGTAGGCGATCACCGTGTGCTGCGGTGCCAGCTGGTGCGTGTTGCGGATCATCTGGAACATC
>JAYVEB010000029.1:0-6592 GCA_043749095.1 Burkholderiales bacterium | reverse complement strand
GCAGAACATCGGGCACGGCGACCAGCGCCTGTGCCAGCGCCACACGCTTTTTCATGCCGCCCGACAGTTGCCCGATCTCGCGCGCGCCGTCGAGATGGAGTTGCTGCAGCGTGGTGTCGACGCGCTGCTCCCAGTTCCAGGCGTCGAGCGCTTCGATGCGGGTCTGCAGCGCATCGAGGTCAACGCCGTCGGCGTGCTCCTCGAAGGCCTGACGCACCGCGCGCGCCTCGGCGACGCCCTCGCTGACCGCATCGAAGACCGTGTGCCCAGGATCGAACACCGGTTCCTGCGGCACGTAGCAGATGCGCACGCCCTGCGTCATCTGCAGCAGGCCATCGTCGAGTTTTTCGAGGCCAGCGATGATTTTCAGCATCGACGACTTGCCGGCGCCGTTGCGGCCGATCATGCCGAGCCGCTCACCGGTATCCAGCGAAAACGCCGCGTTGTCGAGCAGGGCCACGTGGCCGAAAGCCAGGTGGGCATTGGAGAGGGAGAAGACAGCCATCCCGCGATTGTGCGGGTTGACCCTCGCCCACGCCCGATGCACCCGCGGCCCGAGCGCCGAAAATGGCGAGATGCCCTCCCCCGACATCCTTCACGACGCCTTCTACACGTTCATCGACATTGCGGATGTGGAAGGCACCGCATCGACGCTGCGCGAGTTGACTGCCGAGCTGACCGGCAGCCTGCTGGTGGCTGCCGAGGGCATCAATGGCACGCTGGCCGGCACCGCGGCCGCGCTTGATGCGTTTCAGACCGCGCTGGCGACCGATCCTCGCCTTGAAGATCGATTCAGCGGCATCGCCTTCAAGCGCAGCCCCTGCGTCACGCCGCCGTTTCAGCGGATGAAGGTGCACAGCCGGCCTGAAATCCTGCCATTGGGTGTGGAAGGTGTGAACACGGTCGGCCACATCGGCCTGCAGGTGCCGCCCGCGCAATGGCGCGCGCTGCTCGACGACCCGAATGTCGTCGTGATCGACAACCGCAACCACTTTGAGGTGCGGCTCGGCCGCTTTCGCAATTCGGTCGATCCGATGGTGCGCAACTTCCGTGATTTCCCGGCCTACATCGAGGCGCAGTTGCCGACCTGGCAGGCCGAGGGCAAGCAGGTCGCGATGTACTGCACCGGCGGCATCCGCTGCGAGAAGACCAGCGCCTGGCTGCACGAGCGCGGCGTGCCGGTGCTGCAGCTCGAAGGCGGCATCCTGAGCTACTTCGTGCAGATGCCCGACGCCGAGCGCGACTGGGAGGGCGAGTGCTTCGTCTTCGACAACCGCATCGCGCTCGACACCCGCCTTCAGGAAACCGGCACGACTGCCGAGCAGGTGTATGCCGGCGATCCGGACGAGGCCTGGCGGCTGCGGCGCGCGCAGCAGTTGGCGGTCGCTGTCGAGGCTGAAGAGGACAGCAGCGGTACCTCGAAGTCCTCGCCTTGAAAGCCCATCCACCGCTGCCGACAAAAGACGGCGTGGGTCCAAGCTGCGTGGCGCTGCCGCCCGGCCCGTGGAGGACGATTTGCGACTTCCTGATCGACCGCTTCCCGGCGGTCTCGGTCGCGACCTGGCAAGCCCGCATGCAGCAGGGCGACCTGGTCGATGAGCGGGGCGTTGCCGTCACGCCGCAACAGCCGTACCGATCTGGCATTCGGCTGTACTACTACCGATCGATCCCCAACGAACGGCGCCTGCCGTTCGACGAAGTCGTGCTGTTCCAGGACGAACTGCTGGTCGTCGCCGACAAGCCGCATTTCCTGCCGGTCACGCCGGGCGGCAGGCACCTGCAGGAAACGCTGTTGGTACGGCTGAAGCGCCGGCTGGGCATCGCCACGCTGGCGCCGCTGCACCGGCTGGACCGCGAGACCGCCGGCGTCGTCGTGTTCGCAGTGCAGCCCGACACGCGCGGCGCCTACCAGGCCTTGTTCGCGCAGCGGCAGGTGACGAAACACTACGAGGCGATCGCGCCGTGGCGACCCGAACTGAGGTTTCCGCTGACGCACCGCAGCCGGCTGGTGCAGGACGATCACTTCCTGCGGATGCGCGAAGTGCCCGGCGAGCCGAATGCCGAGACGCTGCTCGATGTGCTGGAAGTACCAGGCAACTTCGCGCGCTACCGCCTGACACCGCTGACCGGCCGCACCCACCAGCTGCGCGTGCACTGCGCCGCACTCGGCATGCCGATCGTCGGGGACAGGATGTACCCGACACTGCTGCCCGCCGACACCGACGACCACGCCCAGCCCTTGCGGTTGCTGGCCCGATCGATCGGCTTCGTGGACCCGATCAGCGGCTCGCCAAGGTGGTTCGACAGCAGGCAGCAACTGGCACCGCCGGCGGTCGCCCAAAGTTACTGACTGAAAAAATCAGCGTGATCGCCGAAAAACAGGCATCAGTCGCACTGGAAAATGGACGCTGCTGATGTAGCGCCGCGCCGTGCGGACAAGCAATGCTTCTGGGAAACAGATTGAACTGGCTGGCAACAAAGTTTGAGCTCTCCCGCGGCGATGGTGTCAATCAGCGCTCGATGGAGGGACTGCGAGGCTTCGCAGTTTTCCTTGTTTTTCTCGTTCATTTTTCGACGCTGATAGAGCCTTGGCTTTCAGCCTATCCAGAATTGCTGATGTTTTCCAGATATCTGCATGCCATAGGAAGCTCAGGCGTCGATTTATTTTTCGTCTTGAGCGGCTACCTCATTTTCGGCTCACTGATTTCGCGCCACCAGCAATTCTCTAAATTTATGACTCGGCGCATCATTCGGATTTATCCCACATTCCTCACGGTATTCATTGTTTACACAATTCTTTCATTCATATTCCCGAATGAAAACAAGTTTCCTTCGACGGCATTCGCAGGGATTATTTACGTCATTCAAAATATTTTGCTCCTGCCAGGTTTGTTCCCCATCACACCGCTGATTACTGTGGCGTGGTCGCTGAGTTATGAGATGTTTTATTATTTGATCATCCCCGGCGTCATCGCACTATTTGCACTGCGTGAACGCAGCCCGCGATGGCGAGCGGCCTTCTTTCTCTGCGTGGCCGTGGCCGCCAGCCTCTATTGCGCCTGGGATGGTGGGCCCATCCGGCTAATCATGTTCGTCTCTGGAATGCTTCTATTTGAAGCGATGGGCCGCGCTGCCGTACCGACACCCTCCAGCCATCTGGGATTTTTGGCGCTGGCGATCGGTTTGCTGAGCGCGCTGATGCCTGTCGATGGGAACGCGGGCTACGCACTCAGGGTGTGGATTCTTTTCGTTGCCTTCTTCATCGTTTGCCTCGGCTGTTTTCGCCCCGACGCGGGCGGCTGGCTGCCGCGTGCTTTCTGCTGGAAGCCGCTGCGATGGCTGGGGAACATGAGCTATTCCTACTACCTGCTGCACGGCCTGGCGCTGAAGGCCGGGTTTCTGGTTCTGTCGAAGCTGTTGCCGGCGACCGATGGGCCGGCGTGGCTGTTCTGGGTCTCGTTGCCGTTGATGTTTGCTTTGACGCTGATCCCGACCAGTGCTTTGTTCCTGCTGATCGAACGGCCGTTCTCGTTGGCGCCTCGCCGGGCGACTTCGGCGTGACGGATCAGCGTTGCGCTCAAGGCGCCAGCCGCGCCTCCAGCGCATCGACAAACGCCTTCGCCACGTCGAAGCCGGTCTGCTTGGCGATCTCCTGAAAGCCGGTCGGGCTGGTGACATTGATCTCGGTCACGCAGTCGCCGATCACGTCAAGGCCGACGAGCAACAGGCCGCGCGCGGCGAGCACCGGGCCGATCGCTTCGGCGATCTCGCGGTCGCGCGGGGCGAGCGGCTGAGCCACCCCTTTGCCACCCACGGCCATGTTGCCGCGGATCTCGCTGCCTTGCGGAATGCGCGCCAGCGCGAACGGTATCGGTTTGCCGTCGATCAGCAGAATCCTCTTGTCGCCGTGAACGATCTCCGGCAGGTAGCGCTGCACCATCACCGTCTGCTCGCCGTGCCGGTTCAGCGTTTCGATGATGCTGCCCAGGTTCAGGCCATCGGGCCCGACGCGGAAGATGCCCATGCCGCCCATGCCGTCGAGCGGCTTCAGGATGATGTCCTGGTGTTCGGCGTGAAAGCGGCGGATGTCGCTGGCGTCGCGGGTGACGAGGGTCGGGCCGATGAACTGCGGAAACTCCAGGATGGCCAGCTTCTCCGGGTGGTCGCGCAGCGCGGACGGGCGGTTGAACACGCGGGCGCCCTCACGCTCGGCCTGGCCAAGCAGGTGTGTGGCGTAGAAGTATTCGCTGTCGAACGGCGGGTCCTTGCGCATCACGACGGCGTCGATGTCGGCCAGCACAACCGGTACTTCGTCGGGCGGCTGCTGCCGAGCTGAGAACCACGCCGGGCCGTCTGGCGTCAGGGTGATCTCACGCACATAGGCGGTGACGCGACCACCGCGCTGCCACATCAGGTCGCGCGGGAGGCAGGCCAGCAGCGCGTGCCCGCGCGCGGCAGCCTCGCGCATCATCACGAAGGTGGTGTCCTTGGCGGTGTTGAAGTCTTCGAGGGGATCGGCGACAAACAGCAGTTTCATGGGCTGAGGTTCCTGTGGTTCCTGAGGGTCAGCGGCCGTGACTGTTGCACAAGCAGCGCCAGCATGTCGGCCTCGACCCAGCCGACGTCAGTGCCCGGGGTGAGTCGACCCGCCGCTCGGCGCAGGCGAATCAGATCTCGACCTTGGAGCCCAGCTCCACCACCCGGTTGGTGGGCAGTCGCAGGAAGTCCGCCGGCGCCGCCGCGTTGCGGTGCATGCTGGCGAAGAGCTTTTCGCGCCACATCGCCATGCCGTGGCCCAGAGTGGGAATCACGATGTCGCGCGACAGGAAATAGCTGGTGTCCATTGGGTCCAGCGCCACGCCATGCAGCTTCAGCAGCTCCAGTGCTTCGGGCACGTCGGGGTCGTTCTTGAAGCCGAAGCTCAGCGTCACCTGCCAGCAGTCGCGCCCCAATGGCTCGATCTGGCAGCGCCGGTCGAAGCTCAGCCACGGCACTTCGAGGTGGGTGACAGTGACAAACAGGTTGGTCTCGTGCAGCACCTTGTTGTGCTTCAGGTTGTGCAGCAGCGCGTTCGGCGTCAGGCCCTGCTCGCTGACCAGGAAAACCGCGGTGCCCGGCACGCGGACGGGCGGGCTGACGAACACCGCATCGAGGAAGCTGTTCAGTTCGATCGCATCGTCCCGCATCCGGTCGTGCATCAGCAGGCGGCCCTGTTTCCAGGTCATCATCAGCGTGAACATCACCGCGCCGAGCACGACCGGGAACCAGCCACCGTCGAACAGCTTGACGGCGTTGGCAGCGAAGAACACAGCGTCGACCACGAAAAAGAAAAAGGCGGCGGCAATGCACAGTGACCACGGGTATTTCCAAGCGTAGCGGATGACGAAGAAAGTCATCGTGGTGGTGATCAGCATGTCGATCGTCACCGCGATGCCGTAGGCGCCAGCCAGCTTGCTGCTGGAGCCGAAGACGATGACCGCCAGCACGATGCAGGCGTACAGGCTCCAGTTGACGAACGGCACATAGACCTGCCCGGTCTCCTTGACGGAGGTGTGGGCGATGCGCAATCGCGGCAGGTAGCCCAGCTGGATCGCCTGCTTGGTGACCGAGAAGGCCGCGGTGATCAAGGCCTGCGACGCGATCACCGTTGCACAGGTCGCCAGGCCGATCAGCGGGTACAGCGCCCACTCCGGCGCCATCTCGAAGAACGGGTTGCGCACGTTCTCCGGGTGGTCCAGCAGCATCGCGCCCTGTCCGAAGTAGTTGATGACCAGCGCAGGCATCACCAGACCGAACCAGGCCATGCGGATCGGCCGCTTGCCGAAATGCCCCATGTCCGCATACAGCGCCTCGGCGCCGGTGACACACAGCACCACCGAGCCGAGGGCGATGAATGCGATGCCCGGTTGCGACACGATGAAGCTCAGCGCATGGTGCGGGCTCAGCGCCCACAGCACGGCCGGGTTCTCGGCAATGTGAACCGCACCCAAGGCCGTCAGCACCCCGAACCACAGCACCGTGACCGGCCCGAACAAGCGGCCGACGCTCGCGGTGCCAAAGCGCTGGAAGATGAACAAGCCCGTCAGCACGAGCAAGGTCAGCGGGAGCACAAAGCGGTGCAGCGAGGGCGCAGCGACCTCCAGGCCCTCGACCGCCGACAGCACCGAAATGGCTGGGGTGATCACTCCATCCCCGAAAAAGATCGCCGTGCCGAAAATGCCGACCAGCAACAACCGCTGCCGCAACACCGGCCGGTGCTTTACCGCCTGCGAAGCAAGCGCCAACATGGCGATCAATCCGCCTTCGCCGTTGTTGTCGGCGCGCAGGATCAGCATCACGTACTTGGTCGACACCACGACGGTCAACGTCCAGAACACCAGCGACAGCACGCCGTAGAAGTTGTCTGGCGTCAGCGGCACGTGACCGTGCGCGAACACCTCCTTGAGCGCGTACAGCGGGCTGGTGCCGATGTCGCCGTAGACGACACCGACGGCGCCTAGGAGTCTGGGCGGCAGGAATATTCCAAAATGATGGCTTGATTTCCGAGCTTCCAGAATCGCGCAGGAGCGATTTTCTCGAGCGTGCCAAGGGG
>JAYVEB010000028.1:0-6613 GCA_043749095.1 Burkholderiales bacterium | reverse complement strand
GGGCGAACTGTTCACGTTCGATCTGTTGTTCGAGCACGTACATCAGGTGCACTGGATTGGCGGCAATCTCCGTGCTGTCGAAATTGAACACTTTGGATATGATCTTGAAAGCGAAGCGCGTGCTGATGCCGCTCATGCCTTCGTCGACGCCGGCGTAGTCGCGGTACTCCTGGAAACTCTTGGCACGCGGGTCGGTGTCCTTCAGGTTCTCACCGTCGTAGACCAGCATCTTCGAATACAGGCTGGAGTTCTCGGGCTCCTTCAGCCGCGTCAGGATCGCGAACTGGCTCATCATCTTCAGCGTGCCAGGCGCGCAGGTGGCTTGCGCCAGCGACGAGCCGCGCAGCAGCTTCTCGTAGATCTTCACCTCTTCACTCACGCGCAGGCAGTACGGCACCTTGACGATGTAGATGCGGTCGAGGAAGGCCTCGTTGTTCTTGTTGTTGCGGAAGGCCTTCCACTCGCTCTCGTTGCTGTGCGCGAGCACGATGCCATCGAACGGGATGGCGCCGAAGCCCTCGGTGCCCTTGAAGTTACTTTCCTGCGTCGCGGTCAGCAACGGGTGCAGCACCTTGATCGGCGCCTTGAACATCTCAACGAATTCGAGCAGGCCCTGGTTGGCCAGGCACAGGCCACCGGAGAAGCTGTAGGCATCCGGGTCGTCCTGCGCGTAGGTTTCGAGCTTGCGGATATCGACCTTGCCGACCAGCGAGCTGATGTCCTGGTTGTTCTCGTCGCCCGGCTCGGTTTTCGCGATGCCGACCTGCTTCAACACCGACGGGTAGCGCTTGATGACCTTGAATTGGCGGATGTCGCCACCGAATTCGTCGAGCCGCTTGACCGCCCATGGCGACAGCACACGTTGCAGGTAGCGGCGCGGGATGCCGTATTCCTTTTCGAGGATCGGGCCGTCCTCGGTCGAGTCGAACAAGCCCAGCGGCGACTCGTTCACCGGCGATCCCTTGATCGCGTAGAACGGCACCTCCTGCATCAGCTGTTTCAGCCGTTCAGCGATGCTGCTCTTGCCGCCGCCCACTGGGCCCAGCAGATACAGGATCTGCTTCTTTTCTTCGAGGCCTTGGGCGGCGTGGCGGAAGTAGCTGACGACCTGTTCGATCGCGTCTTCCATGCCGTAGAACTCGGCGAACGCGGGGTAGATCTTGATGACCTTGTTGGCGAACAGCCTGGACAGGCGCGGGTCGTTGCGGGTGTCCACCGTCTGTGGCTCGCCGATGGCTTGCAGCATGCGCTCGGCAGCGCTGGCGTACGCAACCCGGTTGCGTTTGCATTCGGCGAGGTACTCTTCGATCGAGAGTTCCTCTTCACGCGTGCGCTCGAACCGAGCGGCGAAATGACTGATCACGTCCATGTGGGTCTCCTGTGGATGGAGGAGACGATGGCAGGCCGATTCACCTCGCCACCGTCTGGGGAAGTTCTGATGAAGTCCTAGCTTCAGGGCTCCATCAGAGCTTTCCGCGACATCAACACGGACACCAACTGTGGTTCAAGCTTCTTCCAAACCGCGACTGGCCAAGTCACAAGAAGCAGGTGAACAAGCCCTCAGTTCCAACACATCGTCTCGACATTACCAGCAATTTGTATGCCTTTTGGTCTCAACGATTTTCGAAGCCCGTCCGATGTAGGGACTCTTCGACAAAGCGCACGGTTCCCTGATGCAGCGCAGACCCCTGTGTGCCTAACGCGGCAGCCAGCGTTGGCGCTGACGACCCGCTTGCAGGTGGCAGTGATGCGAGGTAGGCGCGATCAGCGCTTCGACAAGCCGAGCCTGTCGAGCAGGCCGTTGAGCTCGTCGAGTGAACCGAACGAAATCGCCACTTCGCCCTGCTCTCCGCGCGCAGTGCGCTTCTTGACACGCACCTCGACACGCGCGGTCAGCACATCGGAGAGCTCCTGCTCGATGCGCAGCAGATCCCGTGAGTTGGACGCTCTTGTGCGCGCCGCCGGCTTCTGCCGGCCACTGTCATCGGCGCGAGCCACCAGTCGCTCGGCTTCGCGCACGCTGAGTTTCTTTGCGACGATCTCACCCGCGGTCAGGATTTGCCGGGCGCCATCGAGCGACAGCAGCGCGCGCGCGTGGCCCATGTCCAGGTCGCCTGCCATCAGCAGTTGCTGCACGGGTTCGACCAAATTCAACAAGCGCAGCAGGTTGCTGGCAGCGCTGCGCGAGCGACCCACCGCTTGCGCGGCCCGTTCGTGCGTCATGCCGAATTCCTCGGTGAGGCGCTTCAGGCCTTGCGCTTCTTCCAGTGGGTTCAAGTCTTCGCGCTGAATGTTCTCGATCAGCGACATCGCTGCGGCGGCCTCATCGGGCACGTCCCTGACCAGCACCGGCACCTCGTCCAGACCCGCCAGCTTCGCCGCCCGCGCGCGGCGTTCGCCGGCGATTATTTCGTAGTGCGGCGCGTCGGGCGATGCGTCGTCCAGCAGGTCGTGGACGCGGCGCACCAGGATCGGCTGCATGATCCCCTGCGACTTGATGCTTTCGGCCAGTTCGTACAGCGAGCCCTCGTCCATCCGCGTGCGCGGCTGGTATTTGCCGGGCCGCAACTGCGCGAGCTTCAGGCTGCGCGGTGCGCCAGCATCGGCGGCCGGTGCATCGGTGGGCTCCTTGACGCGGGGGCCGAGCAGCGCTTCGAGGCCGAGGCCTAAGCCTTTTGGTTTCTTGGTGACCATCGTCAGATTGTCCGGTATCGCGCTGATCTGGCCCCAACGATCCGAGCGCGGTGCGTCAAGCCAGCGACTTCAGCAAGGCGCGGCCCTCATCCCAATCGCCGAGCCCCGAGTCGCCGTTGAGGTGCCCGTGCGCCCCGAGCAGGCACCAGGCACTGCCCCAGTCGGCTGCGAGTGCGGCGGCCTGCGCCGGGCCGCACAAGACGTCATCGCTGCTGGCAATCAGCAGGCTGGCAAACGGCAGCCGCTGGCGCACGATGGGCCGCCAGTTGTAGAGGTTTGGCGGTGCGTCTGCACGCTGTGGATCGGACGGCGCAACCAGCAAAGCGGCAAGGACGCGTGCGGCGTGCCGCGTGTGCGCGGCCCAGGCTGTGGGCGACCAGCACGGCAGGTGTCTCCTCTTCGAGCAGCACCTCGTCGAGTCGAGCCATCCAGTCGCCGCGGCGCGGCCACAGCCAATCGTCTTGTCGGACACGGCGGTGCCCATGCAGCGCCTCCCAGTGGCTTTGCCAATGGGCGGTCCTGCCAGCCGGGCAGCAGCACGCGGGGTTGGGTGCCCTCGGTCATGCCTTCGGCCGTTGTGTGAACCGCAGCGGATTCATCGTGCTCGCTTATCCTCGCCGCTCAGTCTTTGGGAGCGCTACATGAAACACCGTGTGTTCGTCGACGGCCAGGAGGGCACGACAGGCCTGCGCATCCACGAGTATCTCGCCCAGCGCGACGACATCGAGGTGCTGCGCATAGCCCCGGAGCGGCGCAAGGACATGGCCGAACGCGCACGCCTGTTGAACGCGGCCGACGTGGCCTTCCTGTGCCTGCCCGATGCCGCCTCGCGCGAAGCCGCCGCGCTGGTCACCAACGCCAACACCTGTCTGATCGACGCCAGCACCGCGCACCGCACCGCGCCGGGCTGGGTCTTCGGCCTGCCCGAGCTGGCGCCGGGGCAACGGGCAGCGATCCGCGCGAGCAAACGCATCGCGAACCCTGGTTGCCATGCCAGCGCCTTCATCCTGCTGTTGCGGCCGCTGGTCGATGCCGGGCTGATCCCGATCACCGCGCCGGTGACCGCGACCTCGATCACCGGCTACTCGGGCGGCGGCAAAAGCATGATCCGCGACTACGAACCCGCGCTGGCACCGGGCGGCCCATCGCCCGCGCCGGACGAACCGCTGGCGGCACCGCGCCCGTATGCGCTGGAGTTGACGCACAAGCACCTGCCCGAGATGAAAACGCACACGGGTCTGACCTCGCCGCCCGTTTTCATGCCGATCGTTGGCCCGTTCTATAGGGGGTTGGTTGTCAGTGTGCCCTTACATCTTTCGCAGCTCGGCGGCGCGGTGGGTGCCGCAGACCTGCACGCGGCGCTGCAGCAGCGCTATGCGGGCGAGCGCTTCATCCGCGTGATGCCGCTGTGCGACGAGGCCACGCTGGCGGGTGGGTTCTTCGATGTGCAAGGCTGCAACGACACGAACCGGGTCGATCTGTTCGTGTTCGCCAGCGACACCCAGGTGTTGCTGATGGCGCGGCTGGACAACTTGGGCAAGGGTGCCAGCGGCGCTGCGGTGCAGGCGATGAATGTGCACCTGGGCCTCGACGAGGGCCTGGGTGTTTGATCTCTGTTCAGTCGAACTTAGATCGAAAGCAAACGCTCACATCGAGTCGATCCGCCTGACCATTTCCTGGGCGAAGGCCACAAAGGCCTGCGCGCCCTTGGACGCCGGATCGAAGACGACGCCGGGCAGCCCGTAGCTCGGCGCTTCGGCCAGCCGCACATTGCGCGGGATCACGGTGTCGAACACCTTGTTGCCGAAGTGCGATTTGAGTTGTTCGCTGACCTGCTGCTGTAGCGTGATGCGCGGGTCGAACATCACCCGCAGCAGGCCGATGATCTGCAGCGCAGGGTTCAGGTTGGCATGCACCTGCTTAATGGTGTTCACCAGATCGGACAGTCCTTCGAGCGCGAAGTACTCGCACTGCATCGGCACGATCACGCCATGCGCGCTGCACAGCCCGTTCAGCGTCAGCATGCTGAGCGATGGCGGGCAGTCGATCAGCACGAAGTCGTAATCGGCGGCCACCGCGGCCAGCGCAGTTTTCAGCCTCTGGTCTCGTCGTTCGAGTTCCACCAGTTCCACCTCGGCACCGGCCAGCTCGCGGTTGGCACCGACGACGTCGTAGCCCACTGCCTCCTTGCTCTGACGGACTTCGGCGATCGAGGCGTTTTCCAGCAGCACGTCGTACACCGTCAGCTCAAGCGTGCGCTTGTCGATGCCCGAGCCCATCGTGGCATTGCCCTGCGGGTCCAGATCGACCACCAGCACGCGCTGGCCCACCTTGCTCAGTCCGGCGGCGAGGTTCACCGTAGTCGTGGTTTTGCCGACCCCGCCTTTTTGATTGGCGACGCAGAAGATTCGGGCCATGGGCGAAGTGGGGGTTCGTTCGGAAGCGGTGTGGGGATACGGCGCCGAGGCGGAAAAGCGCACTTTCCAAGCTTCGGCCGTGTGGGCGATTATAGGAAGCGGGTTTTGCGGGTCAGCGCCGAACCTCGGGCTTCGGACGCATCCAGACCAGGCAGCGCTGGGCATTCAAGCCGGGAACCGACAGCGGTTCCACGTGAAACACCTCGATGCCCTCGGGAAGCGCTGGTAACTCGTCCGCTGGCGTCTTGCCCTTCATGGCCATCCAGACGCCTTGTGGCGCCAGCGACGCGCGACTGAGTCGGGTGAAATCGACCAGCGACGCAAACGCCCGGGACGTGATGACGTCGTATGGCTCGCCCTTCAGCGCCTCGACGCGGGCATGCTCGGCACCCAGATTGCGCAAGCCCAGCTCGACAGCCACCTGCCGGATGAACGCCGCCTTCTTGCCCACGGTGTCGACACACACCACCTGCAAGTACGGGAACATCAGCGCCAGGACCACGCCTGGCAAGCCCCCACCGCTGCCGACATCGAGCACGCGCAGCGAACGAGGCACGCTGCTGCCTGGATCGTCCAAGGCCGAACCCAGCTGCCGCGCCATCGGTGCGACCACCGCCAGGCAATCAGCCAGGTGCTGGCACAGCATGTCTTGCGGATCACGCACGGCCGTCAGGTTGTAGGTGGCGTTCCAGCGCTGCAATAGGTCGAGGTAGCCCAACAGCTTGTCGACGACCTGCGGGTCTGCCGGCAGGCCCAGTTCAACAACGACCTCGGTCAGCGGCCCACGCAGTAGATGATCCGGATGCTCAGGCGGCATGGGCCAGATCGGCAAACCCAGCTAACCGCCCTTTCTTCAAGTGCACCAGCAGCAAAGACACTGCGGCGGGCGTGACGCCCGACATCCGCGAGGCCTGGCCCAAGGTTTCGGGACGATGTCGGCTCAGCGTCTGTCGCACCTCGTAGCTGAGTGCCGACACCTGTGCATAGTCCAGATCGGCAGGCAGTGCCAGATGCTCATACCGCGCCACCCGCTCGACCTCGTCGTTCTGCTTGACGATGTAGCCGGCGTACTTCGCGCTGATCTCGATCTGCTCAATCACCGCGTCGGCCAGCGTCGCGCCCAACTCAGCCTGCAAGGTTTCACGTGAAACCACCACCTCCGGACAGGCAATGGCGGCCACGGCGCTCAGCACGTCATGGTTGACCTCGGGGCGACGCAGCAGGTCCATCAGGCTGTATTCATGTTCCAACGCCTTGCCCAGCAAACGCTCGGCGTCAGCGGCCGGCAGCGTTTGCGGTCGCACCCAGGTGGCCTTCAAGCGATGTGTTTCACGTGAAACCGCCTCGCGTTTGCGGCTGAACGCCAACCAGCGCACGTCGTCGACCAAACCCAGCCGGCGACCGTGCTCGGTGAGTCGGACATCGGCGTTGTCCTCACGCAGCTGCAGCCGGAACTCGGCACGGCTGGTGAACATGCGGTACGGCTCTGTCACGCCCTTGGT